>NZ_WLUL01000001.1:0-18660 GCF_009706585.1 Providencia sp. wls1916
GACCCTGTTGACCCTGTTGACCCTGTTGACCCCGTTGACCCCGTTGACCCCGTTGACCCCGTTAAACCTGTCGACCCTGTTAAGCCGCCACCTCGGCCAGAAGTGGGAACTTACATCAGTAATATGCAAGCTGCCAATACTCTGTTTGATCTGCGACTTCATGACCGTTTGGGGGAGACTCAGTATACAGATGCGTTAACAGGCGAAACCAAAGTGACCTCGATGTGGCTACGCAATGTAGGTGGCTTTAACCGTTCCCAAGTGGCGCAAGGATCGCTAAATACACGGGATAACCGTTACGTTATCCAATTGGGTGGTGATGTTACCAATTGGTCGACCGATGGGCTTAATCGTTACCATGTGGGTGTGATGGCGGGATACGCTCACCAGAACAGCAAAACCAAAAATCACCGTAATGGCTATGATTCCAAAGGTAATACAAGTGGTTACAGCGTAGGGCTTTACGGTACTTGGTATACGAATGAAGCCGATAAATCTGGGTTATATGTTGATACTTGGGCGCTGTATAACTGGTTTGATCATGAGGTTAATGGTCATCAGCTTGCCACCGAGAAATATAAATCCCGAGGCATGACGGCTTCTGTAGAGTCCGGTTATACCTTCAAAATGGGGGAATACACCACCAATGAGATGGTCAATACTTTCTATCTGCAACCTAAAGCGCAAGTGACGTGGCAAGGTGTGAAAGCGAATGACCATACCGAAGTCAATGGCACCCTCGTCAGTAGCAGCGGAGAAAACAATATCCGTACACGCCTGGGATTACGGGCTTACCTACATGGCCACAATGCCATTGATGAAGGTAAAGGTCGCAACTTTGAGCCTTTTGTCGAAACTAACTGGATTTATAACAGCAAACAGTATGGTGTGAAGATGAATGGCGAGCAGTTTAATATTGCCGGCACCCGCAATACTGGGGAAGTGAAAATCGGTATTGAAGGCCAGATTAACTCGAACTTGAACCTGTGGGGGAACGTTTCTCAGCAACTCGGCGATTCCGGCTACAGTGATACTCAAGCAATGTTTGGTATTAAGTATATGTATTAGTTTCGTATTTGGGATCGATAAAAAGCGGTTTGCATCAATAAGGTGCAAATCGCTTTGGCTTATATTCAGAAGAGTTGCTCAACAGCAATGACGATGGGGAAATTTTAAAAAAATTAAATAACTAACTTACCCCTATTTTTAAGAAGATAAATAGTGACTAAAACGCTATTTCACGATCACTTTTTGATTATTATTGGTTAAATAATATGTTGTTTTTTATGTGTGGGTATGACCATATTATTAATATGGATTTATTTTTTTTAACCTTTATAATTCGCTCCCATCATTTTATGTTGTAGTTCATTACATTGAGTTCTTATGATGCTCAGGTCTGTCTTGAATGATTGAAAAATGAAAACCCACTCTGGATAGGCTGTTTTTTTTAACTGCCTAGCCTTGGTATTTCTAATCAATTTACAAGGAGACGCTGATGCAAGTCAGTCGACGGTCTTTTTTTAAAATTTGTGCGGGTGGCATGGCTGGAACCTCTGCCGCACTACTCGGTTTTGCCCCTAATGTATCCTTTGCAAGCACTCGCCAATATAAACTATTACGCTCAATAGAAACCCGAAATAACTGCACTTACTGCTCAGTGGGCTGTGGCATCTTGATGTACAGTCTGGGTGACGGCGCCAAGAATGTAGATAAATCCATTTACCATATCGAAGGTGACCCAGACCATCCGGTTAGCCGAGGCTCTCTATGCCCAAAAGGTGCCGGTCTTATCGACTATATTCATAGTGAAAACCGCTTAAAATACCCTGAATATCGCAAAGCAGGTTCCGATAAATGGGAGCGAATTTCATGGAATGAAGCGATAGATAAAATTGCGCGATTAATGAAAAAAGATCGCGATGATAACTTCGTGACTCACAATGAAAAAGGCCAAGAAGTTAACCGCTGGCTGACAACGGGTATGTTGTGTTCATCTGCGGCAAGTAATGAAACTGGTATCCTCGATAATAAATTTTCGCGGTCACTCGGCATGTTAGCCATCGATTGCCAAGCCAGACTTTGTCACGCACCGACTGTTTCGGCACTTGCCCCTACTTTTGGTCGTGGCGCCATGACCAATAACTGGGTCGACATTAAAAATGCCAACGTGGTTTTAATCATGGGTGGCAACCCCGCAGAAGCGCATCCGGTTGGTTTTAAGTGGGTTATCGAAGCCAAAATTAAAAATAATGCCAAAGTTATTGTGGTTGACCCACGTTTTAACCGTAGTGCCTCCGTCGCAGATTTGTACTCCCCTATTCGTGCAGGTTCTGATACCGCATTTTTATTAGGCGTTATCCGCTATCTCATTGAAAATGATAAAATCCAACATGAGTATGTGAAAGCCTATACCAACGCACCTTTAATCGTTCGTGAAGATTATCAGTTTAACGATGGCCTCTTTAGTGGCTTTGATAAAGATAACCAACAATACGATCGTAGTTCTTGGCACTATGAAACGGATGAAAATGGTCATGCTCTAAAAGATAAATCTCTTCAGCACCCACGCTGTGTCTGGAATTTATTGAAACAGCACGTAGCTCGCTATACGCCAGAAATGGTGACGACGTTATGTGGCACGCCAATTGAAGATTTTATTTATATTTGTGAGCAACTTGCATCAACCTCAGTCAACAACCGCACCGCCACGATTTTGTATGCACTCGGATGGACACACCATACTGGTGGCGCTCAAACTATCCGTACCGCAGGTATGATCCAACTGTTACTGGGTAATGTGGGAATGCCTGGTGGTGGCGTCAATGCGTTACGAGGACACTCAAATATTCAAGGTTATAGCGATTTAGGGTTGTTATCTTTAAATCTTCCGGGCTATATGCCTTTGCCGAATGAAAAACAAACTTCGCTACAAACCTATTTGTCACAAATCACCCCAAGCGCAATTGTGCCAGACCAAGTCAACTACTGGAAAAGGACACCCGACTTTTTTATTAGCTTAATGAAAAGTTTTTGGGGGGATAGTGCGACAGCAAGTAATGAGTGGGGCTATCACTGGCTACCGAAGTGGGATAAAAGCTACGATATTATGGCTCAAACCCAGATGATGATTGATGGGAAAATGAATGGCTATATTGTTCAAGGTTTTAACCCTTTAGCGGCTTTCCCTGATAAAAATAAAAGTAGTGCAGCGCTCGCCAAGCTCAAATATTTAGTCATCATCGACCCACTGGTGACTGAATCTTCTAACTTCTGGCAAAACCATGGCGAAATGAATGATGTCACTACCGCAGATATCCAAACTGAAGTTTTCCGCCTCCCTTCATCTTGCTTTGCTGAAGAAAACGGCTCGATAGCAAACTCTGGTCGTTGGTTACAATGGCACTGGGCGGGCGCGCGCCCACCAGCTCAAGCATGGCATGACGGTAAAATTCTTGGGCATTTATTAATGCGCTTACGCCAACTTTATCGTGAAGAAGGCGGCGTTTGTCCTGAACCGTTGATGAATCTCTCTTGGAACTATATTGACCCTTATGATCCTCAACCCGAAGAGGTCGCTAGAGAAGCGAATGGTCAAGCAATGCAAGATATCTTTGATGATTCCGGCAAATTATTACTGAAGAAAGGTCAACAGATTGATGGTTTTCATCAACTGAAATCTGACGGTTCTACTGCCAGCTTTTGTTGGCTTTATTCCGGTTGCTGGACAGAAAAAGGCAACCAAATGGCAAACCGCGATAACGCTGATCCATCCGGATTAGGTTGTACGCCGGGTTGGGCGTTTGCTTGGCCCCAAAATCGTCGAGTACTTTATAATCGCGCATCCGTTGATCCAAGTGGTAAACCGTGGGATGAAAATCGACAACTGATTAAATGGGATGGCACAAAATGGGGAGGATTTGATGTTCCCGATTTTAGTAACGCGCCACCAGACAGTGGTGTTGGTCCCTTTATTATGCAACCTGAAGGCGTTGGCCGCTTATTTGCCGTGGATAAAATGGCCGATGGCCCATTCCCCGAATTCTATGAACCCTTTGAATCACCGGTAGAACATAATTTATTGCACTCCGCGGTTTCTCGTAACCCCGTTGCTCGGCTGTATAGCTATGATGCAGACCATTTAGGTAACGCCAAAGATTTTCCGTATGTGGCAACAACCTACTCCATCACCGAGCTATTTCGCCACTGGACAAAACATTCTCTGATCAATGCCATCGCACAGCCAGATCAGTTTATTGAGATTGGCGAACAGCTAGCCTTACAAAAAGGTATTCAACAAGGTGACGAAGTCCGAGTCAGCGCCAAACGCGGTTTTATTAAAGCCAAAGCGGTCGTCACCAAACGCATTCGACCGCTCACGATTAATGGAAAAGTCGTCGAAACCATTGGCATTCCGTGTCACTGGGGCTTTGAGGGAGCAACACAGAAAGGTTTCCTCGCTAACACATTGACGCCATCGGTTGGTGATGCGAATGCATTCACCCCTGAATATAAAGCGTTTTTAGTCAATGTTGAAAAAGCCTAAGGAGAAATTATGTCAATGCAATCTCAAAATATTATCCGTCGCTCTGCGACTAACTCCTTAACGCCTGCGCCTCAAGTTCGTGATTATCAGGAAGAAGTTGCAAAACTCATTGATGTAACAATCTGTATTGGTTGTAAAGCTTGCCAAGTTGCGTGTTCAGAGTGGAACGATATTCGGGACAAAGTCGGTACGAATATCGGTGTTTATGATAACCCTATTGATTTAACAGCAAAATCATGGACTGTTATGCGTTTTTCTGAAGTTGAAGAAAACGGCAAGCTAGAGTGGTTAATTCGTAAAGATGGCTGCATGCACTGTGCAGATCCCGGATGTTTAAAGGCCTGCCCAGCAGAAGGGGCTATTGTGCAATATGCGAATGGGATTGTTGATTTCCAATCTGAACATTGCATTGGCTGTGGTTATTGTATTGCAGGTTGCCCATTTGATGTGCCTCGCATCAATCAGGATGATAACCGCGCCTATAAGTGCACGTTATGCGTTGATCGTGTCGATGTTGGTCAAGAACCTGCTTGTGTAAAAACCTGTCCAACGGGTGCTATCCATTTTGGTAGCAAGCTGGATATGAAAAACCTCGCACAAGAGCGTGTTTCAGAATTGAATACCCGTGGCTATCAACATGCTGGGCTTTATGATCCACAAGGAGTTGGTGGAACTCACGTCATGTATGTTCTTCATCATGCAGATAAACCTAATTTGTATCATGGATTGCCTGAAAATCCTGAAATCAGTGAAACGGTTAAATTCTGGAAAGGAATCTGGAAGCCGCTTGCTGCTGTTGGTTTTGCTGCAACGTTTGCGGGGGCGGTTTTCCATTACTTTGGTATTGGACCAAACCACACAACCAAAGAAGATGAAGAAGAAGCGCTTAAAGATATGGAAGCCGCTTCTAAAACGGAACAATCCGAACACAAAGAGGAGCAACCATGATGAAAAAGAACAGTGATGAAATCTTACGCCATACTCCGTCAGAACGTATTAATCACTGGCTAGTGGTCATTGCCTTTGTATTTACGGCATTCAGTGGTTTGGGATTCTTTTTCCCCTCATTGAATTGGTTTATGAATATTTTAGGTACTCCACAATTATCGCGGCTGTTACATCCCTTTGTTGGATGCCTCATGGCGTTCATGTTTATCTTCATGTTTTTCAGATATTTGAAGCATAACTTTGTGGATAAACAAGATCTTATTTGGGCAAAGAATATTCATAAAGTACTGCGCAATGAAGAAGCTGGCGATATCGGCCATTATAATCTTGGTCAGAAAGGTATTTATTGGGCGCTTAGTCTCTGCCTCATTATCTTAACCGTCAGTGGCATTATTATCTGGCGACCTTATTTTGCCGATTATTTTTCTATTGGCGTGATCCGAATTGCGCTACTGGCTCATTCAATATCAGCGATAGTGTTGATCATTACCGTTATCGTTCATGCTTATGCGGCTTTTTGGGTCAAAGGCTCAATTCGTAGCATGGTGGAAGGCTGGGTAACGCGGGGGTGGGCAAGAAAACATCACCCACGCTGGTATCGTGAAGTCTTAGAACAAGAGAAGTCAAAAGAAGATAATAACCCATCGCACTAAGTTAATTTGAGGTCATATCATGGTAGTGATTGTTCTACCATGATATTTCCCCACTTTACCGTTTAACCAGAGACCTGATTAGCTTTTACAAGATTGTCCCGGTTTTTTCACGATTTCGCCAAAGTCATTCAATGCGCTTGGTTTGGTGATTTTACTCTGCGCATTATTGAGTACCGGTAATTCAGGATCCATTTGCCATGCATTCCAGCCGCCATCATAGATCTGGCTATTTTCCCATCCCGCCATTTGAGTCATAAACCATGAAACACTGGCTCTCCACCCTGTACCACAATAAAAAGCAACGTGGTCTGATGGCTCAATGCCTTGTGTTTTCCAAAGGGCAAATATCTCTTCTGGATTACGTAACGTGCCGTCAGGATCATAATAGTCAGACATATCGTTCGCGTTTTTACCGCCAAATCCCCAGATAGCCCCAGCAGGCTCGCCTTTACGTGGAATATAATCATACCCCGTAATTTTCCCCGTATACTCATCCCAAGTACGATTACTGATTAGCTTTAATCCCGCTTGTTGTGCTTGTATCGCTTCCGCAGGCATAGAAATGTTGACCTGAGGATTTGCTGGAATAGATGTCCCAAAATCTGTAATCGGTACAGGTATATTCATCACGGTTTCTGTTGGTAATTCCGCATCAACCCAGACATTTAAACCGCCATTAAGAAAGCGAACATCTTCCACACCCGCCCATTTTAATGCCCATAATACGCGTAATGCGGCCATCTGGTTTTCAGAATAAACCACCACTGGCGTATCCTTATGGATACCATTTTTCAATAAATTATGTTCAATCACATTCGGTTCGGATAGGTTCCATACTGGCCCATTTTCAATCCAGTCAGTATTAAAATGGTAGGCACCTTTAATATGAGTAGAATACGATTTTGACTGCTCCGCATCCCCCCAAGAGACTTCAAAAATGATAGGCTTTTGGTCACTGGTATAGCTTTCAGGTTTTTCGCCCTTCAGCGCCGCATTGACCCAGCTTGGCGAAACACTCATCCAATAATTGGGATATTTATCCATCGGATAATCTGCATTGGCATATTTAATGAACTCTTTAAATGCGAGTACCTTATAACCTTTAGCTGCAAATTCCGCGGTGACACGCTCTAAATCATCGAGATTGCTATCATAGAAAACCAGTGTTTTTTCTTTGGTAATTCCTTTTTCTTCCACGAAGTGAGTAAACTTATCTTCATCAATAAAGTCCAGCCAGCCCGTCGTAAATTGCATAGCGCCTTGTATATGACCACCACGCGCAGCGTCTTTATCTTTAAAACCAAAAAATAGGCTATCTGGTCGGGTATCGATAATAAGATAATCTGGATTATTTAGATTCTTCGATAACTCATCAATACTAATATCTTTTACTACGGTCTGATCACAGCCCGACAACCAAACTGATAATAATAAAATGGCTAATTTTGCCTTCATTTTTTTTCCTATATTCTGCACTGTGTCGGTCTGATGAAATAACTTGTGAGCCAAACACCCGCCATCACCATAAATGTTGAAATCCACCCCTGCCAAGAGAAATAGGCGGTTGCCACCAGTGAGTTAGTGACGGTGCATCCTCCCGCTAGTGTTGCCCCTATTCCCATCACAACTCCACCCATTAGGCGTTTTACAACCGTTTTCCCGTCAGGGGGCAATGTTAATGCAAACTCACCTCGGAGCTTGGCGCTGATCATGGAGCCTGCTAAAATACCAATAACAAATAAGGTTCCCCAATTAAGGTAACGCTGCTGACCAGTGACGAGATATTGAACCACATTCGCAGAAGGCACTGAGATCCCAAAACCAAAATTACGTCCACTTTCCGCACTCAAATACCAAGCAATAATCCCGAGGATCCCAATAAATACCGCCGTTAAGTTAAGGGGTAATTGCTTATATTTTCCTAATGGCGGAGGTGAATAGCGCGGGTGGCGATGCTGATAAATCAGTAAGCCAATCGTGACGATAATTAATATCGCAACCAGATACCACGGAGAGATGTTCAATGTTTTATCGATGGTATCAATCTGTGCTGGGTGGGTTAATAACGGGTCAATCCAATGCTTTAAACTTCCTTTCCAAGCGGATGCCATCGTGACAATAAACGCAAATAATGTGAGCCATGTTCCAGTTAACCCTTCACCAGAGCGGAACCAAGCCCCGCCGCCGCAGCAACCTGCTAATACCATGCCTACACCAAATAAAAAGCCACCGATAATTGTGGCAGTTACAGGTAATGTGCCTTCTGGAATCGTTATCAATCCCATTGATTGCAAAGCAAAAAATCCAACCGCTTGAATAGAGATAGCAATCAATAGTGCCGTAAGAAAACGCGTATTTCTCTGATAAACAATATTTCTGAAGCCAGAAACAAAGCAAAATTGTCCTGACTGGAGTAGCGCACCAAAAAGTAGACCAATAAATAAGCCACTAATCATGAACTAGCCCCTGTGGTAATGTAATAAGCTGCATAGGTATTTCTCAATAGTTATTTTAGAAATCAGAAGAATCAATAACGAGCTTGGGAGAGTCGTTTTAGCCCGATATTTTAATACTTCACAGATTTTCCTATGATAGCGCTTAATGAATTTGGTTGAAGCTTGTTAACTTGTTTTGCATCAATTTTAGAAGGGAAAAGTACAAATCGGTGATATTTCAACCCACACGCTTTCAATCAAGGGACTAGGGCCTCTATTTATAAATCAAGTAGTGTAATCTTTAAAATACGAACGATTATCGCCTTGACTTTATATAAGAAAATCAAGAATAATTATTAAAAGATTAAATTAAAACGATTAGAAAACAAATAGAACCATCTAATTATTTTTTTATTTCAAAGGTTATCAGTCTAGTTTTAAATTAAATAAGACTATTTTAATCATAATATTAATGAGAAATAAATATTAAACAATATAATTCATAGCAAGTGCTCAATACTGAAAAAACCGTATAATTAAGCAATTGATAATATTAGATAAATATATAACTTAAACTACTGCATTAAAAAAATGCCCCTACATTTTTTCTGTCTTCCCCCATAACGTCTTTTTCAATTTAATATCACCATCGATGCCATTCATCGAACGTGTACGAGTTCACTTACTTTTCGTATTTCTGCCTGATAATTCACCTTTGGTTAAGTTCTCCTGCAAGTGTTGGTATACCATCCATAATTCATTTTTCTTATCTTCCAAGCTGCAAGAGTGTAATACTTGTTTTTCGGTAATCGGTTGATGTTCCTCACCAAAACGATAAGTCAAAGCTGCATGCGCCAAGAGTTGATATACTGGTGGCTATTTAGAAGACTCTAATCTGGAATGCCTCAATTAATGGAAAGTTGACACAAACATATAAAACTGGCCTTTTATACAGTACTTTGCTATACTCTGAAATATCTTAACAAACTAGTGAACTACAAAAATATGTCTAATAGAATCGTTTCATTTTTTGCCGGTGCAGGTGGACTAGATCTTGGATTTGAACAAGCTGGCTTCAATGTGATTTGGGCTAATGAATTTGACAAAGATATTTGGGATACTTACAAGAAAAATCATCCACACACTGAGCTAGATCAGCGTAGTATCACCAATATTACCTCTGATGAAGTTCCTGAATGTGATGGAATTATTGGGGGACCGCCATGCCAAAGTTGGAGTGAAGCTGGTGCCCAAAGAGGTATTAATGATAAGCGAGGTCAGCTTTTTTTTGATTTCATTAGAATCTTAGAGGCAAAAAAGCCAAAGTTTTTTCTTGCTGAAAATGTTAGTGGTATGGAACATTCTAGACATAAAGATGCTCTTGATAACATAAAGAAAATGTTTAAAGAAGCGGGCTATGATCTCTATTATAAAATGCTTAATGCAGTAGATTATGGTGTAGCTCAAGATAGGAAACGTGTGATTTTCGTTGGCTTCAGAAGCGATCTGAATATTTCTTATACTTTTCCAGAACCTATTGAAAAAAAAGAAAGAAAAACTCTCAAAGATATCATTAAAGATCTTGATGGCTTAGCTGTCCCAGCTCTTAGTGGGCAAAAGCCAAATCCAAATGTTCAAATCGTGAATCACGAGTATATGATCGGTGATTTTTCATCCATGTTTATGTCACGTAATAGAGTTAGATCATGGGATGAACCATCATTTACAATACAAGCCGGTGGACGGCACGCTCCAATTCACCCTAGCGCCCCCAAAATGGAAAAGGTTGAAACTGACAAGTTTACATTCATAACAGGTCATGAATATAGACGGTTAAGTGTTCGAGAATGTGCTCGTATACAAGGGTTTCCTGATAGTTTTGAGTTTTTATATAAAAACGTAGCCGTCGGTTACAAAATGATTGGTAATGCAGTTGCGGTTCCTTTTGCTAAAGTATTAGCTACTAGTATTCGTAAACATCTTGACCAACATTAATTGATATAAAAGGGGACCTCCACAAGTCCCCTTTCATATAATTATCAAGGATACGCATTACCTGAATAATATTTTTTCAATTCATCAAAATTATCCTTATTAATATTTAGCGTCCTTAAAATACCTCTAATCTTATCGCCAATAACATTCCCTTTAACTTGAAGAGGTCGGTCATAACAAATAGAACTTTTAAGCTCACCATTATGTAAGCACCAATTGACATATACGGCTAAAGGCCTATCCCCATCCCATTTATCCACCAATGAACGATAATTCAATGCCTTACAAGCAAAATAGATAGTTTGTTGCCTAGAAAAGTCATGGATAGGTCTAAGTTTGTTTATATAAAATTGAAGGTTATGTCCTATAACCTTATCAATTTCAAGTATATAGTCAGCTACTCCCGAATCAGCTATGACTTGCCCATCAACAAATGCATCACGTTTATCTCTTGACAGTAGATGACCAGAGTAAACATTTAGCTTTTGTTCGTCAGTCAACTGAAGAACTCCTGATTTATTGCCACTCATTTTGTTCAATAGCTCAAATTTCCAACCTAAAAGGATCGTTTTTTCTTCTGTCCTTCCCATTTTTTTAAAGCAAATTAAAGGGTGATTTTGAAAACTTTGTTTAATAGTTCCAATACTTCTACGTAATATAGAATCTGTGTCATATCCAAAAATTTGGCTTGCTCGCTCATAAGATATCTTATTTTCTAAAAAATCTGCATTGGATTGTTTTATTGATATTTTAAAGTTTCCTTGCAGGGTTTTAATAAACACATCTGTTTTGCATTCACCCTTGCTTGTACTGGGTTTACTCGCTTTCACAACATCATAAATACAGCCATTCCATGTAAACTGTTGTGTACGATTAATTAAGTTAATAAGATCTGTTTCTGTTTGAGAAAACTGAGGAGATTGATAAGACATAAAAACTTTTCACCTAATCGAATTAAAATTAATGAATAATGCTAACACGACCAAGTCAGTTGTTCTATTTTCTTGCAAAAAATCCTAATCAATCATCGTATTATAGCAAAATCTATCATTACATTTTGTATAGAAAATATTCAGAGTTATAATAAAAATCTTTTTAATACATAGCATTACGCTATTTAGATATATTTTCACCTAATCAATAATTCTATATTCTATATGCAAAAAATAATTAATTTTAATAACGTTAGGGTTAATTTGGATATTCTGTGTCATTAGAATTTATATAGTTAAAAGGATGGGAAAAGTCGTGATGAGGTATTTATACATCTGAATTCCAGACATAAAAAAAGACACTCTAAGCGTCTGATTTTTGGTGCCGAAGGCCGGACTCGAACCGGCACACCCGAAGGCGGTTGATTTTGAATCAACTGCGTCTACCAATTCCGCCACTCCGGCACGAAGTGATGTGTTTCTTGGAAAACGGTGCCATTATACTTGCCTTATGCTGACTGGCAACATTTATCTTGAACAATCAGATTGTTCGATTAAAAAAAAAGCACCTGAAAAAATCTTTCCATAAAAAGCCCAATATCCCCTGTTATGTTCAACAACATTTGAATATCTATGCTAATTTTCCTAAGAGTATTTTCATTGTCTTAACCCTTCGGTGACTGGCGACAAAGCGTAATTTTTGTTAGTTTATCCGCACTCTTATGTAAAATAATAAAGGCATATTTTATGGGCTTTGTTGGATGGATAGCCACTGGTCTGGTTATTGGCATCTTAATTGGTGTCGTCATGAAAATTTTCTCAAAGAAAAAATAAATATTGGCTGAAAAGCCTTTTATAAACAATCATATCGGCTGGCTTCAAACATGAAGAAAACATTTCTTAAAATTTTGTCGGTATCCGCACTGTCTGCGGCATTGATGGCCTGTTCCTCAACGACAGAAAAAACCGCGCAAAGCTCACCAAGTGGCATGCTTGCAGGTAACTCCGAGTGGCAAATATTCGAAGGCGATAGAAGAACTTACGAGCGTGTCACCAAAATCGTCGATATGTATGCAAATCGAATTTATAACGAAAGCGATGCCCGAGGCATGGCTATTATCGTTATTGATAATAACCAAACTCTCGCTCGCTATTATGGTGAAACCGCGCCGGGTAATGGACAAAAACCGGGTCCGAACTCCCTGATCCGCATTGCTTCTGTTAGCAAATTAATGACCAGCGAAATCTTAATTAAGCTGGAGCAAGATAAAAAATTAGCGATCACCGACCCGCTACAGCAATACAGCTACAACGGTGTTACCGTGCCTGATAACAACAGCGGGCAACCTATCCGACTGTATCATTTAGCGAGCCATACCAGTGGCTTGCCTCGTGAACAACCGGGTGGAAAATGGGGTCGCCCTGTCTTTATTTGGCCAACTCAAGAGAACCGTTGGACATGGCTGAAAACCGGTAAACTCGATTTTACACCGGGTACTGAAGCCGCTTATTCCAACCTCGCCTATGATTTACTCGCTGATGCGATGGTCAAAGCGACGGGGCAGTCATACCCGCAATTGTTCAGCAAATACGTGACATCTCCGGCGAAAATGACGGATACCACCTACACCCCAAGCAAAAGTCAGTGCGCCCGTTTAATGGAAGGCACCAAGCCAAGCCCTTGCCATAACACCCTTGCAGCAGCAGGAAGCGGTGGTGTGTATTCTACTCCGGCAGATATGCAAAAGTGGATGCAGCAATTTTTATCCACGGATAATAACCTACGTAAAGCGACCGCAGCCCGCGAGCAAGGTATTTTCTTCCCCCGTGAAAAGCTGTTAGATGCCAAAGGAATGGACGTTGCAGGTTATGCGGATGGATTGGGTCTTGGCTGGGTATATATGAAGCCTAAAAACGGTATTCCGGGGATCTACCAGAAAACCGGCGGCGGCGGCGGATTTAATACCTATATGGCGATGATCCCACAGCAAAATATTGCGGTATTCGTGGTGATGACTCGTAAAGATGGTAGTAAGTTCAGTAAGTTGACCGCAGGTGTGAATGATATGGTTGCTTCATTATCATCTAACCATGCGTATGGGAAAAATTGAAAGGGTACCGCCGACGCGATTAATGCACTGGCGAGTTATGCCCCTACCTTAAAACGCGGATTTGTGCGCGTACTTACGTTTATCGTGACAACTGCCTGAGCCCTTCAGGCAGTTTTTTATTCGTTGTTATTTTTGTTAGACGACTGCTTTTTTTGATAGACGTCTGCTTTTTATGCAATATTTTAGTATGACCTTTCGCTACTCTTAGGCCTTATTACTTATGATTAGCAAAGGAACTAAGATGAAAATTATCCCGCTTTTCGCTCATAACATAGTGCGCCCCAGCTCCGTAAAATCAGGAAGGAACACTATTTCTGAATTAGTACAGCAACTCAGAAATGTACGTAATCATCCAGAAATCTGTCCACAACCTAAAAAACCAGACTATGTCGAAATAGATTTTTCAAGACTGGTTAATGAAAAAGCGGATAATCCGAACATTGAAGCAACGGCTGAGTATAAAAAGTTACTCACAGATACCATAAACGAAGCAAAGCAATCATTCATTCAAGCAACCAGGCAAGCAACTTGGAAAAATGCTTACATGATTGAAAAATCATACAGTGCCAATGGCGGTGCTTTCTCTTATGCACAACAGATTGCCAACAAGAGTGGAAAAAATGTGATTGGCATTATCGGTGAATATACATCTCAGACGAAACAAAAAAGGATCCAGCAAGTATTATTTAAGCCACAAGGAAAAATTCAATCGATGCTGAGTAATTTCGGTAATTTTATCTTCAGCAGAAAATGAGTGAGTTCTTGAAGTGGAGAGTTGCCATCAGCAATAAAAAAGGCTGTAAAATCATTCGATTCTACAGCCTTTTTCAATTTAAAGGGAATGGGCTATTTTCGTTTCACTAACAAGAAGATACTCACGCCCAAGAACAAGACACTCGGCAGCGCTGCCGCAAGTACTGGCGGAATGGAATAGACCAAACTCCAGTTACCAAAGCCTTGGTTTAAGATGTAAAACAAGAAGCCGCCCACAATCCCTGAAATCACACGCACACCCATTGGAACCGTACGCAGAGGTCCGAAGATAAAGGAAACCGCCATCAACATCATGACTGCCGCAGAAAGTGGCGCTAGGATTTTTTGCCACATACTCAGCTGATAAACCGAAGCAACTTGCCCACTCTCTTTCAAATAGGTGATGTACTGATACAGACCGCGAATCGAAAGCGAATCCGCATTCAGAGAAACAATGCCTAATTTCTCTGGGGTTAAATTGGTTTTCCAATCATAAGTTAAACGCTGTGAACCCGTAATTTTTTGCTGGCTACCCAAGATAGATTCTTGAACTTGGGATAACACCCACAGCTTTTTATCCGCATCATAAGTTCCGCGTGCGGCAAACATCACAGACTGTAATTTGCGATGGTCATCGAAGCGATAAACAGAAACATCTTGGATGGTGCTCGCATCTTTAATACGTTGGATATAGATAAAGTCATGGGCATCTTTCGCCCACATGCCTGAATCCGTAACCACCAAAGAGCTACCAACAATTTTTTCTGCACGATAGTTACGCGCCCACTGCTCGCCTGCAGGTGCAATCCACTCCCCCATGACCATCGTAACGATAACCAATGGAATCGCTGTTTTCATCACAGACATCGCAATTTGCAAACGGGTAAAACCCGACGCTTGCATCACCACCAGCTCACTGCGGGAAGCTAACGCGCCTAACCCCAGCAATGCGCCCAATAATGCCGCCATTGGGAAGAAAATATCGATATCTTTGGGAACAGTTAATAAGGTAAAAACCCCTGCGCTCATTGCTGTGTAATCACCGTCACCCACTTTGCGAAGTTGCTCGACAAACTTGATGATCCCTGAAAGCGAAACCAACAAAAACAGCGTCATCAAAATCGAATTGAGGATGGTTCGACCGATATACTTATCTAAAACACCAAACATCAGGCAACCCCTCTTGTCAACTTAGCACGCACTTTGCGCATTGGTACGGTATCCCATAAATTCAGTATCACTGCTAATAGCAAGTAACCAAAGTTAACCGCCCACATTGCATATTTAGGGTCGATATCCCCCTTATCTGCGCTATTACGTAACGTACTTTGTAATAAGAAGAAAATCAGGTACAACAGCATGGCAGGGATCATACTGAGCACACGCCCTTGACGCGGGTTGACCTCACTCAGAGGAACCACCATCAACGCCATGACCACCACAGAGAATACAATGGTTAGACGCCAGTGGAATTCAGCATTGACCTCAGGATTGCTCTCATTCCACAGCTGCATCATGGTTTTTTGTTCCACTTTATCCGTACTGACATCTGTGGCTTTATGGTCAACAACGGCTTGGTAATTTACGAAGTCAGTGATGCGGAAATCTCTCAGCATTGCCGTGCCTTCGTAGCGAGTACCTTGGTCTAGCACCACCATCTGGCGACCATATTCGTCTTCTTTCATATAACCGCTATCCGCGACCACAACGGAAGGACGCTGCTCATTGGCTGTACGCAACTGAGCTAAGAAAACATTTTTAAAATCATTGCCTTTGACTTCGCCGATGTACAACACAAAGTTGCCATCTTTGGTGGTTTTAAACTGCCCTTCCACCATCGCCGCTAAACCGGGGTTGGCTTTTGCATCTGCCAAAACTTGTTCTTGATACTGAGATGACCAAGGCAACATCCAAGTAATATTGGCAACGGCGACTAAGGCAGTTAATGCAGCAAGTACCAGCGCCGCTTTCACAAGCACACTTTTACCTAGGCCGCAGGCATGCATCACAGTAATTTCGCTTTCTGTGTACAATTTGCTGTAAGTCATCAATAGCCCAAGGAATAGGCTCAAAGGTAAGATAAGTTGCGCCATCTCCGGCACACCCAATCCTAATAATGGAAGAACTAAATTCGAAGGAATATTCCCCTGAACAGCGGCACCTAAGATGTCGATGGACTTTTGACTAAAAAAGATAAGCAGCAGGACAAAAAGTATCGCCAGCTGGCTTTTCAGGGTTTCCCGAACCAAATATCGAATAATGATCACGCTTATTACGCCTGTGAAAACTTGTCTTTTGGGATGAAAATGGCTAAGTTCGTTCTATGACAGCCATTTACTAAAATATACTCTGGTTTATTGTTTGGCTAGAATGATATAAAAGCATTATCTATACTAAGTGCTATATCGGAATATGCTTAATATAAGCGAAACTAGGTATTTGCTCAATTTAACACAAAGAGTTCATTCTCTATAAGCCAGATCATGCGAAAGGCTAATTTTAACTGGAGCATCGACCTTTGTCTTTAAGATTCAGGAGAACACATGGAGTTTAGTGTAAAAAGTGGTAGCCCGGAAAAACAACGTAGTGCTTGCATCGTTGTCGGAGTCTTTGAACCACGCCGTCTGTCCCCTATCGCTGAACAGCTGGACAAAATTAGTGACGGATATATCAGCGCCCTGCTGCGCCGCGGTGAGCTTGAAGGTAAAGTAGGTCAATCCTTGCTGCTGCATCATGTGCCTAACGTTCTATCTGAGCGTATTTTACTGATCGGTTGCGGTAAAGAACGTGAACTCGATGAGCGTCAATTTAAACAAATCATTCAGAAAACTATTAGTACTCTGAATGAAACTGGCTCAATGGAAGCCGTTTGTTTCTTGACTGAGTTACATGTAAAAGGTCGCAACAACTACTGGAAAGTTCGCCAAGCCGTTGAGACAGCGAAAGAATCCCTGTATGTCTTCGACCAGCTGAAAAGTAACAAAACTGAACACCGCCGTCCACTGCGTAAACTGGTCTTCAATGTACCAACGCGCCGTGAACTGACCAGCGGTGAGCGTGCTATCGCCCACGGTTTAGCTATCGCCTCTGGCGTTAAAGCGGCTAAAGATTTGGGTAACATGCCACCAAATATCTGTAACGCTGGCTATTTAGCATCACAAGCTCGCCAACTGGCAGACATTTCTGACAGCAAACTGACTACTCGCGTGATCGGCGAAGAGCAAATGAAAGAGCTGGGCATGAACGCGTACTTAGCAGTGGGTCAAGGTTCTCAGAACGAATCTCTGATGTCCATCATGGAGTACAAAGGCAACCCAGATCCAGAGTGCAAACCAATTGTACTGGTCGGTAAAGGTTTAACCTTCGACTCAGGCGGTATTTCCATCAAGCCTGCTGATGGCATGGATGAGATGAAATACGACATGTGCGGTGCCGCGACCGTTTACGGTGTCATGCGCTTTATCACTGATCTGCAACTGCCAATTAACGTCGTCGGCGTACTGGCTGGCTGTGAAAACATGCCGGGTGGGCACGCATATCGTCCTGGTGATGTCCTAACCACTATGTCTGGTCAAACTGTCGAAGTGTTAAACACGGATGCGGAAGGTCGTTTAGTCCTGTGTGATACCCTGACTTACGTTGAGCGTTTCGATCCAGAACTGGTTATCGATATCGCCACATTAACAGGCGCATGTGTGATTGCTTTAGGTAGCCACTACACTGGTTTAATGTCCAACCACAACCCACTGGCTCACGAGCTGTTAAATGCTTCAGAGCAAGCTGGCGACCGTGCTTGGCGTTTACCGTTAGCTGACGAATACTATGAGCAAATCAGCTCTAACTTTGCTGATTTAGCGAACACGGGTGGTCGTCCGGGTGGTGCTATTACCGCAGGCTGCTTCTTAGCACGCTTTACAGGTAAATATAACTGGGCGCACTTGGATATCGCAGGTACTGCATGGCGTTCAGGAAAAGCTAAAGGAGCAACCGGTCGTCCGGTTTCTATGTTAGCTCAGTTCTTACTGAACCGCGCTGGCTTAAATGGTGACGAGTAATTTCAATTACGATTAAACATCGCCATTGATTAAGTTGTTATTATAATATCCCGATGAGCAGGTTCTGCGATTCGGGATATTGTTTTTAAGCAACAAGCAGTTAGGTCACACTCACCACACCATTTTGAGGCTGTGGTAAAAACGAGTATAATTCAGCGCAGATTTAATCTTGCTGCGACCTTGGGAGCATACATAAGTATGTGATCGAGGCGAAAGAACGCAGCCCCCCCCC
>NZ_WLUL01000002.1:0-115353 GCF_009706585.1 Providencia sp. wls1916
GCTGCTGTGGCTGCTGTGCTGCAGTTTGAGGCTGCCCCGCAGGATGAGCAACAAATTCATTTCCATTATTTGCCGGTGTTATTGGCTGTTCTTGCGTTATCGAATGTGCTTGCACTGGCGGTTCGGTAAATGACGGCATAAACAGCGGCGCTGCAGGTTCACCATCGACTAAATCATCCACCGGCGAGAAACGCTCAAATGCCGATAATGGCGTACTTAAATCAATTTTAGGTTCAAAATCATCCAGATCATTATCCTGCTCATGCTCATCATCAGCATGGGCAGTAAAGCGATGGATATCTGAAGGGGAAGTTGGCTCTATTTGCTTTGTAGGCTCAAAAGCTGGCGTAAATGCTGGAGCAGAAGCCCAACGATGTTCAATTTCTGGCTGAGTAAACGTACTCGCAGGCATATAATCTTGATGAGTTTCTGGCTCTGGCGCAATATCTGAAGCGGCAACAGAATCAACCGCAGGCTGGTTAACCTGGAATGCAGCGTCAAACTCCTGCATATCCGTATCTGGCTCGCCGTAGCGTTGACGTTGCTGCTCTAAGAATTGAACGCGCAACAACCTTTCTTGCTCTAGCTCATCATTAGTTTTCACTTCATTTTCAGGTTCTTCAGTCGCAGACCATTGCTGATATACCTGCTCACGCTGAGAGGCCTCTTCTTGACGACGTTGAAGCTCTGCATCACGCTGAGATGGAATACGAATACCATACAGCTCACGGCGAGTCGGTAAACGAACTGGATTTGGACGAGGTAATTCTGGTTCCAGATTCTTTTTCACTTGCGCGTGGCGTTCCATCGCTGCAATCGAAATACCCGCAGCTGCTAACGCCGCAGGATCGGCAACACGGCTAGTTACCGAGGATTCACTCACGTCAGGGCTTCCCATATCAATGGTTGGCTCTAAAGGCGTAAACTGTGGCGATGTAAATACTGGGGCTGTAGGCTTAGACTCAAAAACAGGTTCCGGAGCAAAAACGGGCTCAGGCGTAAATGTTGGTTCTTGAGGCATAACAGGCGCAGGAGAAGATGCCTGAGTCGGTGCCACTTGAGGCTGATAATCATCAGGCACTTCAAAATGGTAAGTTTGCGGCTCTTTGGTCGCTGAAGGCTCTTCTGTCGCGGAAAATGTCGGTAAAGCTGTATTTTCTGCTGGTTGAGCAATAAAGGTAGGCTGCTCTGCCAAAGAAGCGCTTGGCTGGGCTTGCTCAATAATGGATTGCGGCGCAGCCGTTAATAGAGGATCAGCCATAACCTGTGGCTCAGTCGCAAGCTGCACATCCTCAGAAACGAGCTCAGAGACTGTTGGGGCGGAAAACAGAACATCATCCGCATCAAATTGTTGGTTTTCATCATTTGCTTGATGTTCAGCGATTTGAGCACGCTGTAGCGCCTCTTCCGTCTCTTCAACATCATAATCGTAGTCATCAAGTTCATCACCACGGGCACGGTTTGTTAGCAATGTGATAGGAAGTAATATCCCTGCCCCTATTTTTTCTGCGATCGTCAGCCAAGACCAACCCGTGAATAGGGTGAAACTGATTGCCCAGAGGAATAACAGCGCCAAGGTAGCGCCCAATGAGTTAAACCACGGCATAATTGCATTACTGAATACACTACCAATGACCCCGCCAGAGGCGAAGTTGGGTAAATCATCAAAGTTGAGCGCGGCTAAACCACAAGATGAAAGGATCAGCGCTAACCCGCCAATGAGGCGTAAAGAGAGCGAGAAAAAGTCAATATAGCGGCGTTGGCTTTCATAGTGATAAATTGCCCAACACCCGAGTAACAATAATGGCGGGATCGCAAACGCGAGAATACCAAATGCAGAAAACAGGATATCCGCACTCCATGAGCCAATACTTCCCCCTAAATTTTTAACGGGGGCATCCCAGTTAGTTTGCGACCAACTCGGGTCAGAAGGATTAAAACTCCATAGCGCGACCATAAGAAAAATCGCACAGAGGCAGATTGCCAACAAAATCACCTCTAATAGCCGTCTGCCGCTACTGAGCTTTTTAAATTTGATGTACTTATCTTCGGTATATTCTTGGCTCATTATTGTTTCTTTACTGACTGATGTTCTTGCTTAATACGTGATTATCCTATGATTATTCTAACACTAATCCCCTAAACGCGCCTGCATTAAGACGATTAAGACAAATTATCACACCATAGAGACCATAAGACTCAGTATTTCATCTTACGAATAGGGTTTCAAACTCTATTTAAGGTCAAAATTCTTAATTGTTTATAGCTTTAAAATCAATAAATTGAAATGAAAATTTCTGACTAATTTTGAGTCTATCGCAGACAGTGACGAGAGAATGTTCGAAAAAGAACCATTGGGAGAATTAAAGAAAAAAATCATGGTGCTTAAAAACGGAACAACGCTGAGTAAACCCAGCGTTGAAACAGCAGTGCGACAACAATGCAGATTGCTGTGCAGGAATGATGCACACAAAGCGCAATTAGCGAGTTTTAATCACTAAGCGGTTGCTTTGTTTCACTTCTTCCATAACTACGTAGGTACGAGTGTCATTTACACCCGGAAGGCGTAATAACGTTTCACCTAGCAGTTTACGATATGCGGACATATCTGGCACACGCGTTTTCAACAGATAGTCAAAGTCACCGGGAACGAGGTGACACCCTTGAATTTCTTCAAGTTTTTGAACTGCTGTGTTGAATTGTTCGAACACATCTGGCGCGCCACGGTTTAAAGTGATTTCAACGAAAACCAGCAGCGATGCATCTAAATAATGTGGATTCAACAGTGCGGTATAACCAGAAATGAAACCCTGTCTTTCAAGACGACGAACACGCTCTAAACATGGCGTTGGAGATAAACCAACACGCTTAGATAGTTCAACGTTAGAGATACGCCCGTCTTTTTGCAATTCGTTCAGTATATTCCTGTCAATACGGTCAAGGTCTTTGCCAGGACGCTTTTTATTGTCAATCATCTCTTATCTCTCTTTCTTTAATTGTTATTTTCTACATCTTATAAAACGGCACCATCTATACGTCAGTCTTCCTAAGCGGACTAGCGGGCGTGGAACCTATTCTATTCGTCATAACTGAAGTTCTCGTAAACCGAAACATATTTACTTTTGGAGCGGCTTACAATCGTCGCGACATTGCTTGAATGTGTGACGTAAAGTTAATTTTCCAGTAAGAACAAAAATACGCCATTTCCATTGACCTGCTAGATAATTAACTCTTAGATAGATGTTTTCGCAAATGCGCAGCCGATTGTCAAAGTAAATGAATAAAAATCAGTACAAGATTTCGGTTTTTTTTTCAGTAAAACGTTTCGCAGACGCAATTCAAGATAATTCCTAAAATTACCGTTTCGTGATTAAAGCACTTTCCCTCTCATTTTTTAACTCTTAATTGGTATTACCTATCAGAAAAATTTGTCCCCTCCACATCAATGAATGGTTAAATCACTTTTGTTACCCCCCTATTTCTCCTACAATCGTCCTTATGCTTTTTTGAGACTAAAAAGAGGAATTCATGAGCACAACCACACATCGTAAGTTAATCATTTTAGGTTCAGGCCCTGCAGGTTATACCGCAGCCGTTTACGCAGCTCGCGCAAATTTACACCCTGCACTGATTACTGGGGTGGAAAAAGGCGGCCAATTAACCACAACCACGGAAGTTGAAAACTGGCCGGGTGATCCTGAAGGTTTAACAGGTCCAGGACTCATGGAACGCATGCATGCTCATGCGGAAAAATTCGAAACTGAAATCATCAACGACCACATTACAAAAGTGGATTTCCAGCAGCGCCCTTTCCGCCTGTTTGGTGATGATACAGAATATACGTGTGACGCATTGATCATTGCGACAGGCGCGTCTGCTCGTTACATCGGTCTACCATCAGAAGAAGCATTTAAAGGTCGCGGTGTTTCTGCTTGTGCAACTTGTGACGGTTTCTTCTATCGTAACCAAAAAGTTGCGGTTGTCGGTGGTGGTAATACTGCCGTTGAAGAAGCGCTGTATCTTTCTAATATCGCGTCTGAAGTACATTTGATTCACCGCCGCGATAGCTTTAGAGCGGAAAAAATTCTAGTTAATCGCCTGATGGATAAAGTTGAAAATGGGAACATCGTTCTGCATACCGACAATACATTAGACGAAGTTCTGGGCGATGATATGGGCGTTACAGGCGTTCGTTTACGTTGCACCAAAACCAATAAAACGGAAGATGTTGCTGTCATGGGCGCCTTTATTGCTATCGGTCATAGCCCTAACACCGCAATTTTTGACGGTCAATTAGCCTTAAATAATGGCTATATTAAAGTGCAATCCGGCACCAACGGTAACGCAACTCAAACTTCCGTTGAAGGGATCTTTGCGGCCGGTGATGTTATGGATCACATCTACCGCCAAGCAATTACTTCAGCCGGTACTGGCTGCATGGCAGCATTAGATGCGGAACGTTACCTAGACGGGTTAGCAGACAAGAAATAATTTTTTAATCTAAAAATAGAAGCCCCATTTTTGCGTTGTCGTTCATTAAGTTCGCAGCGAAATAGAATGGGGCTTTTTATTTATTCCTATTTTAAAAATAAAGCGCTATTCCATTCTGAATTAGGAGCAAGTTTATATTCCTCTTTTTACCCCATGCCTATACTCAATTTAATTATCTTGTTCATTCAAATAAGGAAGTGACATGGAGCCTCAAACGCAAAAAGAGCCCAACTTTATGGGTTCACTTAATAAGCTGGCGTATTTCATTGTTATCTTGCTATCGGTTATTCAAGGAATTGTCATCACCGCCACTTTTGATTATTCCATAGAAATTCCATTAAGCCCTACATGGGCTTATTTACCCATGATGTTGGCTATTTTTGTTCCTTCGGTTATCAGCTTTCTTATTACCAATGCCAAGCAAGCGGTGTTTTATTTCAATATTATCCTAACGATTGTGCTTGTTTTTTGGATCAATACTTGGCAAAGCCTTGATATTGGTACTTCTGATAACAATGACCCATTCCTCTCTATTACGACGCTCACTGTCCTGATTTTTTTCATATTGCCTTGGATGCAAAACCGCCAAGCCACAGGAACCTGGAAAGCTGATTACAGCTGCTTAGTCGGACACTATTTCCGTAACACCTTATTTGGTCTTTTCGCCTGTGCCATTGGGGGCTTACTAGCGCTGATTGTCAAGCAAGCCAGCTTTTTATTCGGCATTGTCAATCTATCAACACTCAGCCAATTTCTTGGTCACTATATTGTCCTTTGGATAGCATTTTTAGTTGGTTTTAATACTAGCTTGCTCTTTTTACGTTCCAAATTGGTGATGCAACTGAACAACATCGCCAAATATTTCTCGCAATTTTTCCTACCCTTACTCAGTTTAATCGCCGTAATTTTCTTAGCTGGCTTGGTTGTATCCATATTAACTGGTGTGCATTACACAGCTTCAGAGCTAGGTTCTGGCACCATGCTTTGCTTTGTGATTTTAAATATTATATTTATTAATGCCCTTTATGGCGATGGCACAACCCAATTCCAATTTAAACCTATTATCAATGGCTTTGTACTGATCAGCATCGTTCTACTAAATGCATTTTCTGCACTTTCTCTGTACGGTATTTTCGTTCGTGTTAGCCAATATAGCTGGAGTGTGAGCAGGCTATATGCATTTACTATTGCACTATTTTTAGCCCTGATTATTTTAGCTTACAGCATCACAATCATAGTAAAACAACGCCGCTGGGCATTCTCCCTCGGTAGGATAAATAAGGTCGCTATTCTAGGTTTAATCGCCACAATCTTAGTCATTAATAGCCCTATTGGTGATTTCCAACGCATTGCGGTCAACAGCATTATGGCGGCTGTTGAAAAAGGCAAAATTAAAATTAACTACGATTTATCTTATGACTTAGAGAAATTAGGAGTGCAAGGAAAAGAGGCGTTAGCAAAATTGGAGCAAGACCCTGATACGAAAGCACAGCTCAAAGTTGGCGCTTACTCTGATGTCCCTAAACCACTTAAAGACGTTCTTATCATCGCCAAAGGCAGCCAACCATTGCCACAAAGCTGGTTTGATATGGAAGACGGGATCCGCGACGCATGGAATTGCACCAATTATTACAGTAATTATGAATGCCTTGGATTTATGACCGATGCAAACAACGATGGAACTGACGACGTGGTGATGTGCTACTCCATACCCGAGTCCCTTGATTATGAATGTACTATTTGGCAGTCCGCGGATAACACATGGAAATTAGTGGATACGCAAAGAGAGGTATTCGATGATATGCAATTCAAAAAAACAGCATGGGATAAGCTACTCAACAACCAGTTTATGTTGAAACCAAAAACCTGGTTGCAAATTGTTCCTGAATAACACACAAAAATCCCCCAAAATTATTTCAACCTAAAATGTAGGTGGCTTAACAATTATAAATTAAGCCACCTTATTTTTTCTTTGTAATAACGGTAACATCCTCTGTTAGTTCAAATTTAATTATATTACGCCCATATAATTTACCTTTATAAAACATATCGATAACAAAAATTGTTCTATTCAAATAACTGGCTTTTATTATGTAACATATCTGATGGAAGCTGTTATGATAGGCAAAAATTCGGTTAGATTTGATGACAAAGTCAACTATCTTAACTGCACTCAATAACATGAAAACTACACCTGCTAACTAAATCATTATGGATAAATCAAGACAGACTGAATTGGTGCGTTGGTTAAAGCAACACAGCGCTCCTGCTAAGCGTTGGCTCCGAATTTCTATGCTATTAGGCATAGTCAGCGGTTTATTAATTATTGCGCAGGCTTGGTTCCTCGCTGTGATCCTTCAAGCCCTCATGATGGACCACATTCCACGAGAGCAACTCCTCACTGACTTTGCATTATTAATTAGTGTCTTTATTTTACGCGGTGTTGTTCACTATCTTCGTGAACGCGCGGGCTACCGATGTGGACAAGTTGTCAGGCAGCAAGTCCGCGGTATGGTATTAGATAAACTGCAAGAGTTAGGCCCTGTCTGGGTCAAGGGTAAGCCAGCAGGAAGCTGGGCAACGATTATTCTTGAGCAGATTGAAGACATGCAGGATTACTATTCTCGCTATCTTCCGCAAATGTATTTAGCCACCATCATCCCAATCATGATCTTGATTGCCATCTTCCCATTTAACTGGGCAGCTGCGCTGATTTTATTTGCAACCGCACCGTTAATTCCGATTTTCATGGCGCTGGTAGGACTCGGTGCTGCCGATGCTAACCGCCGTAACTTCCTTGCCTTAAGCCGTTTGAGTGGTAGTTTCCTCGACCGTTTACGAGGATTAGACACCCTACGCTTATTTTTCCGTGGCAAAGCTGAAGTCTCCCAGATTCGTGAATCCACCGAAGACTTCCGTTCTCGCACCATGGAAGTGCTGCGTATGGCATTTTTATCGTCGGGAGTCTTAGAGTTTTTCGCATCAATCTCCATTGCAGTTGTCGCCGTTTATTTCGGATTCTCTTATCTTGGAGAGTTAAGTTTCGGTAGTTATGGTCTGCCAGTCACATTATTTGCAGGTTTCCTTGCGCTGATTTTATCCCCAGAATTTTTCCAGCCGCTGCGCGACCTAGGCACTTACTATCATGCAAAAGCCCAAGCAGTAGGCGCCGCGGAATCTCTGGTGACCTTACTCGAAAGTCAAGGTGACGAACAATTACCACAAGGCGATAAGGTAATTGATGAACAACCTATTCGCATTGAAGCCAAGCATCTGGAAGTTCTCTCCCATGATGGCACTATCCTGGCGGGTCCTCTCGATTTCACCATTGAGCCGCAACAACGCATCGCCTTAGTAGGTCAAAGTGGTGCGGGTAAAAGCTCCCTATTAAACTTATTACTTGGCTTCTTGCCTTACCGTGGTTCCATCACTATTAATGGCAATGAGCTCGATCAATTATGCCCTGAACAGTGGCGTGCTTTGGTCGGCTGGGTTGGGCAAAACCCACATTTACCTGAACAAACGTTGCAGGAAAATATTTGCCTAGGAAAACCCAATGCAACTGAATCAGAAATTCAGTCTGCGATCGAAAAAGCCTATGTCGCGGAATTTTTGCCAAACTTACCGGATGGGTTAAATACTCGCTTAGGTGATTTCGCAGCACGTCTTTCTGTTGGGCAAGCCCAGCGTGTCGCTGTCGCTCGTGTACTCTTAAAACCCTCTCGCTTGTTGCTATTAGATGAGCCAGCTGCCAGCTTAGATGCTCACAGCGAACAGCGCGTGATGGAAACATTGAATCAATTATCTGAGCAGCAAACCACGTTATTAGTGACCCATTTACTGGAAGAAACCATGGATTACGACCAAATTTGGGTCATGTCTAACGGAAAAATTATCCAGCGTGGTGATTACCAACAACTGAGCCAGTCTGAAGGTGCTTTTGCCCAGTTACTCGCTCATCGCCAAGAGGAGCTTTGAAAATGAAAGTGTTACTCCCCTTCTTAGCCCTCTATCGCCGTCATTGGTTTTTGATTTCCTTAGGGATCATTCTGGCGATTGTCACGCTGCTTTCCAGTATTGGTCTTCTCACGTTATCGGGATGGTTCTTAGCTGGTGCGGCTATAGTCGGTGCACCGGGGATATTTTTCTTTAACTATATGTTGCCTGCGGCTGGGGTTCGTGGTGCGGCTATTTTCCGTACCGCAGGACGCTACGCCGAGCGCTTAGTCAGCCACGATGCGACATTTAAAGTTTTAGCACATCTGCGCGTGTTCGCCTTCAGTAAGGTATTACCGCTCTCTCCGGGTGGGATCAGCCGTTTCCGCCAAGGAGATCTATTAAACCGACTAGTTGCGGATGTCGAAACCCTAGACCACCTATACTTGCGTGTTCTCTCGCCGATTGTCAGTGCTTTCTTTGTCACGTTTATCCTGATCATTGGTTTAAGTTTCCTTGATCCTCGCCTTGCATGGACATTAGGTGGCGTTATGCTGTTCCTGCTGTTTACGATGCCATTTGTATTTTATCGTGCAGGTAAACCGATTGGACGCGAACTGACTGAACTGCGCGGAAATTACCGCACAGTATTAACTTCAGCATTGCAAGGTCAAGCCGAATTAGCCTTGTTTGGCGCGACTGCGCGTTTTCGTCAAAATTTATCAAACATCGAAAATTCATGGCAAGGTCGCCAGCAGCAACAAGCGGCACTGACAGGTTTATCTCAAGCCATCATTCTGTGTGCATCAGGACTAACCGCGACCTTGCTTTTATGGATGGCAGCTGAACATGTTGGCGGAAATACACAACCCGGTGCGCTGATTGCCTTATTTGTTTTCTGTGCATTAGCCTCGTTTGAAGCCTTAGGGCCTGTTGCCGTCGCATTCCAACATATGGGGCAAGTGATTGCCTCAGCCACTCGCGTTTCTCAGTTAATGCATGCAAAACCGGAAGTTAGCTTTGTCAGCCAAGGCACTACGCTCGATTCTCTTGAGAGCCTGACCATCGATAACATCACATTCACTTATCCAGAACAGCCTTTCGCCGTATTGAAAAATGTCTCCTTGTCGATTAAACAAGGCCAACACATTGCGTTATTAGGGAAAACGGGCTGTGGCAAATCCACTCTGCTTCAATTGCTCACCCGCGCTTGGGATGTAGACAATGGCGTGATATCGATTAATGGTCAACCAATTCAAGCTTATAGCGAAGAAGCGCTACGTAGCGTAATGTCTGTGGTTCCTCAGCGCGTTCATGTGTTCAGTGATACCCTGCGCAACAATTTACTATTAGCCAACGAACAAGCCTCAGATGAGCAACTTTGCGATGTACTCACCCAAGTGGGCTTAGATAATTTATTGGATAATCAACTAAAATTAAACGCATGGATGGGTGAAGGCGGTCGTCAATTATCAGGAGGTGAGCAACGCCGCTTAGGTATCGCTCGTGCCCTTCTGCACAATGCGCCACTTATCTTAATGGATGAGCCAACCGAAGGGTTAGATGCGCATACTGAACAGCAAATTCTTAGCTTGCTCAAACAAAAATGTGCTGACAAAACGCTACTGGTGATCACCCATCGTATGCAAGGGTTAGAACAAATGGATACCATTTGTGTGATGGATAATGGCGAAATTATTGAGCAAGGCTCACACCCGGCATTGTTAGCTGAGCAAGGTCGTTATTATCAGTTCCGTCAACGTCATTTGGTTCAGCAAACTCGCTGAGGTGCACCATGTACCAATTGGACGATGATTCATACCTGTTCCCGCCCGTGTCTGAAGCGATGCGGGAACCTAATGGGTTACTGGCGATCGGCGGTGATTTATCATCTCGACGCTTACAAGCGGCTTACTATGATGGCATTTTTCCGTGGTTTAACCCAGGTGAAGTCCCATTGTGGTGGTCTCCAGATCCGCGAGCAGTCTTGAAAGTGGGCGACCTGCATATCAGCCGTTCCATGGTCAAGACATTAAAAAAATCCCTTTATCGCATTACCATAAATCATGCGTTCAAAGAGGTGATAGCGGCTTGTGCTGTACGCAAGGAAGGCACGTGGATCCTACCCTCTGTGCAAGCGGGCTATCTCGCACTACACCAAGAGGGACACGCCCACTCTATTGAGGCGTGGCATGGTGATCAGCTGGTGGGGGGCTTGTATGGCGTGAACATGGGGCACCTGTTTTGTGGGGAGTCAATGTTCAGTAGAATGAATGATGCATCCAAATGTGCTTTTATTACATTCTATTTTCATTTTTTGCGCTATAATGGGCAACTTTTTGATTGTCAGGTACTTAACCACCACACCGCTTCACTTGGCGCGACGGAGATCTCCCGCAGGGATTTTCTGCATATTCTTTATCGGTGGCGTGACCTGCGGATTGACCCAGCATGCTGGTTACCACAGTCAATTGATTTACCTCAATCATTTGAAAAATCACCACTTTTTAAGCGATAAAAAGTGGCAACACAGTAATTTTATCCCCAACTATTTTAAAGAAAGATCGCTTTAAAATGCGACACTTCTTTACTTAGTGTGGGTTTTTGGGCATTATCTTGCCGTAAAAAATCACGGTTATTAGACTTAGAGGATTAGATGGCCAAAGAAGATAATATTGAAATGCAGGGAACCGTTTTGGATACCCTGCCAAATACAATGTTCCGCGTTGAACTGGAAAACGGTCACGTCGTGACTGCGCACATCTCTGGTAAAATGCGTAAAAACTACATCCGCATTCTGACAGGCGACAAGGTAACTGTAGAGTTAACTCCTTACGACCTGAGCAAAGGCCGCATCATTTTCCGTAGCCGCTGATTTTCGATTTTCAGGCAAGGCCTGACAAGACCACAGGTGCCTAAGACACCTGTGGTACTAGTTATTGTCAGATTACAGCATCCTCTGGAGAGGCCTTGTGTACGCTACTGAAGCTGTATGTCAGTGTGTGACTCTTTTCATCAAGCCCGATACTCACCGAGCCGCCATTTGTTAACGAACCAAATAACAGTTCATTTGCCAATGGTTTCTTCAGGTTGTCCTGAATGACACGCGCCATAGGTCGGGCACCCATTGCTTTGTCATACCCTTTCTCGCACAACCAACGACGAGCTGCTTGGCTGACCTCAATCGAGACACCCTTCTCATCCAACTGGGCTTGCAGCTCAACAATGAATTTATCAACCACTTGCGTGATGATATCCATCGACAGCGCATTAAACCAAATAATGCCATCAAGACGGTTACGGAATTCCGGTGAAAATGCCTTTTTAATTTCAGACATCGCATCCGTACTATTATCTTGCTCTGCAAAGCCTATCGAACGGCGCTGAGTTTCTTGTACCCCTGCGTTGGTAGTCATTACCACAATAACATTACGGAAATCCGCTTTACGTCCGTTATTATCCGTCAGCGTACCGTGATCCATCACTTGCAGAAGAATGTTAAACACATCAGGGTGCGCTTTTTCAATTTCGTCCAATAACACGACGGAATGCGGATGCTTAATGACGGCATCGGTCAGTAAACCACCTTGGTCAAAACCAACATATCCCGGAGGAGCACCAATCAGTCGGCTAACTGTATGGCGTTCCATATATTCGGACATATCAAAGCGCAGCAGTTTCACATCCAATGCTTTTGCCAGCTGCACGGTGACTTCCGTTTTACCCACGCCAGTTGGTCCTGCAAACAAGAATGAGCCAACAGGTTTATGTTCTAACCCTAAGCCTGCGCGATTCATTTTAATCGCCTCAGACAGCGCCTCAATCGCTTTATCTTGTCCAAAGACTAACATCTTCAGGCGTGAGTCTAAGGTTCTCAAACGATCTTTATCGCTAGAGGAAACCGTTTTTTCTGGAATACGCGCAATACGCGCCACCACAGTTTCGATTTCAGGTACACCGATGGTTTTCTTGCGCTTGCTTGGCGCCACTAAACGGGTTCTAGCTCCCGCTTCATCGATAACATCAATCGCTTTATCCGGCAGATGGCGATCGGTAATGTATTTCACCGATAAATCCACCGCCGCCTGAATAGCTTTCGCGGTGTAGCGCACATCATGGTGAGACTCATATTTCGGTTTCAATCCATTAATGATACGCACGGTTTCTTCAGGGGTAGGTTCCACAATATCAATTTTTTGGAAACGTCGAGCCAGCGCTCTATCTTTCTCAAAGATATTGCTGAATTCTTGATAGGTAGTAGAGCCAATCACCCGGATACGCCCACTTGATAACAGCGGCTTAATCAAGTTTGCAGCGTCTACCTGTCCACCCGATGCCGCACCAGCACCGATAATCGTATGAATTTCATCGATAAACAGAATGCTTTTCGGGTCTTTTTCCAACATTTTCAGCAGCGCTTTAAAACGTTTTTCAAAATCACCGCGATATTTAGTACCTGCCAACAATGAGCCGATATCCAGTGAGTAGATTGTGCAATCTTTCATCACTTCAGGCACATCATTTTGCTCAATACGCCATGCTAAGCCCTCGGCGATCGCCGTTTTACCTACGCCGGATTCCCCAACCAATAATGGATTATTTTTACGGCGACGGCACAACACTTGAATGGTACGCTCTAATTCAGCCTGACGTCCTACCAGCGGGTCGATATTCCCTTTCTTAGCCTGTTGATTTAGATTGGTGGTGAAGTTATCCATATGGTCTTCTGAGACCGGTTGCTCTTCACTTGGCGGTGTATTGTTTGCGGCATCATCCTCCGATGAAGAAGAATCTTCACCTTTAATGGTACCGTGGGAAATATAATTAACGACATCAAGGCGGCTAACATCATGCTTACGTAATAAATAAGCCGCCTGGGATTCTTGTTCGCTAAAAATTGCCACTAGCACATTCGCACCAGTCACTTCGCTGCGTCCTGATGATTGAACATGAAAAACAGCACGTTGCAGTACGCGCTGGAAACTCAAAGTCGGTTGAGTGTCTCGTGTATCATTCTCAGGTAATAGCGGCGTAGTTTGGGCAATAAAATGTTCGAGTTCTTGTCTCAGGGCAACCAAGTCGACCTTACAAGCCTCTAAAGCTTCACGCGCAGAGATATTGCTCAATAATGCCAGCAATAGGTGCTCCACAGTCATAAATTCATGGCGATTGTCTTTCGCTCTGGTAAAAGCAACATTTAGACTAAGCTCCAATTCTTGATTGAGCATAAGCACCTCCCAAAATTGATATTAAGACTCTTCAGACTTTCTCTATAGTACACAATAAAGGATATTCATGTTCCCTTGCAAAAGCATTGACTTGAGCGGCTTTTGTTTCTGCAACTTCAGCAGTATAGACACCGCAAATACCTTTACCTTGAAAATGTACATCTAACATTATCTGTGTAGCGCGTTCTTCATCAAAAGAAAAGTATTTTTGTAACACCTCAACAACAAAATCCATCGGAGTATAATCATCATTATTTAACAATACTTTATACATCGATGGTGGTTGCAGCGTCTTTTCAACTTCATCTTTAAAAATTGTGTCAGTTTTAAATGTGCCCAGAAAATCACTCATTACTTTCGTGCTCAGTCGTGTTGCTCAGTGTGGAAATTCAATTTAAGCATAGCCTTTATTATCAATGATATCTATTCACTAAATAGCAATTCAATAAAGCTAAGCCATTAAAAATACTTTGTCTTCATTTTGGTACTGAATTCTCAATTTATCCCAGTGTACCATGGGCTGATAACTAACTTATAGCATCTAAATTTTGTGATATACGTCAAAAAATTTAAAATTTCACGAAAAACGCTCATCGGATTATTTTCAGTTTATTCAAAAAGCCAAAATCCGACTCTTGACCAAATATCCCTATTCAATACAGTATGAAATGCGAGCGATTAACTTCGTATTTATACCTAGTTTGCATGTGTATTTTATGCATGTATATAAACAGTCAGTAGCAAACTTGAAGGACAGAAATATGAATACAGGTACGGTTAAGTGGTTCAATAATGCCAAAGGTTTTGGTTTTATTTGCCCAGAAGATGGCGGAGATGATGTATTTGCACATTATTCCACAATCCAGATGGATGGTTACCGGACACTCAAAGCGGGTCAAAAGGTCAGCTACACGCTTATGATTGACGGACCTAAAGGCGCGCATGCTACCGCCATTATCCCAATTATCGAAAGTGGTGAAGCGAAAACAGAATAAGCTAGGGTAATAGAGCACAGTTAATTATTTTTAAGGGGTAAATAATTAACTGTGGCTATTCCAAATTAACGACGTTCTAAATTAAGACAGTCTGCAACAAATATTATTGTTCATCCGTTGCCTGCAAATGATGCATATCACCATACAATTCAGTTAATAACTGATATTGCTCTTCATCATAGAACGCGCATTGCCCTTCACCGAAAGCTTTTGCGACTTCAATCATAAATTTCACAGTCGCAGCAATGTCTACTTCATGGCTGGCTCCCGTTGAACAACCCGGTACAACAGTTTCAGTGCAAATGGCGACACCAACAACCGGAACCGTCGTTGAAACTGCTGGTTGCATAATACTATTGAGGTGATGAAGCCCGTTGCCATAAGGCGTGATATCTTGGATAGATAGCGGGAAAGTCACTGCATTTTGTCCGCTACTCCACTCCATTAAACGCAATAGATCCTCAGAAACAGGTAGGATATACCCCGATTTAACCGTCGGTGATAGCGCATAACCCTTATGGTTAATTAAGCGATTTCCTTTGGTGGTATCCACCGATAAAATTGCATCAGCTTCAGGGATCCCTTCATGAAGATTCATCGTTGCGTCTTCAAGGGGGGAATCCATAAAATCGACGGGTGTATGCGGACGAGTTGGTGCATTTGGACAGATATGCGTTGTAATGATCACATCCCCCTGTAATGCATCTCCTCTTTGCTGCATTTCAGCCAATTTTAATCCCGTTGTGATGGCAGCAATTGCGCCATCCGCATCAGAAACAACCCCAATGCGCGAAGGCCTGGCTCCCAATCCACCTAAACGCCCGATGATCCCTAACGTTGGTGCATTCTTACCTTGGGACTTGCCTTGTATACCCGGAATGGTGATTCTGACGAAATCGCTTTGGCCTTTTTGATCGACAACCGTCGTTGAAATGACTTGAACTGAGGGGAAATCCTGGAACAACTGAACAACATCATGCCCACTAACATTCGCACAATCGAGCAGCTCATAAACGCACAAAGTTTGCTTTAGAGTCATTGTACTTCCTTTAATTCTAATTATTTTTTTTAGAGTTTTAGAGTAAACGGGCACCAAAGGAGCACCCGCTTACTCTGAATACCCCTTAACTAAAGACAAAGGGTATATTTCCTGATGAAGGCGTATTCACGCACTTTGAATGGTATTTAATTATTATTTACTGCAACTACTCATTACTGAACTTTTACTACTGATACTGCTGTATATCACAAGGTTTTTTGACTACTTGGTACTACGCTCTAACCAATAAGGATCCCCAACCATACATCCTAGGTAAGAAGCCTTACGGTAAAGATCTTGGGACAACTGCACGATAATCTCATCGGTCATTTGCGACGCAGGGAGACTCAAACACAACGCATACAACGTATTTTGTGAAGGGTCATATACTGTACTGGATACAGAAGCGACACCGGCAACTGACTCATTGACTGAAAACTCCCAACCTCGTTCAGTGATCACGCTAATGCGCTCATTTAAACTAGCTCGAGACTCTTCAGGCTCTAAATTAATTAAGTTTATGCGCTCATTTATCGGCAAACGTGCTAATAATGCGCGCCCCGTTGATGTGCCACCAATAGGTAAACGCGTTCCCGGCTGCGTAACCACTTGCAGCATGCTATTACCAATTCGTGCATGAACAACACGGACTTTATCTTCATCTAACGCAGATACATAACTGGTAAACCCCGTATCTTTCGTCAAACTGTCTAATGCTTCTAACGCCATATCAATTAAATGGTTCATGCCACGAGCTCGGTGGGCAATCTCCATAATCAACAAACCTGGACGATAAATCGGCGCGTTATTTTTCTTTTCGAGTAACCCAAGTTCTGCCATCTGCTTTAACAGACGTGACGCGGAGCTTTTCGGCATCGATAATTCATTGACCAACGTGGTGACCGTTAGCTCATTACCTGAGCGTAAAAATAGGCGATACACGTCGACAACACTTGTTAAAATACTCATACCTGAGTTTCCTGCACTAGCAAGCCATAATCCAGAGGCTTTCTATCTCTTAGATAAGGCACATTTAAACGCGTATGTGCCTGAAGACGAAAATCAATCTCACCAACTAACAACTGTTCTTGTTCGCAAGATGCCTCACACAAAACTTGCCCACGCGGGCCCATAATTTTACTGCCACCAAATAGGTGTAAATCTTCTTCATGCCCCCAGCGATTGACCGCTAGAAGATGCGTGCCATTTTCTAAAGCACGACACGCTGTATTAATGTCCCACATATCGCGGTCTTGAATACACCAGGCAGAAGGCGCAATCAGTAACTCAGCGCCTTGTAAAGTGAGGATCCGCGCTACTTCAGGGAAGCCCATGTCGTAGCAAATCATCACACCAATTTTACCGATTGGCGTATCAAACACGGGGAAAGTATCCCCGTTTTTGAACCACTGTTTTTCAATACCAAACGCATGAACCTTACGAAATACACCGCTGATATTTTCACAGCCGGGATTCCATACACCCACTGAGTTATACACTTCACCTAGACGGCTACCGCGTTCGGCAAATCCCGCTACAATCGTGATATCTAAGCGGGAAGCCAATTGACTAAACATGCGATATGTTTCGCTGCCGTCAAAATCGCTGAGATCCCATAATTGAGTAGATAATAGATCACCACGATAACCGGTTGTGGCTAACTCAGGGAAACAGATAAGTTTTGCCCCTTGCGATGCCGCTTGTTCGCATAATTGCGCCATGCGTTGCAAATTACCCGTCTTATTCCCTAGCTCAGAATCGAACTGAGCTAGCGCAACTTTAACTCGGTTATCAGTCATCCATTTGCCCTCAATCTAAATGAGAAACTTGGCGGAAGTGAATGCCTTTTTCGCCTCGGAATGCCGCTAATAAGCGCATACCAATCCAATAAGCCACCGCACCAACCAGCAAAGAGTTCAACGCTGGGACACCAATATCTGCACCCAAAGGTCCTAGAGCAGAAGTTCCCCAACCAACAACGACCGCACAGCACCATGCCACTAAAGTTACTGGGTTATACGCTTCACAACGCGTTGGTAAAATGCCTTGTTCTCGGGTGATATCCAGCTCTTTTCTGTCACGTTTTAACAAGTAATAATCAACAACCATAATACCCGCGACAGGCGGAATCGAAATACCAAGATAAATTAAGAAACTAATAAAGTTATCTAAAATGCCTAACATGGAAGCCACAGTACCAAAAATACCAATAATCCATGTTAAATAACGGAGGTCAAAACGCTTATTAAAAATAGCGTTCAACAGTGTGGAGAAGCCGAGTGATGAAGAGTAGAGATTGATATCATTCATTTTAATTGTTGAGAAGATAACAATCGATGCACCTAGCAACCCAGTTAACGCCATCATCAAATCAAAAACTTGGCTTGTGCGTAATGCTAAAGCCATTAATACCGCTATCATGTTGACGAAAAGCTCGCCACAGAATGTACCAATCAACGTCATCCAGAACACATCTTTCGGCTTATGCATAAAGCGACTGATGTCTGGTGTTGTTACAGCAGAGATGATAAAACCACCCGCAACCATCGTAATTGCAGCTGGCATTGTCATTAAAGGCCCGGCAGGTTCAGTGGCATTAATTAATAAACTAATGTCCTGTCCCGATAATAAATTATAAGTTGCCCAACCTAGTGCGAATAAAAATAGCGGTGTTGAAATATTCGCGGTAATAGATAAAAAGCGATACCCATATACCGTAATAATTGTCACCGCAATGCCTGTAATAAGCGACCAGGTCCCTGGTGTTAGCACGTTAGTCGCTTTATACATACCATCCGCGAAGAAACCATTTTGGACACCGAACCAACCCATTAAGGAGATAGCAATGGCACCTCCAATTAATGCCGATCCTAGTTTTCCAAAACCAGACCACCGAGACAGTAGACTGATTGACATTCCTTCACGGCAAGCTGCCGCTCCGAGACCCCAACTGACGACCTGTAAAATTACAGAACCGAGCATTGTTGCCCAAAACGCCTGCCAAAACGTTAATCCATAACCAAGCGCTGCACCTAGCATCACTTGCGAAACGCAAGCGAGTGAACCGATACGGAGGATCAACACTTCATAAAACGGTCGACGAGCACTTTGCGGTACCCGCGCCAGAGAATAATCTTCACCTGCTTTATTTGCCATTTTTTATCCTGCTGTGTATGAGTCTTTACTTGTGATTTTTTGGCTTTTCGCTAAAGTTCCATTTAACGGAACTAGGTTTCATTTATTCTACAAGACGAATAATATCCACGATCGGTACTAAATCGCAAGTAGAATTTACCTTTTTGATAGCTTTTTTATTATCGGTTATTTAAATGGTAGGAGAAATAGGAGGGGGTAAAAACAAAATAAGCTGTAAATTAATAGGTTAAAAAAACCACATTTGATTAGAGAAATTTCACAAAATGAGTGTTCATCGATAGATAATTCTAATTTAGACACGCAAATATAGAGTAAATTATCTTTTCATTGCCGTTAATCTCACAAAATATTCGACCTAAACAGCTATTCACTAATTATTTTATCTAATAAATTGCCTTATTCGTGAGAAAAAAGTTGTAGAGATCCCCCCTCTACAACTTTTCAAATAATCACTGATGGATAAATTACTCTCTTGCTAATGCATCAATCGGATTTAATCTCGCCGCATTTCTCGCGGGTAGGAAACCAAAAATAATCCCAATCGCCGTTGAACAGGCAAATGCACTGACAAGTGCAATTGGATCAAATGCAAATGTCCAGCCTGGCAGCGCCATTTGAGCAATCAGACTGACGCCATAAGATAAGCCAATTCCCATTAAGCCACCGATAAGACACACTAACACCGCCTCAATAAGAAATTGCTGCATCACATCCATCGTTCGAGCACCAACCGCCATACGAATACCGATTTCACGGGTTCTTTCTGTGACAGACACCAACATAATATTCATCACACCAATCCCCCCAACCACAAGGGAAATGACAGCGACCAAAGTCAAAAAGAGCTGCATAGTTTGGGTGGTTTTTTCCGCTGTTTTGACCAATGTATCAATATTATAGGTAAAAATATCCTTCTTACCGTGACGCAAAGTCAGCAAACGGGTCAGTTGCTGCTCAGCCACTTTCGCATCAATGCCATCCTTCACTCTAACCACAATGCTGTCATAGTAAGAACGGTTAATCAGCTTACTGTTAATTGTCGTGTCGGGTAAAAACACTTCTAGGCTTTTACTGGAACCAAAAATTGACTTTTGTTCTCCTAATACACCAATGACAGTGGCGGGCATATTTCCGATGAGCAATGTCTCACCCACGACATTCTGTTTGTTCGGAAAAAATCGTCGTTTCGTATTACCGTCAATCACCACCACAGGCGCACGCCGATCAAGCATATCCTGAGTAAATCCCATCCCTTCAGCGAATTTATTACCATAAACTTGGAAATAACCTACCTCCACTCCTGCGACTCGAGCCACAGCGTCTAAATTTCCTTTACGTAATCGAGCTGAGGTATCAATGGAGCCAGTCACCGACTGAACATAAGGCTGCTGAGCAATGGCAGAAATATCAGAGGCTTTCAACGCTTGCCGGTTTTCTGGGTCATCGCTGCCAAAATCTTTTCCGGGATACACCGAAATTGTATTGGTACCAATCGATTTAATATCATTCAATACCATCCCTTTGGCCGCATCGCCAATTACCATGATGGATACCACTGAGGCAATACCAATCACAATTCCCAGCATCGTCAGCAAGGTGCGCATTTTATTCACTACCATCGCGCGCCACGCCATCAATAAAGCTTCACTAAATCGGCTAACCCATTGCCCTAATGGATTTTTCTTCATCGCGATTTTTGCCGGAAACTCAGCTTTCTTCGTTGCTAACATACCTGAATCATTGATGATTTCGCCATCTTTGATTTCAACGATCCGCTCTGCTTGTTGCGCGACTTTCGGGTCATGGGTAACGATGATCACCGTATGCCCTTGGGCACAAAGATCTTTTAAGATCTTCATAACCTCTTCCCCCGAATGGCTATCCAGCGCCCCCGTCGGCTCATCCGCCAAAATAACCTGTCCGCCATTCATCAGAGCGCGAGCAATACTAACCCTTTGTTGCTGCCCCCCCGACAATTGGCTTGGGCGATAATGAACTCGTTCACCTAAGCCTAAACGTTGAAGTAATTGCACCGCCCGTTCCTGTCGCTGAGACTTGCCTGCTCCGGCATAAATAGCGGGGATTTCAACATTTTGCTCAGCACTCAAATGGCTCAGTAAATGGTAACGCTGGAAGATAAAGCCAAAATGTTCACGTCGTAATTGTGCCAATTGGTCATTATCCAATGTCGCAATATTTTGACCTGCAACGAAATATTCCCCTGATGTGGGTTTATCCAAGCATCCCAAAATATTCATCAACGTCGATTTTCCCGACCCTGACGCACCGATAATCGCCACCATTTCACCGGCATTTATTTTCAACGAAACATCTTTGAGTACGGTGATCTCCTGCTCACCCGCAGGATAGCGCCGCGTAATATTATGCAGCTCCAGTAAAGTCGTCATCATTACAATTCCGTATCGCTGCTGCGACCGACGATGACCTTATCCCCTTCTTGCAACCCTTTAATCACTTCCACTGAAACATCGTTACGACTGCCAATTTCAATGTTTCTCTTTTGCGGTATCCCATCATTCAAAACTTCCACTTCATAAACTTGCGGAGTGACTTCGTTTCCTAAAGCGAGCAAGGGAAGGAGCAGCACATTTTTATGGGACTCAAGCTCAATCACCACTTGTGCGGTCATTTGTAGCTTTAAAAGATGTTGAGGGTTTGGCACTTCAAAACGGGCATAGTAGAAAATCGCATCGTTAATTTTTTCAGGGGTCGGTAGGATATCTTTCAATTTTCCTGCGAATTTTTTATCCGGAGCGCCTAACACGGTAAAAGACGCACTTTGCCCTGGCTCAAGGTAGATAACATCTGCTTCGGAAACTTCTGCTTTGACCAACATCGTATCCAAATCAGCGAGCGTTAAAATCGTTGGTGCCTCTTGGGCGGCAATTACCGTTTGCCCTTGTAATGTTTTGATAAACGTCACAATACCATCCATTGGCGCTGTAATTTGGGTGTATTTCAGATTCGTTTTTGCGGTATCTAAAGAGGCGCGATTACGTTTAATCTGCGACTGATACGTGGCCACCTTCGCTTTATTCACTTCCACATCGGTTCTGGCTTTATCCAGCTCTTGCTGAGCCACCGCTTGTACTTTTGAGAGGCTTAAATGGCGTTGGTAAGTCACTTGTGCAAGCTTTAATTCAGCCTGAGCCAATGCCAAGTTGGATTCTAATTCATGGATAGTTTCTTGAGATTCAGTGACTTCGTTTTGCGCTTTTTGCGGGTCAATAACGGCAAGCAGATCGCCTTTTTTAACGGTATCACCTTCTTTAACGTACAGTGTTTGCAGTTGACCGCTAACCTGCGCCCCCACATCCACTTTACGTACAGCATCTAATTTACCCGTCGCCATAACCCGCTTATCGAGATCGCCACGAGTCACATCAACCGTTTGGTAGCTCTCTGGTTGCTGGTTACCAAGAAAAAACCATGCGGTAACCAGCGCCGCGAGTAGGACAAATATGCCATAAATCCATTTTTTTCTTGATGCTGCCTTCATTAACTCTGTTCCTATTTTCAATCAGAGGGCCGCCCCTCTCTTGAAAATAAGATAGCTGAATAATTATCACTCTTCACTAAACAGATTTAAGATTAACTGCAATTTATATTAATACGCCTTACCGCGTGCCAACCATGCGACTCTTGAGAACATATTTCTCAGAGCTAATGGTACAGCTTCAGGGCCTAATTCAGCGGCACGGTTTACTGTCGCCAGCGCTAAGTCAGGTTTTGACGTCCGTGCAATCGCTTTTAAAATCACGCGGCGAGTGGATACTCGAGCATTTTCAGGAATTTCTGCAATTTCATGGTACAAACCTTGAAACCCTTCGCGATACAGAAAATGTTCCATATCCGGTGCAGGCAACATGGTTAACCGGTCTCTATCTGGCGAATTAATTTTGTTGGCGTAATGCGTCGCCGTTGCGGCATATTTTCGCCCTGCTTCATCCCCATCAGTTAATACATGCCATTCAATGCCCATTTTATTGGCAAATTTTAATAAAGGTTTTAAGCCACTTTGTGCAAAAGCAATTACCTTAATGCCTTCTGTTTCGAAGAAATAATTACACTGCCTTGCAAATTCACTCATTAGCCAAATTTCCGTTTCACCTTCAACCAGTAGCCAACAACGGGCAAATAATGCGGAAGGTCGATTAAAGCGGATATGGAAAGAGATTTTACGTAACTCTTCAGCACTTAAATCCTGCGGGTTCAAACGATATGCAGACACTTTATTAGTATCACGGACAAGACGGCATAAGCTGTCAATTGGCGCTTGGGAAAGTAAGTCACCAGAATTGGTTGTGGTGATCCGCTGCAAGGAGAATAAACTAAACAGCCCCCACGCAATAGACAACATAATAGGGTGTAACCGTGTTTCAGGGTCTTCCACAATAATAATTGGGCGAGCATGTTTATCCAGCTCAATATTCCCTTTAGATTGCAGTAACGATGAAAACATCCCTAAGATAATCAGGCGAATATTACGTTGATTCGGCTTCGCTATTAATCGGTTAATATTATCCAATGCCTGCCACCCCCGCTTACGAGGCTCGATACTAATCATTGGATTATCCGTTTTCACCATATGACCGCTTTTCCCTGAAAAATAGTGGCTCAGCAATTGCTGCATCGCGTCCACCCCATCTTCAAGGTCATTATCACTTAAGCGTTCAGGATTATTCACCAGCGCCATCGTCAATTCTTTAATCTGATGATTAAAGTTTTCACGGAAATTGTTGCTTCCGCTGACTATCGTCTCGGGGTTTATACTATTTAAGAAACGCGCATCTCGTAAGCGAATTACGGGATATAAACGGACAATTTCTTTAATATACTTACCCACATTATCAAGGGATAATTTATTACCCCCAGAATTTAAGAAGCACTTATCTACCGTAACGCTGTTATCATCTTTTAGCTCCGCACTTACTCGGAATAAAATATGTTTTAAGTCATCCCCATTATCGACCCAAACAGAAGCTAGATTTTGGAAACGATAAGAATGATGGCGACCAGGACGACTCTCACAGAACTTTAAGACAATCTGCAAAGTACGAAAACGTGTTTCATCATCCCCTGTAGGATGGTGAAAATCATTAGCTGTGAATTGGTATTCGCGATGTTCGGGAGAGAGCAAAATATCTAAGGCATCGAGTAAACTTGATTTCCCCCATGAGTTTTCCCCGATGAGAACGGTATTATTATTAAGTTCTAAAGAAAGTCGGTTGATCCCTCTAAATCCGTATATTTCCACACGTTCCAGATACATATCTCTCTCCTTGCTATCGAAAACTGAGTTTGATTGTAACATCTTGACCACTCAAGGATCCGTGAAACAACCTGAACTATCTCAAATAAAAGCTTACTCATTAAGCCAATTAATTACTATACGAGTCAACACAGTACAAAAAAAACACGTTGCGATACATGTCCCTGTATTGAGCTTATTTAGTTGGTGATATAGGATGTTTATGCTTTATTTTCCAGCATTTTTCTCCTATTTTTAGTTAATCAGCCATTGAAAAATATTTATCACTCACGTGATATTTAGCATCACAGGTTAAATTTATTCATGTTTCGATAGCTATGTTCATGAATTTTTAAATATAATCTGTTGTTTATATTGGCATAAATTAGTGTAGTTAATGCAGTAAAACGAAATGAAATAAAAGGGCACTAACATGTATTCAGGCTTGCTGATTATTCTTTTACCTCTGTTTCTTGGTTACTTGATACCTATAAAAAATAAAAATGTTCTTCATCGAGTTCATCAGTCTTTAAATTCGATGGTGTACGTTATTTTATTTTTAATGGGTATTACCCTTGCTTTGCTTGAAAACCTCAGCGCACATTTAGTGTCCATCTTAATTTATGCCCTGACCTTCTTCGCCTGCATTTTTGGCCTCAATGCGCTTTCTTTAATTCTCCTGGATAAACTTGATCCGTGGAAAGTACCGCAGCACAAGCAAGAAAAGCCCCCTTCACGTATCAAAATGGTATTTGAATCCTTGCAGCTGTGTGGTGTCTTGCTCATTGGCTTTTTAGTAGGATTAACGGGGTTTAAATTCTTACATTATGCGGATAAAGGCAGCCAAGTGGCGCTAATGTTGCTGCTGTTACTGGTTGGGGTACAACTGCGTAATAGTGGCATGCATATTCGACAGATTTTAATTAACCGCCGAGGTACGACTATTGCCTTAGTCATGGGGGTTAGCGCCCTTATCGGTGGGGCAGCCGCAGCCTTTTTCCTTGGGCTTCCTATCAAAATTGGGTTAGCTATCGCCTCTGGATTTGGTTGGTATTCACTCACTGGTATCTTAATTACCGATGCCTATGGTCCCGTGATGGGTAGCGCCGCATTTTTTAATGACCTATTGCGAGAATTGACTGCCATCATGTTGATTCCATTAATCATTAATCGCTATCGTTCTACTGCATTGGGAATTTGTGGCTCTACGTCTATGGACTTTACTTTACCGGTATTGCAGCGTAGTGGTGGCGTGTCGATTGTCCCCGCGGCTATCGTTCACGGCTTCGTTTTAAGTCTAATTACGCCAATCCTTATGGCCTTCTTTACATAAGTAGAATTTCAGTCACAATAGCCGTTAATTTAGGTATCACAGGAAATTAACATGACGGGTAAACAACGAGTTTTAGTACTAGGTGCAAGTGGCTATATTGGGCAAAATTTAATTCCTAAATTATTGGAAGAAGGTCATGAAGTCACTGCTGCCGCCCGACGTGTAGACTGGATGCTATCCCAAGGTTGGTCGGATACTCGCTGTATCTATGTGGATTTACACCAGCCTGAAACCCTGAAAAATATCATGGACGAGGTGGATATTGTTTACTTCCTCGTTCATAGCATGGCGGATCAAGCCAATCTTATTGAACGTGAACGTGAAGCGGCACGCAATGTACAAAATGCGCTGCAAGGCTCTAACGTCAAGCAGGTGATTTATCTCAGCGCACTGCAACATGGGCATACTTATTCCCCGCATTTAATTGCCAGACGCTTAACAGGGGAGATTCTGCGCGAAAGTGGTATTCCTGTGACTGAAATTCGCGCATCCATAATTGTTGGTTCAGGTTCTGCGGCCTTCGAAATTATGCGAGATATGGTGTATAACCTTGCCATCTTGACGCCGCCTCGTTGGGTACGTTCAAAATCATCCCCAATTGCCCTTGAAAATATCCTGTATTACCTCACCCAGTTAGCCCAACTTCCCGTGACAGAAAGTCGAGTGTTAGATGCGGGTGGTCCTGAATATATAAGCTACCAAGAGCTCTTCAAGCGCTTTATTAAAGTCTCTGGAAAGCGTCGCTTGTTAATTCCAATTCCAATCCCTGTCAGCATGATCTCCGTGCACTTTATTAGCTTGATAACTTCAGTGCCGCCGACTATTGCCAAAGAGTTGATCCAAGGCTTACAACACGATCTGCCTGCAGACGATAAACTCATTCGCGAGCTTATCCCGCAAACGCTGATTTCATTTGATGATGCAGTCAGAACCACATTAGCGGAAGAAGCCAGTGCTATTGATAACTCTGATTGGGGTTATGATCCTGAGGTGAGAAAACGCTGGCGACCGGGTTACGGCTACTACCCTAAACAAGCGGGTTTTACTTTTAGCACCACAGCAACCACAGAATCGCTCTGGCATACCGTCCAGCAAATTGGTGGAAAGGAAGGCTATTTTTACGCCAATATCCTTTGGAAAACACGCGCCATTATGGACGATATGATGTTGAATAAAGTCAAATATGGCAGACCTGATCGTGACACCTTACAGGTTGGTGATGAAGTTGATGGTTGGCGAGTCATTAATCTGGAACCAAATAAACAACTTAGCTTACTTTTTGGTATGAAAGCACCAGGTTTAGGTCGATTAACTTTCACTATTCATGATAGTGGAAACCTACGCTCCATTGATGTTCGTGCATGGTGGCATCCTGCGGGTTTCAGCGGATTACTCTATTGGTTTGCGATGATGCCAGCTCATCTGTTCATCTTTAAAGGCATGGCTAAGCGTATTAGTGAATTGGCTATTCAACGGGACAAAAAGCTTGTGACAGCACCGATAGCGGAAGATAGCTCCAATAAGCCAGAATAAATTTAGCGTGAAAAACCAAATTTTTATGCATAAAACATTGCATAAATATGCTTACAGGATTAATATCGCGGGTAGTTAATTTAGATATTATTGGTAAGCATGAGCATTCAATTAAAAAACATAAACTGTTTCTACGGTAACCATCAGGCACTCTTTGATATCAACTTAGAGTGCTCTGCTGGTGAAACCATGGTATTACTCGGGCCAAGTGGCGCAGGTAAAAGCTCCTTACTGCGCGTACTGAACCTGCTAGAAATGCCACGTTCAGGTCAACTCAATGTTGCCAACCATACTTTTGATTTTGCCAAAACACCAGATGCGAAAGCCATTCGCGATCTGCGCCAAAATGTAGGTATGGTTTTCCAACAATATAATCTCTGGCCTCATTTAAGTGTGATGGATAACCTGATTGAAGCGCCATGCCGCGTTTTGAAGCTATCCAAACAGCAAGCACAAGAAAAAGCCGCTAAGCTGTTAGAGCGCTTACGTTTATCGCAATTTACTGACCGTTATCCCCTGCATTTATCCGGTGGACAGCAACAACGTGTCGCGATTGCTCGCGCCTTGATGATGGAACCTCAAGTTCTATTATTTGATGAACCAACAGCCGCACTTGACCCTGAAATTACAGCGCAAGTGGTAGACATTATTCGTGAACTTTCAGCAACAGGGATCACCCAAGTTATCGTGACCCATGAAGTTGAAATTGCCCGTAAAACCGCAAGCCGTGTGGTCTATATGGAAAACGGTCATATTGTAGAGCAAGGAGATGCTAGCCACTTCGCTGCACCTCAAACCGAAGCATTTGCAAATTATCTATCCCATTAATAGATTCTGTCCCACTAATAGATATAGGATTAAGCAATGAAAAAATTATTATTAGCTACATTATTAGGCGCTGTAACCCTATCTGCGGCGGCGGCGGAAAAAGAGACCATCCGTTTTGCAACTGAAGCAACTTACGCCCCGTTTGAAATGTTTGATAAAAACAACCAAATCGTAGGTTTTGACGTAGATCTGGCAAATGCAATGTGTGAAAAAATGAATGCAACCTGCACATTCACACACCAATCTTTTGATAGCTTAATTCCAAGCCTGAAATTCCGTCGCTTTGAAGCGTTAATGGCGGGTATCGATATTACCCCTGAGCGTCAACAACAAGTGGATTTCACCGAAACTTACTATCCGAACTCCGCTGAGTTTATTGCAGTAAAAGATAAGATTACTGCCGTTGACCAGTTAAAAGGTAAAAAAATCGGGGTACAAAACGGTACCACACACCAGAAATACATTCTGGAACAACATAAAGATATGACGGTTGTCCCTTATGATAACTACCAATCTGCCATTTTAGATCTGCAAAACGGTCGTATTAATGCGGTATTCGGTGACACAGCCGTTGCTGATGAATGGTTAAAAGCGAAAGGTAATGAAAACTTAGCGGCTGTGGGCGACAAAGTGACCGATCCACAATACTTTGGCATTGGTTTAGGTATCGCGGTTCGTAAAGGCAACAAAGAGTTGCTGGATAAAATGAACAAAGCCTTATCTGAAGTTAAAGCCGATGGCACCTACGATGCTATCCATAAAAAATGGTTTCAACAGTAGTCGATATAATTAATGAATGATTTATTCTTTTTAGCAAGTGCCGCCGGTATTACCGTCGGCCTTGCCGTTTTAGCACTAGTCCTTGGATTGGTTCTCGCGATGCTATTTACCGCGTGGGAATCTGTTCGGTTCAAACCTCTCGCCTTTTTAGGAACCTGCTGGGTCACGCTGATCCGTGGTTTACCTGAACTACTGGTGGTGCTGTTTGTCTATTTTGGAACCCTCCAGCTTATTAACCTGTTAGGTGATGGTATCGCCATTAACTTAGGCTTCTGGCAAGGTACTTTCCAAATTGACCCGAGCATTTTCTTTGCTGATAGCGGCGAATTTGACTACACACCATTCTTCTGTGGTGTAGTTGCGCTCGCGCTGTTATATGCATCTTACGCCTCCCAGACCTTGCGTGGTGCCTTGAAAGCCGTACCTTATGGTCAATGGGAAGCGGGATTAGCACTTGGATTAAGCAAACGCACCATTTTCTTTCGCTATATCATGCCGCAAATGTGGCGCCATGCCCTGCCCGGCTTAGGTAACCAATGGTTAGTGTTACTCAAAGATACCGCGTTAGTCTCCTTAATTAGCGTCAATGACTTAATGCTACAAACTAAAACCATTGTGAATCGTACCCATGAACCATTTACTTGGTACGCTATTGTGGGACTGATTTACCTCGCTATCACCCTATTAAGCCAATTGGTGCTAAAACGTATTGAACTGCGCACCACGCGTTTTGAACGGAGTGATGCGAAATGATCGATTTAATTCTACAAATATTACCGGGATTACCGACCAGCTTGTCACTGACCTTCAGTGCATTATTGGTGGCTTTTATCTTAGCCATCTTCTTTACGCTGATCTTATCCCTCAAAACTCCCGTCATTTCACAAGCGGTTAAGGTGTATATCACCCTATTCACGGGTACGCCGTTATTAGTGCAATTCTTCTTGATTTATAATGGCCCGAGCCAATTTAAGTCACTGCAAGATTACCCTATGCTGTGGGAGTTTATTTCGACGCCTTGGGTTTGTGCGATGGTGGCATTAGCATTAAACAGTGCAGCCTATTCCACACTGTTATTCCATGGCGCGGTAAAAGCCATTCCGTCAGGTCAGTGGCAGTCTTGCCAAGCGCTGGGTATGAATAAGCTGCAAACTATGCGGATTATTCTTCCTTATGCGTTTAAACGTTCACTTTCATCCTATTCCAACGAAGTCGTACTGATTTTCAAAAGTACCTCTCTCGCCAGTACCATTACGATGCTGGATATTATGGGCTACAGTAGCCAAGTATTTGGGCAGACATGGGATGTCATGGCGTTTGTCGCGGCAGGGATTATCTATCTTGTGGTGAATGCGATTCTGACGTTAATTATGCGTCTGATTGAGCGTAAAGCACTGGCTTTTGAACATCGCAGCTAAAAGTTAACAGATTGTTTTTAAATGAAAAAGCTTGGTCTTATGCCAAGCTTTTTTGTATGAAAAACATACATGGCAAATCATTTCTATATATTATATTGCTTTTTGAAAGATAGACCTTTTTTGTATTGGTAGCATGAATCATTGCAAAATTATACCGATTAAATAAGGCTATCGAGATGATTACACAAATTAATTTTTCCGTTCCTTTTCAACAAGAACCTATTGTTAATTACATAGCAACGAATATCCCCGATCTATTTCAGAATAAGCTTGTCAAAGTATCAAATATTAGCCCTATTCAAGCAGGTATTTGCCGTGGTCTTTCCACTTGTTTTCTGCTGCATGAGAACAATAACCGTGGCACGCAATATATAGAAAAGATAAATGAGTCCTTTGACACTTTAGCCCATTATGAAGAGCCTCAAAATACACTCGATGAGTATCTTTTAAATTTCATTAAAAATGTCAAACTCTCAGAATTTAATGTTTTAATGCACCAAGCCGTCAATGAACAAATAGATTATTCAAATACTATTGCATTGGATAATCTATTATTCGATATAAAGAACCTCACACTTAGAGAGATAAGTGCTCAGGAAGAAAATATTGTGTATTTGGCTAACTTACTTCAACTACCTGAGATCACTAAAATATTGAGTGACCCCGATAAATTTATCATTGGCTATGATTCCCTTGCCAATTTAGTATTTTTTATAAAAAAAATACTGGATAGAAACGGCTCCAGTTGCTTGCATTTATCCCAGGAAGAAATAGCACCAATAAGAGAAAAATTATCCTATAGAATGCCGTTAACAACAGATGATGCCCATTTAATTTTGATTGCCTTTTTAAAATTTGAGTTAGACAGAATGGGGCTAATCTCCGTTGATAGACAAATTCGCGCAGGATTAATCGACGATAATACACAACCACTGGAAAATAGACAAAATATCAATCATTATGGCGAGTTAAAAACACTAGCTGATATAGAAATGGATATCGATGAATCAATAAAAAGCAAAGGTTATTATTATTCTCTTGTAGAAACAATCGGCCACTGTATGGCTATTTCTGCCAAAAGTAATAACAAGAAAGTAGTATATACATTTTTTGATCCAAACAATGGCATTTTATTTGATGAAGATAGCTACAGGTTTTTCAAACAATTATCTCAATTTTTTAATGAATTTAGTACCAATGCTCAAACTGAGCATTCTTATGCTGGTCATGCATTACTTAATGTCCGCATAATTGATAAAAGAGCCAACAGTCAAAACAAACTTAGCTTACCTGAATTTTCTGATGAAGATATTCAAACTAATATAAAAAATGCACTCATAAAAAATAAAGCAAATATAGTATTACCCAATAATTTCAAAATAAAACTGAAAAGCCATGACTTAATAAGTAATATAACCAAAATCACCATTTATAAGGGACTAAAAAAATGGAATCTCGATTCAAATGAAACTGACGTTAAAAAAATGATTTCAACTATTACTGAAAATCTCCCATTAATAAAGAACACAAAAGGTAATTTGTCTATTGATAAATATGGGGAAATTCATAATAGATAGGCGTAAACCTATCTATTTTAATCACTATTTTCGCTTCAATAAACTCAATACTTCATAGTGTGCAGTATGCGGAAACATATCAAACAGTTGAATTTTGCAAACTTCGTATCCTGATAATAATTTAAAGTCTTGCGCCATAGTTTGGGCATTACAGCTAGAATAGAGAATATACTCAGGATGCATATCAGATAAATAATTGCATAAATTCTTACCGATACCACGGCGAGGTGGATTCACCAGCACTAAATCGGGAATATCTTGGCGGCTGGTGGCAAAATTTGTTGAATCTAACGCTTGGAACTCAACGTGCTGCAAACCTAGCTCTTGGGCAGACTGACGAGCACACTCAATAGCTGGCGCACTAATCTCAATCCCCGTTAGTTTGATCGTCTTATCCGCGCAATGCAAACCAAAGCCACCCACGCCACAAAATAGATCCCATAAACTAGTGATATTCAATTCTTTTACCCACTCTCGTGCAGTTTGATATAACTGAGATGCCACGATAGGATTAGTTTGGAAAAAACTTTGCGGACGAATAAACAGAGGAACTTGGTTAAATTCATCCCGCAACACATGTTGCTCAGTGAACATAACTTCTTGTTCACCTTCTAAAATAGCCATATGTACGGGCTGAATATTGGCGGTGATCACGGCTAATTGCGGCAATTTTTCTTGTAACCAAGGTAATGCTTTCTGTAATTGCTCGATTTTTTTATCGGAACGCAAGACAAAGCGCAACATAAATTGTTTGGTATGCCAGCTTTGTGTCAGCAAAATATATTTTAGCTCTCCACGCTTACGCTCAATGTTATAGGGGGTTAACCCAGCTCTCGCGATAAAAGGAATAAGCTGCGCGAAGATTTGCGAAAATTCAGAGGGATATAACGGGCACTCCGTTAAACTGACGGCGTCACCTTCACGGTTAACAATACCCAAAATTGGCTTTTCAACGCTACCACTGACAACCATTTTGGCTTTATTTCGAAATCCTTCAAATGGTCCCATCACGGGTGCCAAAAATATAGATGATGCCAAAGAAGGCAATAACGATTGCAGATTATCTTGTTTACGGGCAATTTGCTGTTCTGGCGATAATTCTAGCCACTGACAGGAGCGACATTCTCCTGCCAAATATTTTTCACAATGCATAGGGTATTTAGTGAATAATTACAGAAGGTTTATCATCAAGGTCGGATTCAGTGTCGTCATCATTATCATCCGACTCTAACTCTTCATACTCATCTTGGTTTGCATACAGTAGATTATTACTGAAAATTTCAAACACAATACCGGAAATTTGCTCTTCGGCCTGCTGTAAGAAATGGCTAAATTGGCGATAAGTAATTCCGGCTTCTAACGAAAATGATTGGCTAACCACCAACTTAGGTAGATTTTCATTATTAATTTCGAGAAAAACTTTTGCCGTTAATGAACTGGCGTTAATTTGGCTAATATTTGCCACCAGCGTAATAATCGCGGTAGGTTTAAGTTCTGCCAATGCTGAGAGTACTAACACATTATTAATAATGTCTAATTTAGCATCAAAGATCCCATCAATATTTTGCATATGAGGGAGATGCAAAGCAGCACAAGAATCACACTCGAAATAAGACGTTTTGAGTTGGTCTAGCCACTCTCGCAGCTGTGAGATATCTGGGTAACAAATAGAATCCATGAGCAATAACCTTCTTCAACTCAAAATAGCGATATACCAAAAATAACCATATTCATGCCAACCAAGCACTCATACTAACAAATCATTCAGTCTAACAAATAGAAAGCGGACAATTTTCACACATAGCCAATCTAAACACCAGTAAAACCATGCCCTGCTCTACTTTTCGTCTGGTTTATCATCATCTCGCGTCGTCTCTTTTGGTTGATTACGACGGTCACGACTCGCGCCACCCGATTTATTATCAATTCCCAAAAAGGTAAGACCATGCACGGCTCGCCAAATAATATTAATCATCGCCGGAATTAAGCAGCCCATCCCGACCAGCACCATAGAAACAATCGCGCCAGAGCTGGCTAGCCATTCCGGCAGCGTAATATAGTCATTAGTAGCAAGTAATACGGTGATTAGTAATAATATTCCGATACCCTCAAGAAAAAGAACGGGTTTTGGCATATCCGCTAATGAGCGCATCGTCCCTTTAGTCTCTTTTGTGGTTTTTTGCTGTTGTTCCATGATGTTTTCCTTCGTTTTATTGCCTTATACTGACAGTATCGTCACCACCTCTAGCAAATTATATATACTGCCTATAGCTATGAAAGGAAAATTCAACTTTTATTTAGAAGCTGATGTTGGCATAGTATTGGGCATTATTATTTCGTATCTGAATAGTCATTAAAATCTGAGTTCTAAATTTAAGGAGATATTATGTACACTGTTATTTTTGGCCGCCCTGGTTGCCCATACTGTGTTCGTGCTAAAGAACTTGCAGAAAAACTGAAAAATGAACGTGACGACTTCGATTATCGCTATGTTGATATCCAAGCGGAAGGTATCTCTAAAGAAGACTTATCTAAAACCGTTGGTAAAACTGTAGAAACCGTTCCTCAAATCTTTATCGATGAGAAACACATCGGTGGTTGCACTGATTTTGAAGCATACGCTAAAGAAAATCTGAGCCTGTATAAGTAATCAATCTTACAAGACATTTTCTTTTATAAAGCCCCAGATGAGCCTATCATTTGGGGCTTTATTTTTTCTTTTTGTGCTATGCAAAAATATTTTCATCAAAAATTGCACTTTTTCTGATCACCGAGAGAACTTTCCTCCTTTGCCGTAGTCTTAATTAGTGCCACTGCTTTTCTTTGATGTCCCCATATTGAGGAGCCCGATAGCCATTTGATTCTTTCATGCTATCGGGTTTTTTGTGTCTAGAACTTTTGCATTGCCCTGATAAATCACTGTTATTGAGCAAATATTGATTGAGTTAATGTTTAACAAAAAGTAAATTTGTCAGCTTGAGTAGCAAGGTCTAGAGCGTGTCTTGATTCACCCCCTTCCCATTGCTATGTCCCGTCTTCTTGAGAACTAATGTCCGAGGTACTCCGATCGTGCTGGAACAACTAAATCTGGATCTTTTTAATCTGATCAACGCAACGCCTGAGTCCGCAAGTGGTACTATTGCGTTAGCCACGGTGATCGCCAAACGCTTGATCCTTATTTTTCCGCTATTTACTGTTGCATGCTGGTTTTGGGGTGCACAGCCAAATATGACTCGCCAACGTGCCTTTGCCTGTAAAACGGCTTACGCCATTGTTATTGGTTTAGTGATTTCTTGGTTGATTGGTTCTTTTGCGCCACATGAACGCCCTTTTGTGATGGGAATTGGTTCTAATTTCTTAGATCACGACGCAACACCTTCTTTTCCGAGTAACCATGGAACTATCGTCTTTACCTTTGTTTTTGCTTTCTTATTCTGGCTAAGAACGTGGGTTGGCTTCGTGTTTATGGTTCCTGCCATCGTTATTGCATGGTCTCGTATTTATCTTGGCGTTCACTGGCCGTTAGACATGATTGGTGCATTTATCTTAGGTGCTATTTCTTGCGGTTTATCTCAGCTGATTTGGGCTGTGGGCGGCAGTGTTATTCAGCAGCCAATCACTCGTCTTTACCACCTCGTATTTGGTTCTCTCATTCGCAAAGGATGGATGCAACCTTAATTGGTGATTTAAAGTACTGACCTATTATTAGTGTCAGTACTTTCCCCTTCATTTTTCCCGTCATTAAATATTGAGCTAAATCAAAGTTTGTTTTCATTTATTTTTAGCATCAATAACTTTATTTGAATTTATCAAATAAATATTAAAACAATTAATTAACAAATATTTTGTAACGTTTTCTTATTATTTTTTGTGACGAAAAATAAGTATTCTATTTCTAATCTTAAATCCCCTAAAACAATTAACATATTCCTCAAGAACATTAATTAACCAAAAAAATTAATCACGTTATTAATCAATTAATGCAATCACAAAAATACAATAAATATCATTATGTTACGTTAATTATGAAGTTGAAACTCATCCAAGGAATAGCGTGGTTTTTCCATCTTTATTTTCAAGTCATTGATCATTTTATTGACGTTAAATTTTTTATTAACATGATAACGGTTTTAATGTTTTGTATTTTTATATAAATAAATTTGTCGAATAATCATTTTATGAATATGGTTGAAAACCAGTAATAGCTAGCACTAAGTTAAATTTCATTAACAATTTTACAAAATTCACTGTGAGCTGATAAACATGGGGGATATTTCTCTTTTGAGATAATGATCACGGCATTTTGTTCTGCTAAAATGTAGATTCTCACACTCAAAATCCACTTTTAAAAATTACTTATAAAATTGCAAAACTGATTGAAAATGAATTTCATATTCATCTTAGTTTTATTTCCAATCAGATTGTTACGTATAAAACCATTATTAATGGCTAGACAGTGTATTAACCGATTGTTTATTTACTAACCATTAATTAAACCGTCGATTAATCGTACAAAAAGATTAAGAGCCTAGTGAAATAGGCACCCAATTTTTATTTTTTGACTTTTATTTTTGGAGACTATTATGGATACAACAAAAGTTGGTTCCATCAACAAAACAGCCTCGCAAACAGGGAATGCTACCGCTTGGCGTAAAACAGACACCGTGTGGATGCTCGGTCTTTATGGTACCGCCATCGGCGCTGGTGTTTTATTCTTGCCTATCAATGCGGGTATGAGTGGATTACTGCCAGTATTACTGATGTTAGTACTTGCTTTCCCAATGACATTTTTTGCTCACCGTGGTTTAACACGCTTTGTCCTTTCCGGTTCAAAGAAAGACGGTGACATTACCGAAGTGGTAGAAGAGCACTTTGGTCGTACAGCAGGTAACTGGATCACCCTGCTCTATTTCTTTGCAATTTATCCTATTTTGTTAGTTTATGGCGTTTCCATCACTAACAACGTTAACAAATTCCTGACTGAACTATTAGGCGTTGGTGCACCACCACGTTGGTTGCTGGCACTGATTTTAGTCGGTGGCGTCATGGCAATCGTGGCATTCGGTGAAAAATACATTGTTAAAGTCATGAGTATGCTGGTGTTCCCATTCATCGCCGTACTGGTCGCTTTCTCTCTGTATATGGTTCCACATTGGAGCACCGATGCTCTGAGCACATTATCTTTAGATAACGTGACTGAAGCGGCTAAAGCATCAGGTGGACAAAGCATTTGGATCACTATCTGGTTAACAATCCCAGTTATGGTTTTCGCGTTTAACCATTCACCAATCATCTCTGCTTTCTCTGTTGCAAAACGTGAAGAGTATGATGAAGCGGCTGAGAAAAAATGCTCACGCATTCTAGCTTCTGCACACATCCTGATGGTTCTGACTGTAATGTTCTTCGTCATCAGCTGTGTATTCACACTGTCTTCAGCTGACCTTGCTGCAGCTAAAGCGCAAAATATCAGTATCCTTGACTACCTGTCTGGCTATTTTGATCAGCCGTTCATCAAGTATGCCGCAGCTATCATCGCCTTTATCGCTATCATCAAATCATTCTTAGGCCACTACTTAGGTGCTCGTGAAGGTTTCAATGGTTTAGTTGAGCGTGCATATCGCGCAAAAGGCAAAACAGTTGATGTTAAAAAATTAAATCGTGGTACTGCACTGTTCATGTTAGTAACAACTTGGATTGTTGCAACATTGAACCCTGGTGTACTGGATATCATTGAAAGTCTGGGTGGCCCAGTTATCGCAATCCTGCTGTTCTTAATGCCAATGTATGCAATCAGCAAAGTTCCTGCGATGCGTAAATACTCCGGTAAACTCAGCAATATCTTCGTTGTCATCATGGGTCTGGTCGCTATCTCCGCTGCAACTTACAAGTTATTCTTCTAATTAAAAAAATTAGCAAATAATTAAGTAAATCTAAGCCCTCAATTAACCTATATCAATCTGGTTAATTGAGGGATCTTCTATAATCATCTTACTGACAACAAATACCCTGTAATTGCCAGTTTGATGGGGATCCTTCAATATAGGAAGACAGAATATGATTAGCGTATTCGACATTTTTAAAATCGGTATCGGACCATCCAGCTCACACACTGTCGGCCCTATGAAAGCCGGTAAGCAGTTTGTCGATGACCTCATCCAGCAAAATCTTCTCACTAAAACCACACGTATTTCCGTCGATGTTTATGGTTCTTTATCCCTAACAGGTAAAGGGCACGCCACCGATATGGCGATTATTATGGGTTTGGCGGGTAATCTGCCTGATACGATTGATATTGATGCTATCCCAGCATTTATGCGTAATGTTGAGCAAACTGGCAAACTGTTGCTGGCAAATGGTCAACATGAAGTCGATTTCCCAACGGAAGGTGGGATGAATTTCCATTCAACCAACCTACCATTACACGAAAACGGAATGACAATTACCGCATTTGATGACGATAACGTTCTGTATACCAAGAATTATTATTCTATTGGCGGTGGTTTTATCGTCGATGAAGAACATTTCGGTCAAGAAACTAAAAATGCGGTTCAAGTCCCTTACCCATACAAGTATGCAGCTGATTTACAAAAACACTGTAAAGAAACGGGATTATCTTTATCTGCATTAGTAATGCAAAACGAATTAGCCCTGCACAGCAAAGAAGAGATTTCTGACTATCTGGCTGCGGTGTGGGATGTCATGAAAGCCGGTATTGAACGTGGGGTGAGCACCGAAGGTTTATTACCAGGTCCACTGCGCGTTCCTCGCCGTGCAGCGGCATTACGCCGTCAATTAGTGACCTCTGACAATAACAATATTGACCCAATGGCAGTAATTGACTGGATCAATATGTACGCCCTTGCCGTCAATGAAGAGAACGCTGCGGGTGGCCGTGTTGTAACAGCCCCAACGAATGGTGCGTGTGGAATTATTCCTGCGGTATTGGCTTACTACGATAAATTTATTCGCCCAGTCAACGAAAACTCTTATACCCGTTATTTCTTAGTCTCGGGCGTGATTGGTACGCTGTACAAAATGAATGCGTCTATCTCGGGTGCGGAAGTCGGTTGCCAAGGTGAAGTCGGCGTAGCCTGTTCCATGGCAGCTGCTGGTTTGGCAGAATTAATGGGAGGCAGCCCAGAGCAAGTGTGCGTCGCGGCGGAAATCGCCATGGAGCATAACTTAGGCTTAACCTGTGACCCTGTTGGCGGGCAAGTCCAAGTACCTTGTATCGAACGTAATGCAATTGCATCTGTTAAGGCTGTGAATGCTGCTCGTATGGCATTACGCCGTGTGAGTGCGCCAAGCGTGTGTCTCGATAAAGTCATCGAAACCATGTATGAAACAGGTAAAGATATCAACGCAAAATACCGTGAAACTTCCCAAGGCGGTTTGGCGATTAAGTTAGGGCACTGTGAATAGCTAATTGCTTTTTGACGATAAAAGGCCTGCAAATGCAGGCCTTTTGATTGCTGGCTAAGTACTATTACCAAACTTGATATGGTGTTTTCGTTGAGACTAATGCACTAACAGTATCGGCAGCGCCTTTAACCGAATTTCCTACATCTAAAGCAGTAGCCTCAACAGGCTTAGTTAAAGCACTCACCCCTTCCGCTATTTTATTGACGGTTTGGTCAGCATCAATCTTAAACATCATTTCATTCTTAAGATTTATCTCATTATTAATATTTGTCTCATTATTAATATTTGTCTCATTATTAATATTTGTCTCATTATTAATATTTGTCTCATACGAATTACTAATGCTATCACCACCACGCATAGAACCTGAATTATCCCCTAAGTTTTGTGCAAATCCAGCAGATACATGACCACTTGGTGTTTTTGTCTCATGAGAGTACAAGGAGGTTGTATGCGTCGTTGTCGTAGTCGTAGTGTTAGACGACCCCGCTAAAATACCTTTACCTTGACTTGTCAACTTACCAATGCCATCGAATACCTGGGCCATCTCGTCAAGTTTTTTATTGTCTTGCTCAACAGTCTGCTCATAGTGAGCAAATTTTTCAGCCATTTCCTGTTGCTTCAGACTTATCTCCCTTAATTCCAATTCTGCCGTTTTTTCATTCACTTCTAAAACTTTAATTCTCGCCTCCAGGCTATCCATTCTAGCTTGACTCTTAGACTGATTATCAGATTTACTATCTAGATCGACCCGTAACTTGCGAGCATCCCTTTCTAAACGCAGTATTTTAGGATTCGTATCTGCTTTAGCTTTTCCTTCACTTTCAAACTTGAGCTTCAAAGCGTCAACTTCTTTTTGCTTGCCGTCAATCTTGATATTAATATTAGCAATATCTGTTGCTTGTTTTTTATTACGAGCTTCTTGGGTTGCAAATCGCACTTTCAATTCTTCTTTCTCAGCATTCATTTTTTCTCCCAGCTGTTTGACCTGTTCTTGGTTTTTATCAAACTGAGTTTTGAGTTCTGCTATCTCAACACGTTGAGCATCCATACTTACATTAAGTTTCTTTGCCTCCGCTTGCGTCTGTTTCACCTCATCTTTTAGTGACTTCATATCTCCTTCAATTTGCATAAAACGCTGTTTTGTCTCATCCGATTGATCAGCTTGATCTCCTAACGCTTTCTGCTGCTTTTGTAATTCTGATAATTGATTATTTTTTTTAGTAACCTCTTCATCGATCATCGCCAATTGCTTTTGCATTCCTTTATATTCATCAAGACCACGTTGCAATTCACGAATAGCATTACCGCCCTTAATAAAAGAATTTTCATGGTTAACAGAACCAAATTCATTCGTTGCGGAACCACCATTAAGTTCATTGTTATTTAAACCATGGTTGGTACTATTCCCTCCCACAACTTCCCCATTATTTAAGCCATCATTACGTGCAATTCCTCCTTGCATTTTGTGTTTATTGATATTCATGTTCAGTGTATTACCACCATTCACTGAACCGCCCCCGTTACCGGAATCAACCGCATCACCGGATTTCATAACACCACTATTTTCACCGCGATTATCCGCACGACCACCATTAACACTGTTTTCCCCAATCCCTTTGGTATTTTTTTGCAAGGACAGCTGATGCATTCTTTCTTCCATGGAAATGCCCATTGATAATTCTCCATTTCAATTAATTAAATTAATAAATATATTATGAAATTGCATGAGATAATTTCAGCCATTGATATTTAAATAACAGTAAAATAGTTAGCTCTCAAACAATTAAAATGATTATTAAATTGAATCGAAAATATTTCAATTGAAGTTTATCTGTAAATTTATTTAATGTTATTCATTACAAAAAAAGAGACCTCATAAAGAGGTCTCCATATATTAATTTGATAATTAGGTTTTAATCATCCAAAAATAGCATTCCACCAGCCAGTAATGGTTTTCATGATGTAATCCCAAATACGACCGACAAACCCCGCTTCCTCTACGGCTTGTTTTGCAACCAGTGGGTGCTGCTCAATCACTTCACCATTAAGAATAAAGTTAATCGTGCCCACTTTTTGGTTTAATGCTAAAGGCGCTTCAAGGGAGTCATTATCCAGTTTGATATCCACTTTTAGGTTTTGTAACTGACCTTTTGGAATAGTCACTGCCACATCTTTTTCGACCCCTAAAGGCACTTCCGAAATGTCACCAAACCAAACACGTTGTTTCTGTAAAACAGCATCCCCTTTAATCGGCGTCACTGTTTCGAAGAAACGGAAGCCCCAAGTGAGTAACTTTTCACTTTCAGAAAAACGAACGCGGTCACTTGGCGCACCTAAAACAACTGAAATCAAACGCATAGGACCATCGGTTGCTGATGCGACTAGGTTATGACCCGCCCCGCTGGTATGTCCTGTTTTCACGCCATCAACATGGAGATTTTGGCTCCACAATAAACGGTTACGGTTAGGTTGACGGATATTATTGAACGTAAACTCTTTCTCTTTATGCAATACATATTCATCAGGTACATCGCGGATCAGCGCTTGCGCTAACACAGCCATATCCCGAGCGGTACTGTATTGCCCTTCAGAATCTAAACCATGTACGGTTTTAAAATGGGTATTGGTTAAGCCAATTTTTTGGACGTAGCCATTCATAAGGTCAACAAAAGATTCTTGGCTCCCCGCAACGTGCTCAGCCAAGGCAATACTGGCATCATTCCCAGATTGAATTACCACGCCTTTATTTAAATCCAATACCGAAACACGGTCTTTCGGTTTCAAGAACATCAAGGAAGAACCTTTTAAAATAGGGTTTCCTGTCGCCCATGCGGCTTCACTCACTGTCACCATATCTTGCGGTGTAATTTTCCCTGCTTTGACCGCTTGCCCGACCACATAGCTAGTCATGATCTTGGTTAGACTTGCAGGATCCAAACGCTCATCAGGGTTACCCGATGCCAAAATTTTACCGCTGTTATAATCCATTAATACAAACGCTTTTGCGTCAACCTGTGGAGCAACTGGTGTCTGAGCTGCATAACTACTTGTGCTCATCACAACGAATAGACTGAACCCGATACCTGTTCCTCTAATTGCTGAGGACAATGTTGTTTTATTCATTGGTTACTCCTTTACTATTAGTGTTGCTATTACCATTCAAAGCGTTCATCACAATCAAACCATGTTTAATAAAATATTCACTAGAAACCAAAAATGCAGTCAAATTCATCGAGATACTGCAAAATATTACGCTAATTAAAGTCCCCCTATACCCTAAACAAAATAAGTGATGATGACCACCGCAATTAATAAATAATAAAGTTTCTCAATTCATTAATTTCATCTATCTTGTTTAGGTCAAAAATACCGTCTTTAAGTTAAAACATAGTCATGGGAGATTCCAATGTTAACTGTCTGGGGACGTACTAACTCTTCAAACGTGAAAAAAGTACTGTGGTGCTTGAAAGAGCTGAATATTCCTTATAATCAAAAAGATGTTGGTGGCCCATTCGGTGGTGTTGATACACCTGAATATAAGAAAATGAATCCAAACAGCACAATTCCAACTTTACAGGATGAAGGCTTTACCCTGTGGGAATCCAATGCAATTTTACGTTACCTTACGGAAAAGTATGATCACTCTCACCTATTGTTAGCCCGTGATCTGCAAGAAAAAGCGGCTGCTGATAAATGGATGGATTGGAGCAGCGCTAATTTGTTTGACCATATCAAGCAGATGATGAACAAAATCGTTCGCGTTCCTGAAGCCGATAGAGACCCGGCTCAAGCCAAAGTCATTTATCAAAATATCGAAAAACTGCTGAAAATTGCGGATGATGCTCTGGCGACTCAAGCCTATTTTAGCGGAGATAAATTTGGTATTGCAGATATTGCCATAGCGCCACTGTTCTACCCATGGCATGAAATTGTGACAGAACGCCCTGAATTTCCTCATTTAGAGCGCTGGTATCAAACACTGACCAAGCGTCCTGCGTTCCAAGAAATTGTGATGTTACCTATCAAATAAGCATTTAGCGTGGCGTTCGTATTGAGCGCCACGGATTTTATTTAACTCATCGGCATATAAAGTGGGTGAGTAAACTCATACTCAAACCCCATTTCTTGGCAAATTCGATTTCCATCGATTGTTTTCCCTGTCGCTTCATGCTCTTCAAGCGCAAATTCTGGCGGTGTTAAGCCTAATGACTTTGCTGCTTCAGTGTAAAACTCCCGACGCGTCGGGTGCTCAGGCGCACATAAATTATAGGTATGTCCACCATTGGATTGCTGGATCAACAACAAAATTGCGGCGATCACATTATCTTGATGCACCATATTTACAGGCTGATTAGCCCCTTTGACTTGTTGTTTCCCTGCTAAGAAGCGACCTGCATGGCGCTTTTCACCCACAAGACCAGCTAATCGTAGTACGTCCACCTGAATATTGGGTAAATCATGCAGCCATTGCTCAACCGCAATTAACGCTTGTGCTGAGGCGGTTTCACCAAGTAACGGCGCATCTTCATTAATGACTCCATCCACATCACCATAGACAGAAGTCGATGATGTAAAGATAACCCGAGGAATTTGATAGCTAATCGCGCTATCAACTAATTGCTCAATCGCCACAATATACTCAGAAAGGCTGACTTTTGATGGCGGTAATAAAATTACCATCACCTCCGCCTCCTCCATTAATTCACATAAATCTTCGGTATCGCATTGTAATTCTGGCGTCAATTGCAGTTGATAACAGTCAATACCAACCCTTTTGGCAGCTTCAACACCATCCAAACTCGTTTTCGTTCCTGCGACCGTCATTCCCTGCGCCATCAAGCGACTCGCTAAAGGAACCCCTAACCAACCTAAACCAATAATGGTGATTTTTTTCATAAGACTGTCCCGCATCCTGAGAAAGTGATTGCATCAATGCCTCATAGATTAGCTGAAAATCATTCAACTTCCGAAGCTATTTTCCAAGGGATTAATCACTATAAAAAACCGGGAACTAATTATTATGAGTTATTTTGAAAAAAAGGGTTGCATTCATAGTGTAAAATCGGATAGCTTGATTAGTATTGAATGTTTAAGCAATTATCCAAATAACTAAACGGAAGCTATTATGACTCGTATTTCACGCAACCATCATCATCACCATCATCCTGATTAGTCTTTCGGGCGATGTGTGCTGGAAGACGATCAACGACTCTTCCGGTGGCTGAAATGCGAATTGAGAAAACCCTCGGAAGATTATCTTCCGAGGGTTTTTTTATTATTAATCAAAAAGATATTTTTGGGATGTGGAGCAAAATTATGTTGGACAAATCACGTTTACGTATCGCAATACAGAAATCAGGACGTCTAAGCGAAGAGTCAAGGGAGCTACTGGCTCGCTGCGGCATTAAAATCAATTTACAACAGCAGCGACTGATTGCTTATGCAGAAAATATGCCTATTGATTTACTTCGTGTACGTGATGACGATATCCCGGGACTGGTAATGGACGGTGTGGTTGACCTCGGTATCATTGGCGAAAACGTACTGGAAGAAGAAGTATTAAGCCGCCAAGCTCGCGGTGAAAATCCGCAATTTACCACTCTACGTCGCCTTGATTTTGGTGGCTGCCGCCTCTCTTTAGCCGCGCCATTAGACTTCAATTATACCGGGGCAGAATGCTTGAATGGATCTCGTGTTGCGACATCTTACCCGTACCTACTGAAACGCTATTTTGATGAAAAAGGCGTGACATTCAAATCTTGCTTACTGAACGGTTCAGTCGAAGTCGCACCACGCGCTGGTTTAGCCGATGCCATTTGTGACCTCGTTTCTACAGGCGCAACCCTTGAAGCAAACGGCTTAAAAGAAGTGGAAGTCATCTACCGCTCAAAAGCGTGCTTAATCCAGCGTGACGGTGAAATGTCTGCCGATAAGCAACAGTTAATTGACCGCATGATGACGCGTATTCAAGGTGTTATCCAAGCACGCGAATCAAAATACATTATGTTGCATGCTCCGGGTGAAAAACTCGAAGAGATCATCGCACTGTTACCGGGTGCTGAGCGACCAACTATTTTGCCATTAGCAGGGGACCAAAGCCGTGTTGCAATGCACATGGTCAGCTCAGAAACCCTATTCTGGGAAACCATGGAAAAACTGAAATCCTTGGGCGCAAGTTCAATTCTTGTTTTACCAATTGAAAAAATGATGGAGTAATTCGCCATGGAACTGGGATTCAATCAACCAATTCGCTGGTCAGACTGCCTTGAAGAGCAGCAAGAAGCTTTACTGATGCGCCCTGCTATTGCCGCCTCTGGCAACATTAGCGCCGCGGTCAGTCAAATTATTGACCAAGTGCGTACAGAGGGAGATGCAGCCCTCATCGCCCTGAGCCAACGTTTTGATAAAACAGACATTACCTCTGTTCGTGTTTCACAAGAAGCCGTTGATGAAGCCCAAGCTCGCCTTGGCGATGACATTAAAGCGGCAATGAACACGGCGATTGGTAATATTCGCCGCTTCCATGAAGCCCAAAAACCTGCGCCGATCACTGTTGAAACTCAAGCAGGTGTGATTTGCCAACAAGTGACCCGCCCGATTGATTCTGTTGGGCTGTATATTCCAGGCGGCTCCGCACCGTTGCTCTCCACTGTCATGATGCTGGGAACGCCTGCAAATATCGCCGGATGCCGCAACATTATTCTCTGCTCACCTCCACCGATTGCAGACGAAATTTTATATGCAGCCAAACTATGTGGCATTACTGATATTTTCCAAGTTGGTGGCGCCCAAGCTATTGCTGCAATGGCATTTGGTACCCAAAGTATTCCGAGCGTTGATAAAATTTTTGGACCGGGTAATGCCTATGTAACGGAAGCCAAACGACAAGTTAGCCAAAGCTACCAAGGTGCGGCTATTGATATGCCAGCGGGGCCATCCGAAGTACTAGTGATTGCCGATAGCCAAGCTAACCCTGCATTTACGGCATCGGATTTACTCTCCCAAGCAGAACACGGGCCAGATTCTCAAGTCATTTTGCTCACCGACGACGCGGATTTTGCACAGCGCGTTATTGAAGAGACTGAAAAACAACTGACGGCGTTATCTCGTGCATCTATTGCGCGTGAAGCGCTCAGCGCAAGCCGAGTGATCATCGCGGACTCTATCAACCAATGTGTTGAAATCAGTAACCGCTACGGACCTGAACACTTGATTTTGCAAACTCGCAATGCCGATGATTTGGTTGAGTCTATCACCAGTGCAGGATCGGTATTTGTGGGAGATTGGTCCCCTGAATCCGCTGGGGATTACGCTTCCGGCACCAACCACGTATTACCAACTTATGGTTACACATCAACCTATTCAAGCCTTGGTTTAGCCGATTTTATGAAGCGAATGACAGTCCAAAAACTGTCGGCTCAAGGGTTACTAGGATTAGCCAACACCATAGAAACTTTGGCACAAGCGGAACAGCTGACTGCCCACAAAAACGCCGTTACCTTACGAGTCACCGAACTAAAAAAACAAAATCAGGAGTGAACTATGAGCCAGACGTTTAACGCAGCCAGCCTTGCACGCGAAAATGTAAAAGTAATGACCCCGTATATGTCCGCCCGTCGTCTTGGGGGAAATGGAGATGTATGGCTCAACGCCAACGAATACCCAACGGCGCCAGATTATCAGTTTATTGAACGCAATCTTAACCGTTACCCAGAGGCACAACCTGCTGGTGTGATTAACAATTATGCCGCCTATGCAGGGTTATCTCCTGAGCAAGTATTAGTGTGCCGTGGCGCGGATGAATCTATCGAACTATTGATCCGTGCATTTTGCGAACCCGGTAAAGATGCGGTGATGTTCTGCCCACCAACATACGGTATGTACAGCGTCAGCGCGGAAACCTTTGGTGTAGAACAGAAAAAAATTCTGGCGTTGCCAGATTGGTCACTGAATGTCGCCGCTATCCGCGAAAACTTATCGAATACCAAGCTGATTTACATCTGTAGCCCAAATAACCCGACAGGCAATATCATCGATAATAAAGCGCTGCTGGAAGTATTAGAAATGGCGGCTGACCGTGCGCTGGTGGTCGTCGATGAAGCTTATATTGAGTTTTGCCCTGAGTTCAGCGTCGCTAGCTGGCTTGCCAAATACCCAAATTTAGTAATTTTAAGAACCTTATCAAAGGCTTTTGCACTGGCGGGCTTACGCTGTGGATTTACCTTAGCATCCCCTGAAGTAATTGAAGTTTTACTGAAAGTCATCGCCCCCTATCCGCTCTCTACCCCTGTGGCGCTGATAGCAGAAAAAGCCCTGAATGCTGATGGCATCGCCACCATGAAAAAGCGCGTGTTAGAAATTCGCGAGAATCGCATTGCGCTTTCAGAGGCATTGCGTGAATTGTCTGTCGTTGAAACCGTCTACCCAAGTGAAACCAACTATATTCTGGTGCGTTTTACCAATGGCGCTAAAGTGTTTAAAGCCCTGTGGGATCAAGGCATTATTTTACGCGACCAAAGCAAGCAACCTGGGTTGGTCAACTGCCTGCGTATCACCATTGGTACCGAAATTGAAAACGTCCGCGTTATTGAAGCAATTAAAGCACTTTGCTAATTAGGAAATAGTCATGAGCCAGAAAATTCTTTTTATCGACCGTGATGGAACATTAATTACCGAACCACCGACAGATTATCAAGTGGATAGCCTCAGTAAGCTCGCCTTTGAAAATGATGTCATTCCAAGCCTATTAGCACTGCAAAAAGCCAATTATCGCTTAGTAATGATCACCAACCAAGACGGTTTAGGCACCAAGAGCTTCCCCACGGAAGATTTCAATCCACCACACAATTTAATGATGCAGGTGTTTGAATCTCAAGGTATCCGTTTTGATGATGTGCTGATTTGCCCACACATGCCTGCAGACAATTGCAGCTGTCGTAAACCAAAAACTAAGCTGGTAGAAAGCTACCTCAATGACGGTGTTCTCGATATCGAAAACAGCTATGTCATTGGCGACCGCGAGACAGATATTCAGCTTGCCCAAAATATGGGGATTAAAGGGCTACGTTACAGTGCCAAAGAGCTGAATTGGAATACCATCACCAACCAACTCACTAAGCGTAACCGCTACGCCTTAGTTGAGCGCGTAACCAAAGAGACCAACATCCAAGTGGAAGTGTGGCTTGACCAAGAAGGCGGTAGCAAAATCAACACTGGCGTTGGCTTCTTTGACCACATGTTGGACCAAATCGCCACCCACGGCGGCTTCCGCTTGCGCATTGAAGTTAATGGGGATCTCTTTATTGACGACCACCACACCGTCGAAGATACCGGCTTGGCGTTAGGCGAAGCACTACGCGTCGCACTCGGAGACAAACGTGGCATCGCCCGTTTTGGTTTCGTATTACCGATGGACGAATGCCAAGCACGCTGTGCACTGGATATTTCTGGGCGTCCGCACCTTGAATACAAAGCAGAATTTAAATATCAGCGAGTTGGCGACCTGAGTACCGAGATGATTGAGCACTTCTTCAGTTCGTTATCCTATGCGATGGGCTGCACGCTACACCTGAAAACGAAAGGGAAAAACGATCACCACAAAGCGGAAAGCCTGTTTAAAGTTTTTGGTCGTACCTTACGCCAAGCGATTCGCGTTGAAGGGGATTCCTTGCCAAGTTCGAAAGGAGTTCTGTAATGAAGGTTGTGATCCTCGATACCGGCTGTGCAAACTTAGCGTCCGTCGCCTATGCCGTTAAGCGCCTAGGTTATGACCCAATTGTGAGCCGCGACACAAACACTATTTTACAAGCAGACAGAGTCTTTCTACCGGGTGTTGGCACCGCCAGCGCAGCCATGGAAAAACTGGCTGAGCGTGAACTCATTCCGTTAATTAAAGCACTAACCCAACCCGTTTTGGGTATCTGCCTTGGAATGCAATTACTCGGCAGTATCAGCGAAGAAGGTCAAACAGAAATTCCACTGTTAGGATTGATCGACAGCCCCGTTCGCAAAATGGATGCAAACGGCTTACCTGTCCCTCACAGTGGCTGGAATCAAGTGAAAGCACTCGCGGGCAATCCCCTGTTTAAGGGGATAAGCGACGATGCCTATTTTTATTTCGTACACAGCTATTCAATGCCTATTTCCGCCAACACCATCGCGCAAACACAATACGGCAACCTGTTTAGTAGTGCCGTGAATAAAGATAATTTCTATGGCGTGCAGTTCCACCCAGAACGTTCGGGTGCTGCGGGTGCTCGCTTGATCCAAAACTTCTTGGAGATGTAAAAACCATGATTATTCCAGCATTAGACTTAATTGATGGCACCGTAGTGCGTTTACATCAAGGGGATTACGCCAAACAAACGGACTATGGCACAGATCCACTCCCTCGCTTACAAGATTATGAAAAGCAAGGGGCAAAACTGCTGCACTTAGTGGATTTAACGGGCGCTAAAGATCCACAGAAACGCCAAATTCCTCTGCTGAAAAAACTATTGGCAGGCGTGACCGTTCCGGTGCAAGTTGGGGGCGGAATTCGTACTGAAGAAGATGTCAAAGCGCTGTTAGATGCTGGTGCGACTCGCGTGGTGATTGGCTCGACGGCAGTGACCCAACCAGAGTTAGTCAAAACGTGGTTCCAACGTTATGGTGGCGACGCTATCGTACTGGCGCTGGATGTTCGTATTAATGCCCAAGGCATCAAAGAGATTGCCATTAGTGGTTGGCAAGAAAACTCAAACTTATCCCTTGAACAAGCTATTGAAATGTATCGCCCTTATGGCTTAAAACATGTGCTATGCACCGATATTTCAAAAGATGGCACGCTGGCGGGTTCCAATGTGGATTTATACCGCGAAATCAGCCAAAAATTCCCTGATATCGAGGTGCAAGCCTCTGGCGGAATTGGTAATTTAAACGATATCGCCGCACTACCAGCTTCTGGCGCAGCAGGCGTGATTGTGGGTCGCGCATTATTAGAAGGTAAATTTACCGTAACGGAGGCAATCCAATGCTGGCAAAACGCATAATTCCTTGTTTGGATGTCCGTGACGGACAAGTGGTTAAAGGGGTGCAATTTCGCAACCATGAAATCATCGGTGATATCGTTCCACTGGCTCAACGCTATGCCCAAGAAGGTGCTGACGAGTTAGTTTTCTATGATATCACAGCCTCATCTGACGGGCGTGTTGTCGATAAAAGCTGGGTCGCCAAAGTGGCCGAAGTGATTGATATTCCATTCTGCGTTGCGGGTGGGATCAAAAGTGTCGAAGACGCCGCGCAAATCCTCTCTTTTGGTGCGGATAAAATTTCTATCAACTCCCCTGCGCTGTCCGACCCTACACTGATTAGCCGCCTGGCTGAGCGCTTTGGCGTTCAGTGTATTGTGGTCGGTATCGACACCTGGTTTGATGCGCAGACCAATGAATACTTAGTTTATCAATTCACTGGCGATGAAAAACGCACAACCCAAACCCGCTGGAAAACCCTTGATTGGGTGAAAGAGGTTCAGGAGCGTGGCGCTGGAGAAATTGTTCTCAATATGATGAACCAAGACGGTGTACGTCAAGGTTACGATCTGGTACAACTGAAAAAAGTTCGTGAAGTGTGCCAAGTTCCACTGATCGCCTCCGGCGGCGCAGGGGAAAAAATCCACTTCCTAGATGCCTTTACTGACGCAGGTGTCGATGGCGCTTTAGCCGCTTCGGTGTTCCACAAGCAGATTATTAACATCGGTGACTTAAAGCAGTACTTAGCAGAAAATGGAGTTCAAATTAGAGTATGTTAACCACAGAACAATGTAATCAGCTTGCATGGCAAAAAGTCGATAACCTGATGCCCGTCATCGTTCAGCACGCTATTTCTGGCGATGTTCTGATGTTAGGTTATATGAACCAAGAAGCGCTACAAGTCACCTTAGAATGTCGTAAAGTCACCTTTTTCTCTCGCACCAAACAACGTTTGTGGACCAAAGGGGAAACCTCCAACAACTTCCTGAATTTGGTAGATATTGTTGCTGACTGCGATAACGATACGCTACTTGCCATGGCTCTGCCTGATGGTCCCACCTGCCATAACGGCACCACCAGCTGCTTTGCATCGGCTCAAAGCGAATGGGGCTTTTTATATGAATTAGAAACCTTACTGAAAGAGCGCAAAAATGCCTCCCCAGAAAGTTCATATACTGCCCGCCTGTATGCTAGCGGCACCAAGCGTATTGCACAAAAAGTGGGTGAAGAAGGCGTTGAAACTGCACTCGCTGCCACGGTTAATGACCGCGAAGAGCTAACCAACGAAGCCGCCGATTTGATGTATCACTTAATGGTTTTACTGCAAGATCAAGACCTTGATTTAACTGCCATTATCAAACGTTTGAAAGAGCGCCATCAGTAACTTGCTTAAGGGTAACTATTTTATGATAGCTGCCCTTACTTTCTTCTCACGTCATTGTTTCTCTCTCTGAACTTGTTATCATTCCCCTCATTTAATGTGGATTTTAGAAGGAGCTCGTTGTGTCTGACAATGGCGTTTTTACACAATTAACCCAATTACTGAATAGCAAAAATGCTAAGTATCGCGTGATGGAACACCCAACGGCGGGAAAATCTGAAGAAGTGGCAAAAATCCGCGGAACACAGCTAGGTCAAGGCGCTAAAGGGTTAGTCTGTCATGTGAAAGGAAATGGTATTCGCCAGCATGTTTTAGCCATCTTACCTGCTGATCAACAAGCAGATTTAGGTAAAATTGCCAAAGCCATTGGCGGTACTCGTGCCTCATTAGCTAGCCCAAAAGAGGTCGATGAACTCACTCACTGTGTCTTCGGCGCTATCCCGCCATTTAGCTTTCATCCATCACTGAAGCTTATCGCTGACCCCTACCTGTTTACCCGCTTTGATGAACTCGCGTTTAATGCGGGAAGCCTAGAGCGCTCAATTATTCTTAATACCCAAGATTACCAGCGTATCGCTTCACCCACTTTAATCGAGTTTATTCGTACAAATGATGAATAACCCATCACTCTGATTGATAAGGAGCCACCATCATCAGCTGGCTCCTAAATGACACTCAACGCGGTTTATCCAAATAATAGGCAGCGATAGTTTCAACAATAATCTGCTCATTGGGTACAACATCATAATCTGGAATGGTAGCAATGAAATTTACCGTTTGTTTTGGTTTAATTGAGCTAGTCACTCTATAGTTTGTTTCCCCAATAAACACACCATCTTTCAGTAGTTCAAATCGAATATAGGTCTGATATAAAACAACATTTGAAACATTCGTAATGTTGCCAATTATCTCAGGATAATCCAGTTGATCATTATATTTAATTTCAATCTGACTGATATTAATCGGTGCGGGATATGCGACCGCTTTTTCCGAGGATGCATAAAGAAAAGAAGAAAAATAGCTACTAATAATGGAAACCAACAAAATACAACGATAAGAAGCCAGTAAATGAAAAATACGACAAGTTAATTTTTTCATAGGCGTTGACTCAAATTAAAACTGCATGAGTTTGATACTGCATGAGCAAACCTAACACCTAACTGCTTAATTAACGTACTCGTATTATGATAATAAAAAAACCGAAATAGTCACAAAATGATGGGTAATTAATCCTAAAAAGGGCTATCTCGCGATAACCCTTCAAGTTGAAAAAAGAGATTTTAAGTACTATGTCCGATTAATGAGTTTGGTCATACTGCTCACTAGCCTCTTTTAATGCCAGAAAATCTGAGCTGCAAATAAACGCTTTCAATGCTTCGAATTTATCTTCATGCCACTCATAAATATTCAGCACTAATAATTGCTCGATTACATCAGGGGAAAAGCGCGTATTAATGGGCTTTGCAGGGTTACCGCCTACAATAGTGTAAGGCGCTACATCTTTAACCACAACGCTGTTCGCCGCAATCACCGCACCTTCGCCTATATGAACGCCCGGCATGACAAATGCCCGCATCCCAATCCAAACGCCATCACTAATAATGGTATCGCCTTTACCAACATAGGCTTCTTCAATATGCTCAAGAAAAGGATACAAACAGAACCAATCTAATCGATGGGTATGATTTCCCCCCATCAAAATAACGGCTTCAGCCCCAATACACACATAATCACCAATATAGAGTTGGTCTACATCCCAAGCTAATTGCCAATCTCGGCTCTGTTCATCGCCTTGTAAATAACGCACGACAGACTGTTCAAAACCATCATCCCAGCAATCACTATAATAACTGTGACGTCCTTTAATATGGATATTGGGGTTTTGAACAACTTCATGTAATAACTGCGTTTTCGACCAATGTTTATTTTTCATGGTAAATAACCTTCAAATCAGTATTTAATTACCATAGAACGCATTCTATGGTGATGTAATTGCGTTCACACTACATCACCACTAACCGATCCTCGGCTGCTTTAACAGTGGATTATTCATCATATCGGTTACTCTATTTTTTCTATTACAGCAGCGCGTTTTATACTGGTTTTTCTTGCAACTAATCCGAAAACACATCCCGCTAGCATTACCAACGCAAGGGACAATTTTGGCGCAATTGGTAACGCAATTGCACATAACCCTAATACAGCGCCACCCGCCATTTGCACAAACCCGACTAATGCAGAAGCCGCTCCCGCTTCGTTACCAAAAGGTTCCAATGCATAGCTGGTCGCGGTACCCATCATAAAGGCAAGCCCAGTACAGGCGCAGGCTACTGGCAGCATATACACTGACCAATGGGTTTGTGTTTCAGGTGAAAGCACCATCAAACCGAATAATAAACCGATGCAGCCGAGTGCCATCATGACACTACCAATAGATAAACACGCTGGACGCCCCATTTTTCGAATGCAGTAATTCGCGATATAACTCGCCAGCATGATCCAGAAGCCATTGACACCAAAGACAATGGAAAATTCGAGAGGCGATAGCTTAGCATCCCCCATTAATACGCTAGGAGCTAAAGAGACATACGTCAGTGCCATGCCCATTGCGCCAGCATTGACTAACGCGAAAATCAAAAAATGCTCGCTGGTTAAAATTCGAAAATAGCTCTTAAATTGAAGCTTTTTAACCTGTTGTAAACTGGATGGGCGTGTTTCTGGTAGGAAAAATAGAATCAGCAAGAAAATTGCCACAGCGTAAATCGCTAAGAACCAAAATGGCGCTCGCCAGCCCCACGCCTCCGCCAGTAATCCCCCTAATAAAGGTGCCAAGGCTGGCACAATATTAAGTGTTCCGTTTAAAAAACCAAATGCTCGTGCGGCTTCAGTCCCATTCATACGGTCGCGGACACAGCTAAATGCCACCACGGAGGTGCAGCACACAGCCACCCCTTGCAACAATCGGGAAGCAATAAATAGCCCTGCCGTCGTTGAGAATGCCGCAACAATGGATCCAGCCAAATAAATCGCTAAGCCAATGATAGCGATAGGCTTTCGACCAAATCTATCGACTAGAGGTCCTGAAATTAGCTGCCCTATCCCTAAGACTAAAATAAATAATCCAATTGTGGATTGGATTATGGACTCGCTACTCCCTAAATCTTTAGCGATAGCCGGAATAGTCGGTAAATACAGGTCTATCCCAAGAGGCCCTAATAGGACTAAAAGTAATAATAAAGCGAGAAATTTATGCATATGACCGATTCTGAACAGGTGAGTTATCGATAGCGATTTTGAAAATGGCTATCGATAATATCAGAATTTCTGCATAGATATCGAATCTTATCGATACTTGGTAATTGCATGAACCACTTCAGTGCCTCTTATCGGTTGCAAATCATCATTATCAATCAAAATGCGAATATCTTTTGGTAATAACGGTTCATTCAACAAACGATTCACAGTACGCTGGTTGTCAATCCGATAAATGGTATATCGAATTAGTTGAGTGGAGCCTAAATTATCAAAATAATAATATTCATTCCCTTTTTTCCATACCTGACCAAATCTGTGATGATCTAAATCCCCCACCTTTTCCCAAGGTGCGCTATTCGTCTCATTGAAACGATAAATTTTTGTACTCCGTGAAATTAACCCCGGATTTTTATTCGTTCCCCAAATCTCAGAATCCTGTAGATAATAAGTTTGGTTATTATGAGTGAATACTAAGGGAGCTATTTCCTTTAATTCGCCATCAATAAATGGATTCGCTCCTGCTCGAACAATAATTTCTTTTTCTCTATGGTAGAAAAATACGCCATCTTTAGAGAGAAATAACGCTTGATTCACATGCTGGCTATTACGACTTATTAGTAGGTAAGGCGCATGTTCCTCAGGGAATAAAATGTCATTCATTGCCACATTGCCAGATTGTGGATCAATCAAATAACCCTCTTGAAATAACCCATCCAGTATCAAACTGTATAAACCTGAATGACTCTTTATTGGCAATCTATATTGGTCATAATAGACGTTCAGATTATCACGATAAAAATGAAGGCTATCTCTCACGGAACCATCATCCTGAAGGGAGCCAATATCTTGTAGGGTCGCAGGGTCAGCATCTGGCATATATTCCCCTTGATAAAAAACGCGCTGTCCATCTGTTGCCAAATAACGTGACAATAATGATTGATATGGTGTCGATGATGCAGGAAGTGGTTTCATCGGGTAAATATAGGTTTGTGGTTTATCCCCTAAATCCCAACCATATAACCAAGACTGAAATAATTCATCCATTGTTGAAAGCTCATAATTCCTTACTGAGCCCATTGAACAATATACGGTCTGATTTCCATCGGTAAAATAGTTATTTCCCAGCGATTTTGCACTGTTCGGATTAAATGCAGGGATTAGCAAATTTCCACAATAAGCATGGTTTTTATCGATCGCAAACTGACGTTCATAATAAGTACCTTCCGGTAATAATTTAAAACTTGCAGGATCGGCATCCTTCATCAGATAAAAGCCATTGCTCGGCACACTCGCATAAACTTTATCATTATAAATAACGTAAATACTGTAACCGACTTTTTCGCCCTTACTGTCAACTTCATGATATGGCTCGTCATTCATTGATAATATCATCCCTGATATAAGCGCTATCGAGACGAGAAGAGTGACACCAACTACCATTAAACTTATCGTTTTGGATTTCATGCTGTGAAATACCTATTTTGTTTTTTTAATCTATTTTTGTCTGGGTATTCAACGGGAAAAGCGTGAGAAAAGAAATACTCGAAGTCTGAAAGTGTATAAAAAGTTAAAAATAAAAAAGGCGCTCAGTTGAGCACCTTTTTTCACTTACGGAAGATAACCTTGCTGTTTATTCTTATTCCATCCACTCAGTATGGAAAACGCCTTCTTTATCAGTACGTTTATAAGTATGAGCACCAAAGTAGTCACGCTGCGCTTGAATTAAGTTCGCAGGCAGCACCGCTGATCGGTAGCTATCGTAGTAAGAGATAGCCGCTGAGAATGTTGGTGTTGGGATACCGTTTTGAACACCGTAGCAGACAACATCACGCAGAGCTTGTTGGTACTCATCTGCGATTTGCTTGAAGTAAGGTGCTAACAGTAGGTTTGCGATCTGTGCATTATCATTGTATGCATCAGTGATTTTTTGCAGGAACTGCGCACGGATGATACAGCCAGCACGGAAGATTTTCGCGATTTCGCCGTAGTTCAGATCCCAGTTGTACTCATCTGACGCTGCTTTCAATTGCTGGAAGCCTTGAGCGTAAGAAACGATTTTACCTAAGTAAAGTGCACGGCGTACTTTCTCGATAAAGACTTTTTTATCGCCTTCAACCGTTTTCAGTACTGGGCCAGTTAAAACTTTAGATGCGGCAACACGTTGGTCTTTCAGGAAAGAGATATAACGCGCAAAGACAGATTCAGTGATCAACGTCAGTGGGATGCCAAGATCTAAAGCGCTTTGGCTAGTCCATTTACCTGTACCTTTGTTAGCCGCTTCATCTAAAATTACATCAACCAGATATTTACCTTCTTCATCTTTTTTCTTGAAGATATCCGCTGTAATTTCAATTAAGTAGCTGCTCAGTTCGCCTTGGTTCCACTCGGAGAACGTTTCCGCCAGCTCTTCATTGCTCAGGTTCAGAGAACCTTTTAATAAAGAGTAAGCTTCAGCGATTAATTGCATGTCACCGTATTCAATACCGTTGTGAACCATTTTCACATAATGACCGGCTCCGTCTGGACCAATGTAAGTCACACACGGTTCGCCTTCCGCTTTCGCTGCAATCTCTTTTAAGATTGGGGCAACTAATTCGTACGCTTCTTTTTGCCCACCAGGCATGATTGAAGGGCCTTTCAGTGCGCCTTCTTCACCACCGGAAACACCTGTACCGATGAAGTTGAATCCTTGTTCTGACAATTCGCGATTACGACGGATAGTGTCTTTGTACAGCGTGTTACCACCATCGATTAAAATGTCGCCTTTGTCTAAATGTGGCGTTAATGCAGCAATAGTTTTGTCTGTTGCTTCACCCGCTTTAACCATCAACAGGATGCGGCGTGGTTTTTCCAGAGAGTCGACAAACTCTTCAATCGTGTAGTTGGGAACTAATTTTTTCCCTGGATTTTCGGCAATGACTTCATCAGTTTTATCTTTTGAACGGTTAAAAATAGAGACTGAATAACCGCGACTTTCGATGTTCAGGGCTAAGTTGCGACCCATGACCGCCATTCCGACAACACCAATCTGCTGCTTTGACATGAAAAACTCCTGTCTGATTAGGACCAAGTCAGCCTCGATTGTGCTGACATTCTGTTAACGGGATCACATGTTAACTCAGGATGCCGCTCCATGGTAGTTATTGATGCAATCGATAAACTAATCGAATCATTTTTTGCCAAATATCACGCTACTTGAATGAATTTTTATTGATATTTAAGTCAACAAACCTCATTATTCACCAGTCGGTATAAGCCGTCATATCAGAAGGTAAAACAAACTGTATGGAATGGATCGCAGATCCTTCGATTTGGGCGGGTTTAGCTACCCTAATCGTTCTTGAAATCGTTCTTGGTATTGATAACCTCGTTTTTATCGCCATTCTGGCCGATAAACTCCCAGCTAAACTGCGTGATAGAGCTCGTATCACAGGGTTAACGTGTGCCCTGGTAATGCGTATCATCCTGTTATTCAGCCTTTCATGGTTGATCACGCTGACCCAACCTATTCTAACTCTATTTGAGCATCCATTTAGTGCCAGAGACCTGATAATGCTTATCGGGGGGATATTCCTCTTGTTTAAAGCCACCATGGAGCTAAACGAGCGGTTAGAAGGAAAGGACGAACATACCAATAACCAACGTAAAACCTCCAATTTCTGGGCGGTTGTCGCGCAAATTATCGTATTGGATGCGGTGTTCTCATTGGACTCCGTGATCACTGCGGTCGGTATGGTTGACCATATCGGCGTTATGGTTGCAGCGGTGACTATCGCCATGATGTTAATGATCTGGGCAAGTAAACCACTGACCAGCTTCGTTAATGCGCACCCAACCATCGTCATTTTGTGCTTAAGCTTCTTACTGATGATTGGTTTCAGCCTTGTGGCTGAAGGTTTTGGTTACGCCATTCCAAAAGGTTATCTGTATGCAGCGATTGGTTTCTCTATCATGATAGAGATGCTCAACCAGTTTGCGCAGTTTAACCGCCGTAAATTCTTAAAAGGTAGCCGTCCTCTGCGTGAACGTACCGCAGAAGCTGTCTTACGTATTTTAAGTGGTAAAACTGAACGTGGTGAATTAGACGCAAGAACCTCTGATTTAATCTCCGATAATCAATCTGTGTTTGACCCACAAGAGCGCTTAATGATTGCTCGTGTATTGGGTATGGCGCAACGTAACGTCGAAAGTATTATGACGTCCCGCCACGACGTCGATTATTTGGATATTAACAAATCGTCTGCAGAACTGATTGAACTGATGGAAAAAAATCCACACTCACGTTTTGTTGTTGTCGATGAAAGTATCGGCGATGACCCGATTGGCGTGGTTTATGTGCTGGATTTAGTCAAACAGCAACTTAGTGGTGAACAACTGAATTTACGTGCGCTGGTTACTCAGCCACTTATTTTCCCTGAAGGTTTATCACTGTTAAAAGCGTTAGAACAGTTCCGTAAAGCACATACCCACTTTGCATTTGTAGTCGATGAATTCGGCTCAGTCGAAGGTATCGTGACATTAACCGACGTGATGGAAACTATCGCAGGTAATTTACCCGTTGGCGATGAAGAAAATGACTCCCGCCATGACATTCAAAAATTGGACGATGGTACATGGATTGCCAATGGCTTTATGCCACTGGAAGATTTAATTATGTATATCCCAATGGAGCTGGATGATAAGCGCGAGTATGAAACCATCGCGGGTCTTTTAATGGAGCATTTACAACGCGTTCCAGAAGTGGGCGAGCAAGTCGAAATCAATGGCTGTATTTTCCAGCCCCTTGAGGTGAATAGCCATCGCGTGAATAAAGTTTTGATTACACCACCAGCACCAGTAGGTGATGGCTACGATTATGTGGATGACTAATCTTAGTTAATGCAATGTGTGATTAAGACAAGTCACGATTAATACAATCTAAATACCGGCTTTTATCTTAATATTGAGCCGGTATTTTTTTGTCGAGGAAATGACTGCCGTATAACCATTACTAAAAAGTAGTAGCGTTTTTTTAAAGAATTAATTATTTGCGTATTGAATAATTCAAATCGTTTAATAATCAATCTTTAATGAGACTCTACCTATGACTACAATTAATAATACCCAACCAGTCCAACTTCGCCGTATGAGTGTGACTGATCAGCAAGGCAAGACAACTGAATTTTCACGCTCAGCTAAAAGTGTAAATAATGATTCTACTTCTATGCCTAAACCTATTTTGAAAACGGCGAACTCTATCAGTGATGCATCTTCCCCTAAAAAAGCTAAACATGTGAGAATAATCACCACGGATCAAAAAACCGTTCATCTGAAAGATATAAAACAGCTTCATAATGAAGTGAACTCTCTCATTTCATCAATAAGAGCGATTTTCATTGTTGGAGAAACTATTTCTACACAACATGTAATTACAAGTGACTCTACTATTTTCAGTGATGTGAATAGTCAAATAAATAAGTTAGGTGAAAAAATAACAGAACTTAAGAATAAGCTGGATAGTTCAAGTTATAAACACCATAAATCTAAAAAAATAGATCTGGAATCATTAGATAAAGCATTTAAATCAAAAAATGGTTCAATTAATTACCTAAAAAATGAAATGGCGAAACTCCAAGATTCTAGACCTAGTTCTAAAGAGCTGTTAGTGGAAGAACAACAGGATAAAAAAACAGAGCAGCAAAGAGGTTATTATGATCTCTCTGAAAAAAATGCTGCAAAGGAGAGAAGAAAACAGGACTACGCAGAAAACGGTTATGGATAACTAAGACTGTATAATAACTAAATAAAAACCGTCTTCGTTTTATAACAAAAGACGGTCTTATAATATGTTAAAGCGCGTTTAATAAATCATTTAGCCCTTTATTTTCTTCTTTTTTCAAGAAGCTACCAATAGCTTCTTTCGCTTGAGTTCGTAGCTCATTACGTAGTAATTTTTCCACATCTAATTGGTACTGTAAGTTATTCCAACCGCCGTAAATACGTAGTGGAATATTCATACTACGCAACTGCTGAACCAAACGAGAGTCCCCTGCCCATCCGCCAAGAATATTTACGCCTAAATTAACATCGATGGTTTCTTTTGGAATATTCACGCGCCCTTGCCCTGTAATATTCAGCAGTGAAGACGTTGCTTTAAGGGAGGAAATATTCATATTGCCTTTATTGAGATATCCCGACACAGTGAATAAATCCACTTCTGTGAAGCTGTTGGTATCTGTTGGCATATTGATTTTATTAGTGAAACGGGACACCGATTGTTGGATCAATTGCGGAATGTTTAAATCCGCCAATTTAGCACTGCGCAGTTCAAAATTAACCGGTCCTTGCCACTGATTTTTAACCGCATAATCATCGTAGCCAGTACCTGATAACGAAGCATTTAATGAAATAATTCCGCTCAGTTTTTCAGGCATACTAAATGCCTTTAATACCGGAGTAAGATTAATATTATTAAATACAGGTTTTGCTGAAACCTGAGCAGGGATAGCGTTGTAGTTAATGGTCACAGGTAGTGAAAATTGTCCACCAAACGCATTACCCTCTAACTGAGAAATCGTTAAACGTGGTGTTTGGTTATCGCCCTTAATTTTTACCCCGGTCATCGACATGCCGCGATAAATCAATGTGTCCATCGAGACATCAAATTGAGCAGTAAATCCTTTCAATCCCGTTAAATCATACTTCTGCATGTTGGAACCCGAAATAACGGGCTTCACGCCAACACGCTCATTATTACTGACGGTATTTTCAGAAGCTGCATTGGCTGTATTCGATTTACCCGCAGCTGGTGCCTGCCCAATTAACGTATCGAGATTCAAAGTAGGCGAGGATAGATTCACCGTTACATCAGGAATATCGGTTAAATTGACATTGATTGTCCCTACTAATTGGCTGTCATTTGCCTGAATGGCAAGATTCTCAAGACTAATCGCCCCTGAATTGGCTTTTGTATACAGAAAATCTGAGGTGAATTTTCCGCTAATACCATTTTCTGGTAAATCAACACCACTAAGTTGATAATCAAACTGCGTGATTTTTCCACTTACCTGCTGAGATAATTTAGATAAATCGATATCTGATTTAATATCAAAATTAAATTCTTGTTGGTTCTTATTTAAATTACCGCTGAATTTCATCGCAACTTGTTTATCATCACTTTTTTTCAGTGACAGATTAATATTGCGTAGGTTGTATTCATCTTTTGATGTTTGCCAGATAACTAAGCTGTTGGTGATATCAATTTTACTGATATCGAGTAACCATTTGCTTTTATCTGTTGTATCGGAAGGTGCTTGGCTACCGCCAGGGGCAACAGGAGTGTTAACCGTCGTAATCGGTTCACTCTCAGGTGTTTTGCGAATTACCGCCCCATCAATGACAATTTGCTCAACAGACAGTCGATGGGAAATTAGTGGCCATAAATCCACATCTAAGCGCATATTTTCAGCACTTAAAATAGGTTGGCTGGCGTTAGGTGCTGTGACTGAGACTGGACCAGTAATGATGCTCAGTGTTGGCCATACATGCCAACGCATATCACCTTTGAAATCAAGTTGGTAACCACTTTTTTTCTCAACTTGTTGAACGAGGTAGCCTCTAAAATCATTCGGGTTCACTAACATCACTAAAGCTGTTAGCCCCGCCACTACCACTACAAGTAAAATAATCAGCGTCGTTAAAAACCGTTTCATGCATCCCTCTCTTTTACTTTATTTGTCACACCTTTCGCCAGTCACTCCTTGACGCTAGCGATTGCTGACCTCTTCAAACTCCATAGAAGAGGTCGCTCGCTATCTTGCTGTATTAGTCTTGGCTAATACGGCTACCAACGGCACCTTGTTGGTTTTTATATTTTGCATCTTGTCGGCTGTTATAAGGTCTATCTGCACTGCCTGATAGCGGTTCAAAGCTTAGTGCACCAATTACCATGCCTGGACGTAATGCTAAAGGTAACTTACCTGAGTTATAAAACTCTAACACAATTTGGCCGCGCCAGCCTGGATCAATCCGGTGGGCTGTGACGTGAACCATTAGTCCAAGTCTTGCTAGTGAAGAACGTCCATCTAACCAACCGACTAAATTATCGGGTAGCGTGACGGATTCTAGCGTAACTGCCAGTGCCAATTCACCAGGGTGAAGGAAGAAAGGTTCGTCATCTTTAAGAACAATTTCATCGCTCATCACACGGTCTAGCGCCGCATTGACTTCATCTTTTGGTCCACTGAGATCAATAAATGCCGCAGTATGTCCACGAAAAACACGAAATTGGTTTCCAAGACGAACATCCGCGGTCGCTCCGTTGATCCGTTCAATCGGTGGACGCGGGCTAATAACAAGTCGACCTTCATCCATCCACTGAATTATATCGCGGTCACAAAGACGCATGATCACTTTCCCCCTTCATTATTTATATATTTATGGCAGCTTATCGCTGGTGATATTTGACGCTATCAGTCCTGACAAAATTCACCAATTTTCGCTTTCAAAATATCAATCGCCACACGGTTTTTACCGCCACGAGGTACGATAATATCGGCATATTGTTTCGATGGTTCAATAAATTGTAAGAACATTGGGCGAACCGTTTTATTATACTGTTCAATCACGGAGTCTAATGTTCTTCCTCTTTCATTAACATCACGTTTAATACGGCGCATTAAGCAGATATCCAGCGGCGTATCCACAAAAATAGAGAAATCCATCTCTTCACGTAAACGCTTGTCTGTTAATAATAGGATACCTTCAATAATAATGACCTTTTTTGGTTTAAAACTGACGGTTTGCTGTTTGCGAGTATGAGCGACATAGTCATACTGAGGAATTTCGACGGCTTGACCACTTTTCAGTGCTTTGAGGTGTTCATAAAGCAAACTGTGATCCATTGAATTTGGATGGTCATAATTCACTTTTAGTCGTTCTTCCATAGGAATATCTGTCTGATCTTTATAGTAACAGTCTTCTGGAATAACACCGATATTATGATCACCAACCTTTTCTCTTAATTCCCGATATAAGGTGCTTGCAATTAGGCTTTTGCCAGATGCAGAAGCGCCCGATATACCTACAATGGTACAGTGATGCGATATGTCAGTCATAAAATGGTAACCTGGTTAAAAATTTTAGAAATGAAGTGCATAACATCATAGTGTTATGGTTGGCGGGAATTATAGGGTGTAATGGTGCGCTGTACCAGTCTATCTCGTCAAAGACTGATAAAAAAACGCACCCAATTTTTATTCTTCAAAGCGTAAGCTTCGCGCTAAGCTTAAAATTCTTTACGCCCTTCTAAGGCCGCAATTCGGTTCTCTATAGAAGGATGGGTTGAAAACACAGAATCCCCCTTATTAAAGATATATGCCGCCTGTCTGTATGCCTGTCCTGTGCTTTCATCATCATAATCATGCTTTTGATGATCCCCTGAAATTTTCTTCAAAGCACTTATCATCGCTTGATTATCAGAGGTTAGATCCACCGCTGCCGCATCCGCCATATACTCACGGGTACGCGATAAATAAAAATAAAGTACTTTGGTAATAATTGGCAACACGATATTCATCAATAATAAAATAGTTTGTGCTTTATTCGCTGAATTATTACGGCTACGCCCTGCTGAGCGAATAAACACTTGAGCAAAAACGTTCGTTACCGTCAAAATAACATTCGCTAAAATACCCACATACAACGTTAATTTAGAATCACCATGGATAATATGCCCCACTTCATGGGCCATTACCGCCTGAACTTCTTGGCGATTTAGCGTTTGTAATAAACCACGCGTGACGCCAACTAAAGCATTACGAGAATTCCAGCCAGCCGCAAATGCATTTGGTTCGTCAGTATCCAAAATATACAGACGCGGTACATAACGTAATGTCGCACTTAAGCTCAATTCTTCTAAAATATTAAATAGCTGTCTTTCTTCAGGAGTTGAAGCGCCTTCTTGGGTGATTTCCTTCGCATTCATTCCGGCAAGCATCAATTTATGCCCGAAGAAATGAATATAAAGTAGACCTAAAAATGTCAGCCCAAGAATAATAAAAGTTGCCACAGGCAGTTGTAGTAATGTCGCAAATGCTATCAGGTTCGAGGTAAAATCCATTCTCTCATCTGGATGGGTTGCAGTATCCGCCAGCAAACCAATCACTAACATCAGCACAATATAACTCAGTACAACTAACCGAGTACGGATATTGTTTTTACGTATAACGTTTCTAAAATCCATAATAAAACCCTGCCAATGGCAACATCCATTTAATCAAAGTTAATGCGACGAGACTCTTCCGTTTTGATGTCAGCTTCGTCTAAACGCCAATATTCTTTATTGATTTTCAAGCTAGGAATAATGCCAACAATTAATGCAGCAGGCATAGAAGCGATGTACGCATTATACGTTTCTAATGAACGGTTATAACCACGTTTAGCAAAAGAGAGCTTGTTTTCAGAAGAAACAATCTCTTCTTGTAAATTTGCCATGATTGCATCAGATTTTAGCTCTGGATAAGCTTCAACCGCTACATTGATAGCACCACTACTGACCATTTTAGAAAGTGCATCTTCCGCTTCTCGGGCTTTATCCCCCGTCGCATTTTGTGCTTGGCTTCTCAGCTCGGTAATTTTAGTGAAGACTTCTGTTTCATGGCTTAAATATTTTTTGACTGTCGCCAGTAAACTATCAAATACTTTACCGCGGCGATCTAATTGAACAGAAATCTCCGTTTCGCTAGAAACAACAGCTTCACGTAGTGCAACGATACGGTTATAAAAATAAATAACAATCAGCACTAATACGACAATAAAAATTAAAAATTTCATAATCACCTTTTAGGCATTCGCCAGCGGAATAAAGACTGAATTTTCTATATCGTTAATTTTCAGGCCAGGGAATTCATTTATGTGACATTCTACGCAGCCTACAACAATAAAGGAACAGTCTGAGAAGAAATCAGAACAATCAAAGAATCGGATTTTATGGCAATAAAAAAGGCTACTTAGTCATTACTGACCAAATAGCCTTTATCGATACCATTTAATTACACGGCGCGGAAAGAGATTTCCGTCGGGATCTTATCCCCTTCCCAATACATCAATGCAGAGATGTTAGACGCAATTTCGCGATAGATATCGGCGAACTCGCCTTCAGGGTCGCGCATTACGGTCGGCTGACCACGGTCTAAATCTTCACGTAATGAAATATGCAGCGGAACCTGACCTAGCAGTTTGGTATTATATTTTTCGGCCAGTTTTTCTGCACCACCGGTACCGAAAATAGGCTCAACATGGCCACAGTTACTACAAATATGCGCACTCATGTTTTCAACAACACCCAGCACTGGTACGTTCACTTTTTTGAACATGACAATCCCTTTCATCGCATCCACTAAAGCAATATCTTGCGGCGTGGTCACAACGACTGCGCCTGTCACTGGAATATTTTGTGATAGCGTCAGTTGGATATCACCCGTTCCTGGTGGCATATCGATAACGAGATAGTCCAGATCTGGCCATAGCGTATCTTGCAGCATCTGCATCAAAGCTTTACTCGCCATAGGACCACGCCATACCATCGCGTTGTCGTCAGTGACTAAGTAACCAATAGAGTTAGTGGCTAAGCCATACGCCATAATCGGTGCCATGTGCTGACCATCTGGAGACGTTGGTCGCTCCAATGTAGTACCTAGCATATTCGGAATTGAAGGACCATAGATATCCGCGTCGAGGATACCGACTTTTGCGCCTTCTTGTGCCAATGCTAACGCTAAGTTCACGGAAGTACTGGATTTACCCACACCACCTTTACCTGAACTCACCGCTAGAATATTACGCACTCCGTTGATGCCCGGTAAATCGTTGGCACGTTTCAAAGTAGTAATATCATGGCGTAATTTCCATTCTACGGCGTGAGCACCAGTCAATTGCTTTAATTCAGCCGTTTTTTCGCTGATCAGCGTTTGGAATGGGCCTTTCCAGACAAATGGCATAACTAATTCGACATGCAACACATTGTCCAACAGTGCACAACGATGCAATGCTTTGATTGAAATCAGATTGCGCTTGAGAGTTGGGTGTGTAAATGAAGCCAAAACAGTGGAGACTTGTTCAGTCAGCAGTTCTGGTTTGTTCTGCTCGGGGGATTTATCGTTCATCCCGGCTCCTTTATTTTCTTTTTTGTAACTACACATTTTTGACTACGTTGCATGATAGCAGAGAACGAAAAAAATAGTGACCGCCAAGCGAATGAAAAACCACAAACAGTAAAAATTTGTTTCCACCTAGCGTTTTTTCCTAATAATTGCCGATTAATATTTTATTGCCCTAGCGACATTTTTATTGATCGGTTAACATCAAAGACCCTTTATTAATAATGGAAGTAAGAAAGTTACTATGTCTCAAGTCGCGAATAAATTACTGGTAACCTGTGCGTTACCATATGCTAACGGTTCAATCCATCTCGGTCATATTCTGGAGCACATTCAGGCTGATATTTGGGTCCGTTATCAGCGAATGCGCGGCAAAGAGGTTCATTTCATCTGTGCTGACGACGCGCACGGAACACCGATCATGTTAAAAGCTCAGCAATTATGCATTACGCCTGAAGAAATGATCGCTGCAATGAACCAAGAGCATCAGGACGATTTTGCAGGCTTCCAGATTAGCTACGATAACTACCACTCAACCCATAGCGAAGAGAACAAACAGTTATCCGAACTGATTTACGGCAAATTAAAAAGTAATGGTTTTATTAAAAGCAAAACCATTTCACAGCTTTACGATCCAGAAAAAGGCATGTTCCTGCCAGACCGTTTCGTCAAAGGTACTTGCCCGAAATGTAAAGCGGAAGACCAATACGGCGATAACTGTGAAGTTTGTAGCGCAACCTATAGCCCAACTGACCTGATCAACCCACGCTCAGTGGTTTCAGGCGCAACGCCAGTTATCCGTGAAACTGAACATTTTTTCTTTGATTTACCTGCATTTAGCGACATGCTGCAAGCATGGACTCGCTCTGGCGCACTGCAAGAGCAAGTGGCTAACAAAATGCAAGAATGGTTTGAATCTGGCTTACAACAGTGGGATATCACCCGTGATTCCCCGTATTTCGGCTTTGAAATTCCAGATGCTCCGGGTAAATATTTCTACGTTTGGCTGGATGCGCCAATCGGCTATATGGGCTCGTTTAAAAACCTGTGCGACAAACGCAGCGATTTAAACTTTGATGAATTTTGGAACAAAGATTCCAAAGCGGATCTTTACCACTTTATTGGCAAAGATATCGTCTATTTCCACAGCCTATTCTGGCCAGCCATGTTAGAAGGCAGCAACTACCGTAAACCAACTAACCTGTTTGTTCACGGTTATGTCACCGTTAATGGTGCAAAAATGTCTAAATCTCGCGGCACATTTATTACCGCTCGCGCTTACTTAGATCATTTCGATGCTGACTGCCTACGTTATTACTATGCAGCCAAACTCTCTTCACGCATCGACGATATCGACTTGAATTTAGAAGATTTTGTACAGCGTGTGAACAGCGATATCGTTAACAAAGTGGTGAATTTAGCTTCACGTAACGCAGGTTTTATTGCTAAACGTTTCGCTGGAAAATTATCCGCAAACTTAGCGGAACCAGCGCTATACCAACAATTTGTTGATGCGGCAAAAGTGATCGGTGACGATTTCACTAATCGTGAATACGGTAAAGCCGTGCGTGAAATTATGGCATTAGCGGATATTGCAAACCGCTATGTGGATGAGAAAGCACCTTGGGTCATTGCGAAACAAGAAGGTAAAGACCAAGAGCTGCAAGATATCTGCTCGATGGGTATCAACTTATTCCGAGTATTAATGACTTACTTGAAACCAATTCTGCCAAGCTTAACCAAGCGCGTGGAAGAGTTCCTGAAAGTTGAATTAACGTGGGATTCCATCAACACGCCATTACTGAACCACGACGTAGCGCCATTTAAAGCGTTATTTAACCGTATTGAATTAGCAAAAGCAGAAGCAATGGTAGAAGCCTCCAAACAAAGTGCTCAACCAGTTAAGCAGTTGACCGGCCCTCTGGCGGATGACCCAATTCAAGAGACCATCACATTCGATGATTTCGCTAAAATTGACTTACGCATTGCGCTAATCAAACAAGCAGACTTCGTTGAAGGCTCAGATAAGCTACTGAAGTTACAGTTAGATATCGGCGGTGAAACTCGCCAAGTATTCTCTGGTATCCGTAGCGCTTATCCAGATCCAAAAGTCTTGGAAGGTCGTTTAACCGTGATGGTGGCAAACCTTGCTCCGCGTAAAATGCGCTTTGGTATCTCCGAAGGTATGGTGATGGCAGCAGGTCCTGGTGGTAAAGACATTTACCTACTGAGCCCAGATAATGGCGCACAACTAGGTATGCAGGTTAAATAAGCCATTGATTGTCGCTCTGAAAATTGAGCAACAAACTTAGCCAATATCAGTACAAAACGGAGCCACTTTAGTGAGCTCCGTTTTTTTATGGGTTTTTATTTGTGATCTCTGGCACAATTTTCAAGTTAATTGTATGATGAATGCCTGTCGAGTAATAGGACAAGTCCCATGTCATTAAAACAAGTATTGAACACCGGATGGCAATATTTGCGAGCCTTCGCAATACTTTACCTCTGCCTGATCATCGGAAATGTGATTTCCAAACTGCTTCCTTTTTCCATTCCCGGCAGTATTGTCGGAATGTTGCTGCTGTTTGTTTTGCTAGCATTACAGATAATCCCTGCTCACTGGGCAAAACCTGGATGTAGCATCCTGCTGAAAAACATGACGATTTTATTCGTTCCCATCGGTGTGGGGATTATGAATTATTATGATTTACTCAGCCAACAGATGATCCCAATTGTCGTCTCTTGTATTGCCAGCACGCTCATTGTCATGATTGTTGTCGCGGTCAGCTCAAACTATATCCATAAAGAACGCCCAATCGTGGGTGTGAAGCCTGATGAAGTTCCTCTTCCTCCTGAAGAACCCATTTCTTCAACCATCGATAATGATAAAACCAAGGGGAAAGAGTGATGTTAGAACATATTTGGTGGTCACTACCATTAACTATCGTTGTTTTCTATTTGGCAAGAGCGCTGTCAATTAAGTGCAAATTGCCCATTCTGAATCCATTATTGTTAACTATCGCGATCATTATTCCGCTGCTGATCCTGACGAATACCTCTTATGAGCACTATTTTGCGGGCAGTAAAATACTCAATGATTTATTACAGCCGGCCGTTGTCGCCCTCGCCTTTCCGCTCTACGAGCAAATGCACCAGATTAGAGCACAGTGGAAATCCCTATTTAGTATCTGTTTTGCTGGCAGTATTGTGGCGATGTTTACGGGAGCAACTATTGCACTGTGGCTAGGGGCAACACCGGATATTGCAGGTTCAATATTACCTAAATCAGTGACGACGCCGATAGCGATGGCTGTCGCCGATTCAGTCGGAGGCATCCCAGCAATTAGTGCCGCTTGCGTACTTTTTGTCGGGATTTTAGGGGCGATGTTCGGTCATAGCCTATTTGATGTTTTGCGTATTCGCACCCATGCATCACGAGGCTTGGCGATGGGTACCGCTTCTCACGCTTTGGGAACTGCGCGTTGTGCGGAAGTTAACTATATTGAAGGGGCTTACAGTTCATTAGCGTTAATGACCTGCGGGGTGATCACCTCGTTAATTGCGCCTTTTATCTTCCCTGTTATTCTTCACTTATTTAGCTAAACTAAATCAATAAGAGAGGTTATTTACCTCTCTTATGCAAATTTCAGTGTAAAAACTTGAGATACATCTCTCATTTAATGAATTTGTTTCATTGATTGCATTCATGAAGTGATCGCGATCACATCCAATCACCCTATTAATTGAATAGAATGAAAACAATTAAATAGGGAGGGTTACTCATGCATTCAAGATTCAAGGCCGCTTGGGCCGAACTTCCAGAAAAGTTACAGTCTGTCCTAAAGCCTATTATGGACAAACCCGATTTCTCAGCTATGTTGACCGCTGAGCAAGTTAAGCATATTAAAGCTGAGAGTGGATGCACGGACAGCGAACTCGCTTTTTCATTATTACCTTTCGCAGCGGCTTACGCTGTCACACCAATTTCTCGCTTTAATGTAGGCGCAATCGCTTGCGGGATCAGCGGTAATCTCTATTTCGGCGCAAATATGGAATTTAACCATGTTTCTATTGGTCAAACTATCCATGCTGAACAATGTGCCATTACCCATGCGTGGCTAAAAGGCGAAAAGCAATTAACCTCTATTACCGTCAACTACACGCCTTGCGGTCACTGCCGACAGTTTATGAATGAGCTGCGTGAAGGCGGTAAGATCATGGTGCATTTACCAAAACGCCAAGCAGCTACACTTCATGATTATTTACCTGATTCATTCGGTCCATCGGATCTGAATATCACCACATTGCTGCTCGACAATGTTAACCATGGTTATCAAAACCAAAGTCGCGATAGATTGTTATCTGCTGCGATTGAAGCTGCGAACCAATCTCACGCACCATACAGCGAATCTCACTCCGGTATTGCTGTGCAGTTAAAAGATGGCTCTCTGTTTACAGGTCGTTACGCTGAAAATGCTGCGTTCAACCCAAGCTTACCACCATTACAAGCTGCGCTAATTATGGTGAATTTAGCGGGTAAAGATATTCATGCCATCGAACAAGCTGTGTTAGTGGAAAAACAAGATGCAACGGTACAGCAGTGGTGTACAACAGAAAATACCTTGCACGCGTTAGGTTGCCCAAAAGTGGAACGCATTTATTTGGATGAGTCCATTTAAACGTTATTTCATTTAAACCATATTTAATTGAAAACAAATTAAATATTCAAAATTAAGACGGTGGTTATTGTGAGTTTATCAACTTCAATAACCGCCGTTTTTTATTAAAACGTTATTGAGTGTTAATAATATTAAAATGAGAATCTGGATGATGGGCTGCTATAGCCACCACTGTAGTTAAATTCAGGCATACTTGGTGCTTGCGGTATTCTAAAATCTCTATCAAAAGAACTTGATGAGTGATTCATGGAGGACATGTGGTCTCTTAAGCTATCAACGGTTCGATCCGTTTGACACTCACCTATTTGAAAATCATTCGGTCTATATACACTCACAGGGTATCCTCGGTGCCCTGAAGATGTTATTTCAATTGGTGCATGATCATTAGAATAGCCAGCAGAAGGAATGTTGCCAACAACATCATCTATCATGACATTGTATTTATTAACGTTGGGGCTGTAATTGACCGATGGAGAATCAAATAATCCGGTTTCTGGCAATATATAGGCGGGGCGTTCAAGGTAATATTCAGAAAGGCGATCAAAGTGTTCAAACTCTGTCTGGCCAACCCAATCAGGTTGTAAATAATATTCATAACGACTCTGAGGTGGTAGATCCCAAAATGATAATCGATTTGTTCCTCTATCAATTAATGGATTTCCCGTTTCATACACAAGTGCTTGAGCATCATCCAGATCGACTTCTAATGTAGGTGATACAAAGAATCCATACGTATTTTTCAAACTTATCACGACACCATCAATGGCACTGTCTATATCTATTACTCTTTTAATCCAACTATGAATTTCGGATTTTTCACTTTCAGTCGCATCATACAAACCTTCATACATAATATTCATAGTACTTAAGCTTAACTCTATTTCCCTATCTGGCTCACCTACAGCATTCAATACCTTTTGCCAGTACCTCTCTTTATTTTCATAGCCTGGCATGACATTAAAAACAGGCTGCAAGGTCCACGCTTCCGCGGGTAACTTATGCATATCAAAAACGAACTCATGGAACCACATCACTTCTTCATGATTTATATCTCCATATATCTCGGTAATACCATCCGTAAATCTATTTTGAAGTGTATATGAATAAAAAAAAGCCATATCAAAACGTATTTCTTCGAACTTCTCTCGACTAACTACAATGCCTTTTTCAATCATGATCTCTTCTAAGTAGTTTAATGCAAATTTACCTGAAAAAGAGTCACCTTTAACAACACTATTTGCTAGAACTGCATACCGATCCCCCTTACTCGCTAAATATTCATACATTAGTTCTGGCTTTCTGCTTAGAGTTAAAATTTTATGTGCCTTTACTGCTTCTCTTTTTGTTAATCTAAGATACCCTTGTCTATAATGTTTATTTTTCATATCTAACACCTTATAATTTCATATATTTATAAATAAATTTATTTACATCACCCATTATTTCATTCCACACATTTAAATCTTTATAATTTATTAATAATTTAATTTTAACACCGATTTCAGGAATCAAATAAACCGCATCACATCGACTATAAATACCATCACCAGATATCCATGCACAGTCAAATAAAATATTAATCGACTCTTTATCCACCCCCCAATAATAACCTCTTTTATATTCCTTAAATTGATTATACTTATTATTGAATCTAAATATGACCTCATTAAAATAAAGCTCTAATTCTTCATTGTATGAGATATCTCCCTTATACTTTCCTTCACCACTATCAAGATATAGATACCTTTTATACTCAAGATAACCTTTAGGATCACCATCTAGTGGTTCTATAGAAAATCTAAGTTTTTTATTTTTTCCATTTTCATTTCTATCAAAAGGCTTCATTTCAGGCCAACTCATTACTAATGGCAAAACTCGAAAATTTGCATCGCAACCTTTTTTATTTTCTAGAAACCTTGGGTCAAAATAGCTATAACCTTCATATTCTGCAAAGGAGTAGACATAGCTGCTAGGCACTTCAATGACTGTATCGTTAAATTTACCACAAACAAAACCGGGGCGATTATCAGCCATCGATAAAGTTGAAATTAACAAGATAAATATAAAAAAAATAAATTTCATTGGCATATTACGTCTCCAAATTTTTCAAAAACTTATTTTTTATAACGAAAACTATCTTCAACCATCGTCATGGTTTTCTCAATTTCAATAACTAGGGGGATTTTCCTCATTCTCTTTAACCATCGCTGGCTTTTTTTACGTTTTTCAATTGAAGTGCCTTCTGCCTCAGTCTTCATTTTAAACCACAAATCAACAAATATTTTCTCCTCGGATTCCCTTTCGGAATTAGAGTTCATTTCCCTCCAAAATTTATTTCGTTCATTTTCATCAAAAACATCATAAATATCAGCAAAAAACCATGCATCGTAGGGTAACTTCGCTGCTTTAAATCCATTTTCATTGATAATTTTAGCCTCGTTAAAATTAATTCTTTCCGTTCTAACCTCTACACCTTTATTTAATTCAAACCAAGACTTTAAGTAATTCACATATGCCAATGCAGATTCATAATGGACTTCATCCATTTTTTCTTTTGACAATGGTTGTTTATACTCATCCATAGTCACTCTTATATATTCAAGGATAATTATGTTAAAAATAGATACATTATCTTTCTTAGGCTCCGAACCTATAGATTGAAAGGATAAAAATAACAAAATAAAACATAACAATAATTTTTTATTTTGACACCATATTACCTCCACTAATCTCCCTCCATAATGTTAGCAATAACAGCGTTAGTCCATATCTCACTAATTGTGTTTTCGATACTATTCATCACTGGCATTTTTCTCACTATCGATAACCACGCTATACTTTCCTTTTGTTTCTCTGATGATGAATTTGTCGCTTCTCTAATCATTGAATACCATATTTTCATTAATACTGCTGTTTCTTCCTTTCTCCCGCCTTTATTTATTGTATATAAATATCCTTTCCATATTATCTCACTATCTTTCTCATCTAACGCATTAAAAATATGACTAAAAAACCATGCGTCATGAGGTATGTTAGACCTATCCAGTGAATCATAGTAAAGTTTACTTGCTTCTTTATAACCAATTCCTTCATCAAAACACTTCTTATTTAAACTAATAAAATCATAAACAATCTTTCCATAAGCCTGTTTATTGTAATCATGATTTTTCATTAAACTTGAACTTTTTTTAAATTCAGAAAGATACATAAATTGTAATGCAATAAGAAACCTAGAGGGTTCTTTATTTTGATATTCACCATAGGGATTACCATGTTCAATAACATTATTTTTATTTACATCATTTGAACCATGACAAGCACATAGAAAGAGCATAAAAATAATTAACGTGGAATTCCTTATCATAAAAGCCACCAATCTTATAGTTTTATAAAAAGAAAATTAAAACTAAATGAATTAAAAACATGCGGAAATATATGATATATAAAAATATATTTAGCAGGATCAGCATCTACCGACTTACCGCACCATAAGCACTGATTTCCCACTAAACAGTTAAATTAATTTAATCTATAACAAAAAGCGTATTGCCTTGAAAAAATTGATATTGAGATAAAAATAACAGTGAACTTGAATAAGCGTGATCCACTCGTTGTAATAGTAAAACAAATCCCGTCTAAAATTCCCTTCTGCGAATAATTTCCTTATCATATAAACCATAATATTCAGTAAAAAATTTAACTGTTTTGTAGCATTATTTACTGTACATATTTTTTGTTTAGCTTAGGATCTAACCTGACTGTTGCTTACTAATCGTCCGAAGAGTGATATTTCATGGAACATGAACACGAAACAAAACGTCCCCTATACATTCCTTACGCTGGTCCAATCTTACTCGAATTTCCTTTACTGAATAAAGGAAGCGCCTTTACAGAAGAAGAACGCGCTAATTTTAACCTGTATGGCTTACTGCCTGAACAAGTTGAAACTATTGAAGAACAAGTTGAACGTGCTTATCGCCAATTAATTGATTTTAAAACAGATATTGATAAGCATATCTACCTGCGTAATATTCAAGACACCAACGAAACCCTATTTTATCGCCTGATTGATGCACACTTAACTGAAGTGATGCCACTCATTTACACCCCTACTGTAGGTGAAGCTTGCGAACATTTCTCTGATATCTATCGCCGTGCGCGTGGTTTGTTTATTTCTTATCCAAACCGTGAATACATCGATGACATGCTGCAAAACGCCACCAAACAAAACGTAAAAGTCATCGTTGTGACAGATGGCGAGCGTATTCTTGGTCTCGGTGACCAAGGTATCGGCGGTATGGGTATTCCAATCGGTAAATTATCCCTGTATACCGCCTGTGGTGGTATTAGCCCTGCGTATACCTTGCCAGTTGTTATTGACGTGGGTACCAACAACCCACAACGCCTGAATGACCCACTGTATATGGGCTGGCGTCATCCGCGCATTACTGGCGAAGAATACGATGAGTTCCTTGAAGAATTTATCCAAGCCATAAAACGCCGCTGGCCAAATGTGCTGCTGCAATTTGAAGATTTTGCACAGAAAAATGCGATGCCATTACTAAACCGTTATCGCGATGAGCTATGCTGCTTCAACGATGATATCCAAGGCACCGCTTCCGTTACTCTTGGTAGCTTAATTGCCGCCAGCCATGCGGCGGGTAGCAAATTGAGCGACCAACGCGTCACATTCTTGGGCGCAGGCTCTGCGGGATGTGGTATTGCAGAGCAAATTATTGCCCAAATGAAATCTGAAGGTTTGAGCGATGAAGAAGCGCGTGCACGCATCTACATGGTTGACCGCTTCGGATTACTGACAGACAAACTGCCAAACTTGCTGGATTTCCAAAGCAAATTGACGCAAAACAGCGCTAACTTGCAAGATTGGGATGTCAACAGTGACTCTATTTCACTGTTAGATGTTGTGCGTAATGCGAAGCCAACAGTACTGATTGGTGTTTCTGGTCAAGCGGGTTTATTCACCGAAGAAATCATCAAAGAGATGCACAAGCACTGCCCTCGCCCAATCGTGATGCCATTATCTAACCCGACATCCCGTGTTGAAGCGCGTCCAGAAGATATTATCAACTGGACTGAAGGTCAGGCATTAGTGGCAACAGGTAGTCCATTCCCACCGGTGGCTTATAAAGACAAAATCTTTGCTATCGCGCAATGCAACAACTCCTATATCTTCCCTGGTATTGGTTTAGGCGTGATTGCATCCGGTGCAAAACGTGTGACTGATGGCATGTTGATGGCAGCAAGCCGTGCGTTAGCAAGCTGCTCACCACTGGCACAAAAGGGTGAAGGTCCACTGTTACCACTGTTATCCGAGATCCAAGATGTTTCCCGCGTGATAGCAAAACAAGTGGCTAAAGAAGCGCAAGTTCAAGGCGTGGCGACCATGACATCAGATAGCGCATTAGATGAAGCTATTGAGCACAATTTCTGGAAACCAGAATATCGTGTCTATAAACGAACTTCATTCTAACTAATTGTAATTACTAAATTAAAGAGCACTTCGGTGCTCTTTTTTTATTTTCTCTGTTTTCTATATTTCAACATTGTCTGAAAGTATCCCGTTTCTATAACTTGCGATTGAGATAGCCGCCAGAGTTATTTAAGATGCAAACATAACCGGTTTACATAGGACTCGCTCATGTCAGAGCCAACCATACCTGAATCAACGCCGCCTGAATCTGCGCCCCAAAAAAATATTCGCAAGTTTTCCCTATGGGCGATAGCACTCACACTGCTTATTGCGATTCTTAATATTGGTGTCTATTTTTATCAGCTTAACTTTGCTGCCCCTCTTGAATCTCAGGAATACAATTTGTTGCTCTTCGGAGCAAGCGTCTATCAGCTTTCTCTCACCGGTGATTGGTGGCGTTATCCTATTAGCATAGTGCTACATTCCGGATGGTTACATTTAGGGCTAAATACCCTTGCCTTACTGGTAATTGGTATTGAATGTGAACGCGCTTTTGGCAAATTTCGTTATCTTGCAATCTATCTATTTGCAGGGATTGTAGGGTCGTTTGTCAGTGCAGCTTGGCAATACCAAGAAGCCTTAAACAGCGCAATGCGTCGCTTTGACATAATGTCATGGAGCAGCCTGCTACAGAATGATAATACCGTCTATATTACTGTCAGCTTGGGCGCGTCTGGGGCGATTATGGGTCTCGCCGCTGCATCAGTGATTGAACTCTTAAAACAGCTCAATAACCCAGACCTCACTAAAGACGCTCGCGATACCCTTAAGCGCCCTCTCTACAATATTATTGCCATGATTGCATTAACCTTAATTAACGGGATGCAATCGGGGGTGGATAATGCTGCTCATATTAGTGGCGCGCTTGCAGGTGCCGTAATTGGCTTTGCTTTCGTTCTCATTCCTGCCAAAAAGTACGTGTTAGATTTACTCGTTGTGTTAATCATGGGGGGAATTTTAGCATTCGTTATCCACCAGCAATCATTTTCGACTGATGAAGATCTTGTTGCTGAGCGTGAGTTCATCTTTCAAGAGCTAGATAAAGAGCTTAATTCAGCCAAAGCAGAGCAAGCTAAGCGAGTAATGGAAAAGGCTGCTGAAGAGGAGCTTGCATCACTCCCCGCCACACAATCTGAAGAGCAAGTTGCTGGTATTCAAATTCAAGCCCCTGAATTAATTGAACCGAGCTTTATTCTCAGTGATGATGCCCACCAGAGGATCTTTATCACAGACGAAGAAGCCAACCTAGTTAGCGCTTACTCTTCAGCCAAAGATGATTGGAAATTGCTGTTTACTATTCAGCTTCCATTACCCAAAAATGAAACAGGCTGTAGCTCTAATCGCTGCCGTGGAATGGGTGCCTATGGCGCAGCACTTAGTAACGATGGAAAGAAACTGTATGTTGCTTCGCTTCAACCAAACAGCGTGAGTGTGATTGATATCGACGCGCAAAAAGTAGAGGCCAATATTGAAACTAGCTTTTTCCCTCGCCAAATTTATGTGATGAAAAATAGCCCACGTGCATTTGTCACAAGCGGCGTAGAAAACAGTATCGCGGTGATTAACCTTTCAAATAATACCGTCGAGAAAAAGCTTACCTTCCCTGATAGCCAAGAGTATCAAGGTGCTTTCGGCGTTCAGATGCCAGCAGCACTGTCCCCCGATGAAAAACATCTAGCGCTGTATGATAATGTCACCCAAGCTGCCTATCTGTTAGATACTCAAACACTTACATTTAGTGCAAAACCTTGGTTTACGGTAGAGAATTATTATGATTCTGTTAGAGAATTTTATTTCACACCAGATAGCCAATCCATCTGGATGGTGACAGATACCCGCTTTATTCTCGCTCATGTCACAGCACCAGCCTCGCCTATCACAGAATATCATTGGTGTGGAAATAATAGCGATATACAGTATGGTCGATATGGCATCAATACGGCGTTAACCCAAGCTTACTATTTGCCACAATACCCTAGTGAAGCCCAGGTTCCACTGGTCTCCACCAGCCTCAAGACATTGAATATCCAAAATGTTCTGCCGGTCCCAACCAATGGTGAATATATTCAAGGGATTGCTGAAACTGATAACGTTTGGGTGATCACTTACCCAAAATCATTTTATGTGGTTGATAAACAAAAATCCGTCGATAGAAACACCATCAGTCCATTACTCTGTTTTGGTGGACTACCGAACGAATAAACCAACATACGGCATCTTATTGTTTTTCAATTCGATGCCATATTGACACGATTTTACGTTACGCGACTTGCGTCACGAAATTAAGTCAAGTAGCCTATTAATTGTTAGCACTAATTATTATAGGCATTAATTATTCAAGGCGAGGACATGAGGAAACGTCTGCTTTATGGTCTATTAATACTGGCAGGGATAGCTTTCGCCACTGTTATTTTACTCGACCGCTGGATCAGTTGGGAAACTGCACCCTATATCTATGAAGATGTAGAGCAACTGCCTGCCCGCGATGTTGGGATGGTTCTCGGCACATCTAAATATTATGCCTCCGGAGCCACTAACCTCTATTACACATATCGAATTAAAGGCGCTGCGGATGCCTATCATAGCGGTAAAGTAAAATATTTACTCCTGAGCGGTGACAACGGCACACACAATTACAATGAGCCTATCGCCATGCGTAAAGATCTCATCAAAGCGGGCGTTCCCGCCTCAAAAATCGTGCTCGACTTTGCAGGTTTTAGAACCTTAGACTCCGTAGTTCGTACGAAAAAAGTGTTCGATACCGATAACTTCACCATTATCACCCAGCGTTTTCATTGCGAAAGAGCGCTATTCATTGCTAAGCACAAAGGGATTGATGCCCAATGTTTAGCGGTACCTACGCCGGAAGGCATGTTTAAAGTGCGGATACGTGAAGTGTTTGCCCGCTTAGGTGCGCTTGCTGATCTCTATATTCTCCAGCGTGAACCTAAATTTTTAGGGGAACAAGAATCCATTCCTGCTCCAATAAAAATGCCTGATGGCACAAAGGGCTATCCAGCAGTTACCCCTGATGAACTGAATAAACTCAATTAATGTTCAGATGGTGAATGTCGATTTAAAAGATAAAAAAGTTTATCTGTCAGTTGTCGCCAACACCATTCCACTGGCCCTTGCTCAAAGAAGCGCAACCAGCAATAAGAAAACAGCAAGTTAGCACACCAAATGGGTGGAATGAACGCTAACAACTCCACTCGGGTAAACTGATAAAAGTAACCCAAATGATAAAAAATAGTGGTACAAATCAGTGTTTGAAGTAAGTAATTACTCAACGCCATCCGCCCCACATTTTGCAAGGCTTTCGCGAGCACACTTCGGCTAAATATCCCCCAAAAACCATAAACTAGCGCAATATAGCCCAAAGACTGAAACGGCACCGATAGCTCATTAATGATATAGCCAACAATCGAGGTATCAAAATAACGCCAACCAAAAAGGCTTTGAACATACAGAGCCACTGACTGGATAGCTACGGTGGGGAGGATTAATACAATGGCCATTCGACGATAATGCTGCTCAGCAAACTGCCCTTTTAGCCAACCATTTTTCAGTAGCAACGCCCCTAGGATCATCATCGCAACCAGTTGCCAGCCATACTGAATAACCAATAACTCAACCATCATCGCCACTTCACCTGTGCGATATGCGATCCCCGTCATTCCACCAATGCGATGTTGCCAAGCATCAAGAAACGCTTGGTCTGCAGTGATCTGCCAAAAACTGGTATCCACCACATTACTGCCGATGGCAAATAAAATAACCAAACCAATCAAATAGATAGAAATGGCAATTTTGAATAATGTGGAAGCCGCATAGTGTGGCAACACCATTATCACAACCAGCCCCGTCAAGGAATAGGCGAGAAGAATATCCCCATCCCAAAAACCAATTCCATGAATCAAGCCAATAATCGCTAAAACAATCAGTCGGCTACGTTGCCATAATATTGAGCGATAACTTAGCAAGCCTAATGTGGCACCAAAAAGTAAGGAAAAAATTCCCAGAAACTTCCCTTGAAAGAAAAGATTAAAAAATACCCAAACCGCCGCATCAGAGGATGATACTTCGGGGGTGTAATAGGGATTAAGATAGGCCGCTTGTGGTAAAGCAAATCCAAAGATATTCAGTAATAAAATACCGAGGATAGCAATGCCACGTACTGTATCAAGTTGCCCGATACGGCTTTTAGGGGCAACTGAAACGGTTGAGGTCATAAATTAGAGATGGCGAACCGCACGTAAGAATTCTTGACGTGTATTTTGGCTAGACTTGAACAGCCCACCCAATGATGTGGTGGTTGTTGCACTGGTTGCATCACGTATACCACGAGCTTTCACGCAGTAATGAACTGCATCAATAGAAACCGCGACATTCATGGTGCCTAATAACGTTTGCAGAGCTACTAAAATTTGCTGAGTTAAACGTTCTTGAACTTGTGGGCGCTGTGAGAAAAACTGCACAATACGGTTGATTTTCGATAAACCAATCACTTTATCTTTAGGGATGTATGCCACAATCGCTTTACCATCGATCGTCACAAAGTGGTGTTCACAAGTACTGGTCAGAGTAATATCACGCACAGTAACCATTTCATCAACATTCATTTTATTTTCAATTAATGTGATTTTTGGGAAGTTTGCATAGTCAAGGCCCGAAAAAATCTCATCCACATACATTTTTGCGATACGGCGCGGGGTATCCGCTAAGCTATCATCGGTTAAATCTAAGTTCAGCAACTTCATAATTTCGGTCATATGCCCTTCAATCAGTTGCTTACGATCCTCACCGGATTTTGGTTGAATACGTAACGGGGTTTCAAGCCCTCTTGCTTCCAAAGCAGCATGAACTAATTCGGCCTCTTTACTCAGAGATGACATAGGATCCTCCACAGATGGTATAACGCTATTTTTATAAAAATGCAGGTGTGCGCGGTACTCTAAAGCAGCAAGTGCAGATAATCCAGTAATACATCTATCAACAGCATGAAATATTTGCAGGTTATCGCGCGACTCGATCCAGAATACTCCTTGCCATTTAAATAACTATTTCATTATTTAAATGCGATTAATAACACCCTTTATTTTAGCCTTTTTGGTAGCTCTGTTTTAGCAAAAATCGTGTTCTTCGATAACGGATTCATTAAAACAACGCAATATGTGACCCAAATGAGACAAACTATCCACCCAAAAGCTATCAGTAATCAATTTCTATTCATTCACCCAATGCGCTATATCTGACATAATACCGCCAACAATTTATTTTAAGCCTCGAAGGCCAATAACAAGATTAAGGGGTAACGATTTATGGACCAGTGTCATACTAACGGTTTGATTTCACTAGAGCTTGCATTAGAAAAATTACTTTCAAACACCGCAACTGTCACAAGCACTGAAATCATTCCACTAACTGAATCTGCCCAACGTATTATTGCCGAAGACCTCATTTCTCCCATTAATGTCCCGCCGTTTGATAACTCAGCGATGGATGGTTATGGTTTTCGCTTTGCTGATTGGGATGGAAAAACCCCGATGCCCGTCGCTGGAAAATCCTTTGCTGGCAACCCAATGGAAGGAAAATTACCCGCAGGTAGCTGTGTAAGGATCATGACGGGAGCGCCTATTCCTGAAGGTGTTGATACCGTTGTCATGCAAGAAGCCACAGAACAAACTGATCAAGGAATTATTTTTACGGAAAGCTTCAAGCAAGGAAACAATATCCGTAAAGCTGGTGAAGATATTGCCCAAGGTAGTGCGGTATTCCCTGCCGGAACCTTACTCTCCACCACACAGCTACCATTGATAGCGTCTCTTGGAATTGCGAATGTGACAGTCCAGCGCCGTTTGAAAGTTGCCGTGTTCTCAACCGGTGATGAGCTTCAAGCAGTAGGCGAACCTCTGGCTGAGGGGCAAATTTATGACACAAACCGTTTTGCCGTTCGCTTAATGTTAGAAAAACTCAATTGCGAAGTGCTGGATTTTGGCGTTATCCCCGACTCACCAGAAAAACTCAAGCAAACCTTTATTGAAGCTAACCAATGTGCTGATTTAGTCATCAGCAGCGGCGGCGTCTCTGTCGGCGAAGCGGATTACACCAAACAAATTTTGGATGAACTGGGTGAGATTGGATTTTGGAAATTAGCTATCAAGCCAGGTAAACCTTTCGCATTTGGCAAGCTAAGTTCCGCGTGGTTCTGTGGCTTACCAGGTAACCCTGTCTCTGCCGCGCTGACTTTCTATCAATTAGTTCAGCCATTAATTGCTCGCCTCAGCGGCCATACCCAATGGAAAGCCCCTGTCCGCTTCAAAGTTCCTGTCACTACACCACTGAAAAAATCACCTGGACGCCTTGATTTCCAACGAGGCATTTTAAGCGTCAATGAACAAGGTCAGCTACAAGTGGCGACTACAGGGCACCAAGGCTCACATGTCTTCAGTTCTTTTAGCCAAGCAAACTGCTTTATTGTATTAGAACGTGAGCGTGGAAAAGTGGCGGCAGGTGAAATGGTTGATGTGGAAATGTTCAATTACTTATTAAAAAGTGAGTAAGACTGTGCAAGAACTGACTGATCAGGAAATGCTACGTTATAACCGCCAAATTATCTTACGCGGCTTCGATTTTGACGGACAGGAAAAGCTGAAGGCAGGTAAAGCCTTGGTCGTTGGGCTTGGTGGACTTGGCTGCGCGGCGACACAATACCTCGCCGCCGCGGGTGTCGGTTATTTAACCCTCGTAGATTTTGATACGGTTTCCCTATCAAATTTGCAGCGCCAAACCCTGCACCGCGACGCGACTATCGGTGAACCTAAAGTAGATTCAGCAAAAGCGCAGCTAGCGGCCATCAATCCTCATATCCAGATTGATACTGTTAACGCGCAATTGGATGATCCTGAGCTAGAACAATTAGTTCAACAGCATCATGTGATCTTAGATTGCACGGATAATGTTTCCATTCGCGAGCAGCTTAATCGCCTCTGCTTTAAACACAAAATTCCTTTTGTTTCGGGTGCTGCAATTCGTATGGAAGGGCAACTTTCCGTATTTACCTATGAAGAAGGAATGCCCTGCTATCACTGCCTAAGCCGACTGTTTGGAGAAAATAGCCTGACATGTGTAGAGGCTGGCGTCATGGCGCCGCTGGTGGGGACAATTGGCACATTAGAAGCGATGGAAACCATCAAATTGCTAGCCCAGTACGGCAAAGTCAATGTTGGAAAAGTGCTGTTATTTGATGCGATGACGCTGGATTTTCGCCAATTTAAACTCAATAAAGACCCTCATTGTGAGGTTTGCTCTTAAGATTCTTCATGGCGAGCCAAGTCTCGCCATTTTTTAAGATACAAAATTAGGAATATTCCTAAAAATTCATTTATCTTGTCTTTGGTCTTATACTATCCCCCTTTCGGGGAACCTCGTTATCCCTACTGATTTGAACTATGACTGTGTCAGTCATTACTGAGAATATAAATATGTCATTACCTCCTTGCCCAAAATGTCAGTCTGAATATACCTATACTGACAACGATATGTACATCTGCCCTGAGTGCGCGCACGAATGGAATGATGCTGAGCCAGTTACTGACATTGATGAACTCATCGTAAAAGATGCTAATGGCAACTTATTAGCTGATGGCGATACTGTTACCGTAATCAAAGATCTTAAAGTGAAAGGTAGTTCTTCAATGCTGAAAATCGGTACCCGCGTTAAAGGTATCCGTTTAGTGGAAGGCGATCACAATATCGATTGTAAAATCGATGGTTTCGGTCAAATGAAACTGAAATCTGAGTTTGTGAAGAAAAACTAATTTTGAGGCTGTTCTGCCATTTTGAACAGCTAAATAAAAATAGCCCCTCGGGTATCACACCAGCGGGGCTATTTTTTTATTCAAACAAGATTAGATAACAACACCTTGGCTTTTCAGGTACTCGTCATAAGTACCTTTAAAATCAATCACTTCATCTTCTTTAATCTCAAGAATACGAGTTGCCAGTGAACTCACAAACTCACGGTCATGGGAAACGAAAATCAGCGTTCCTTGATACATTTCCAATGCTAAGTTCAATGATTCAATGGATTCCATATCTAAGTGGTTGGTCGGTTCATCCATAATCAAAATATTTGGCTGTTGCATCATCAACTTACCAAATAACATACGACCCTGCTCACCACCTGATAAGACCGACACTTTTTTCTTAATATCGTCTTGAGAGAATAGTAAGCGACCTAAAATACTGCGAACCGCTTGCTCATCATCCCCTTCACTTTTCCACTGGCTCATCCAGTCAAACACGTTCAGGTCAGTATCGAAGTCTTCTGCGTGGTCTTGCGCATAATAACCAATGTTATGGTTTTCAGACCATTTGACGATTCCGCTTGTCGCAGGTTGCTCACCGACTAAGGTTTTTAAGAATGTGGTTTTACCGATACCGTTAGCACCGATAACCGCCATTTTCTCACCCACTTCCATTAATAGGTTCACGTTTTTAAACAGAGGACCTTGATCGTAACCGTTAGTGACCGCTTCTAATTCTAAAGCATTACGGAACAGTTTTTTCTCTTGTTCAAAACGAATGAATGGGTTTTGACGACTAGAGGCTTTAACTTCATCTAATTGAATTTTATCAATTTGACGAGCACGAGAAGTCGCTTGTTTAGATTTTGATGCGTTAGCGCTGAAACGGCTAACGAAAGATTGTAACTCAGCAATTTGCGCTTTTTTCTTGGCGTTATCAGATAACAGACGCTCTCTCGCTTGGGTTGCCGCAATCATATACTCATCGTAGTTACCCGGGAATAAACGCAGCTCACCGTAATCTAAATCCGCCATGTGCGTACAAACGGTATTTAAGAAGTGTCTATCATGGGAAATGATAACCATGGTGCAGTTACGGTCATTCAGCACTTGTTCTAACCAACGGATGGTATCGATATCCAAGTTGTTCGTCGGTTCATCAAGTAACAGAATATCTGGATCAGCAAATAATGCCTGAGCCAATAGCACACGCAGTTTCCAACCCGGCGCGACTTCGCTCATTGGACCATAATGTTGCTCAACCGGAATACCGACGCCTAATAGCAGCTCACCCGCACGCGCTTCCGCGCTATAGCCATCCATTTCACCGTAAGCCACTTCAAGATCTGCAACGCGATAGCCATCTTCTTCACTCATTTCTGGCATCGCATAAATTCTGTCACGCTCTTGCTTTACATCCCAAAGCTCAGCATGTCCCATGATAACGGTATCGAGAACAGTAAACTCTTCGAATGCAAACTGGTCTTGGCGTAATTTACCTAAACGCTCGTTAGGATCCGTGGTGCTCACATTCCCTGCGGTTGGCGTTAAATCTCCACCCAGAATTTTCATAAATGTGGATTTACCCGCACCATTAGCGCCGATCAGACCGTAGCGGTTACCGGTACCGAATTTAACTGAGATGTTTTCAAACAGCGGCTTACTGCCAAACTGCATAGTGATATTGTTGGTTGTTAACACTGCGATGCCTTAAATTGATCTTTGTAGAGTCGCCCCGAGATTGGCGTAATAGCCCTTATCTCGCCGACTTGAAGTCTGATAAGAATAAATAGCCGCGCATTATGCCATAATCCCGCGTTTAGATCTTGTGCTGATTTTTGAGCCGCTTTTTCTGAAAAAGATATGATTTGTTCATGATACCTTGGGGGCTAATACTATAAAAAGCTCCCCAATAACGGAGAGCTTAAAATTTACAACGCGATCCCCATGGTACGGGATACTTCGGCTAATCCTTCGCGCTCATAAAACTTAATAGCTTGGTGGTTTTGCGCTAATACTGAAAGTTCTAAGTGACTAAATTTCTGCAACTTAGCCCACTCTTTCATTCCATCTAAGAGCTGTTTACCTGCTTTTTCACCTCGAAAGTCGGGAGAGATGACCAAATCAAAAATATAACCGAAATCCCTTGGCACAATGCAACTATAAGGATCTGCCGTTTGTTTTTGAGCAATACAAAAACCTTTGATTTCACCTTCATGATCAACCACTAAAAGATGAAACTTATTATCCTCAATGGCATTTTCAACAAACTCACTCGATTGTTCCGCGGCTTGTAACCTTTCACGATCAAACTTAGCCATCTCGGCAAATAAAATTTGGTAGAGCGCAAGAATTGCTGATAAATCCTCTTTTTTTGCTTTTCTGATCATAAAGCTACCCGAATAAGTTAGTCGTAAGTTTTCACTGGTGGTGCAATATACGTTTCAAATTGATCTAATAAACTGGCTGGGGATGATTCCACAATCGCCATATGACGATATTTTTCATGTAAAAAGCCCTCATCCGCCATTTTATTGGTCATATCAATCAGAGGCTGCCAGTAATTATTAATATTGAATAATCCGCAAGGCTTAGTATGTAAACCAATTTGACTCCATGTGAACACTTCGCTGTATTCTTCTAAAGTGCCGTATCCACCAGGCATTGCGACAAAACCATCAGCAAGTTCAATCATTTTGCTTTTGCGCTGATGCATGGTGTCAACTTTGTACAGTTCGGTCAGATTTTTATGCGAGATTTCACGCTCTTCAAGCAGGGATGGGATCACACCAATAGCCTTGCCGCCTAAAGATAATACCGTATCGGCAACGGTTCCCATCAGCCCAACACTCGCACCACCGTAGACTAAAGCGATATCACGCTTTACCAGCTCTTTTGCAAACTCAATGGCTTGTTTTTGATAAATTTCATTCGTCCCCATGCTTGAACCACAATAAACCGCGACGCTTTTAATTTTTTTCATGTTCTATTTTCATTCCTATTATCATTCTTGTAAGCGCAAAATTATACGGTACCCTCAAAGAAGCTCAACTCACAATATTTTATTTTTAGTCGTTATCCAATATTAAATAATATGATGAATTTTTCGCTCTCAACAAAGCAATATAATCTGCATGAATTCTGTGAGATAATTCACGCCAATTTGCTGGCTTAGGGTAAATATCCCAACAAACCACCATTATTATTTAGATTTACCCATTTTATCTGTATATACCGTGTGGGTTTTATCGACGTTCCTAACGTTTTTTTGAGGTTTTTTATTCATGTCTGCCGATACTAAAAAGAGTGCTTTTCCGCTATTACCGATAGGCTTGCTATTACTGGCAATGATGTCAATCCAAAGTGGTGCCTCTTTAGCTAAAACATTGTTCCCACTTATCGGCGCACCAGGTGTTACCGGTTTACGTTTGTTGCTTGCCACGATTATTTTGTGTGTGATCTTTAAACCATGGCGTTTAAATTTTAGAAAAAGCTCTCTGGGACCACTGCTTGCTTATGGTTTATCTCTCGGAACCATGAACTACCTGTTTTATTTAGCGCTTGAGCGTATCCCTTTAGGAATTGCGGTCGCACTTGAGTTTACGGGCCCATTAGCCGTTGCGATGTTCTCTTCTCGCCGCCCTATTGATTTTTTATGGATTGGGCTTGTCATTGCTGGGTTGCTATTCTTACTGCCTATTGGCAATAACATTGACTCTCTCGATCTCGTTGGTGCCGCTTATGCTTTAGGTGCCGGTGTCTGCTGGGCGATTTATATTATCTTTGGTCAACGCGCTGGCGCAGGTTATGGTGCCGCAACGGTTGCTGTGGGTTCGTTGATTTCTGCGCTGATTTTCTTCCCGATTGGATTAATGCAAACCGGGGTTGAAGCGATGTTTGACCCAGCCATTCTACCTTTGGCTTTAGGGGTTGCTATTTTGTCTACCGCATTTCCGTATACATTAGAGATGATAGCGTTAACCAAGCTGCCCGCAAAAACCTTCGGTACTCTAATGAGTCTAGAGCCTTGCATGGGAGCATTTTTAGGCATTGTCTTCCTACAAGAACATTTAACGATGACACAATGGTTAGCGCTGTTGTGTATTGTATGCGCGTCTATTGGCTCAACATCCACTTCGGTACCCAAATCAAAGATTGAAAAAGTATCGTAAATAATTACGTCATCTTCACTTTTATTAAAGGCTAATAGGCAATTCTATTAGCTTTTTTACTTTTTTTCTTTGTTCATTTTTTATTTCATTATCTTGTAAGGTAATCTTCATTTATTTGAAATGTCACATCGATAGATTCGATTGGTAAAATCTAAATAAACGCCCAAAAAAAATATCATCGTCCTGCCTATTAAAGTAATAGATTATTACTTTATGACATTCTTAGCTTTACACTCTATATTTATAAGCAGACAAGACAATTGAGTTAATTATATTTAAGAGAGGAAATTCTATGAATACTGCAAAATTATTTAAAACCTCTTCAACTGAACTTTTATATACCCGTAATGATATTGAAGATAGTGTAAAATTAGAAACCATCGGTATCTTAAACATGATGGTTATCCATTTCACCGATCTCTCTTTAATCACTAAACAAGCACATTGGAACATGCGCGGTCGCAACTTTATCGCAGTGCATGAGATGTTAGATGGCTTTAGAGATAGCATCATTGGGCACTTGGATGAATTCGCTGAGCGTGCGGTTCAGCTAGGTGGCATCGCCACAGGAACATCACAACAAGTCAATAAGTTTACATCATTAGAAGCTTATCCATTGGATATTCATTCTGTACAAGACCATTTAAAAGCATTAGCTGAACGATATGCTGTTGTTGCAAATGATATTCGTAAAGCTATCGATGAAGTTGAAGATGAAAATACCGCAGATATGTTTACCGCCGCATCTCGCGATCTGGATAAATTCCTGTGGTTATTAGAAGCCAATATTGAGTAGTGTCGTAAAACAGAGTCAATATATTGACCATGAGACCACTTCGGTGGTCTCAATTTATTTATCGCCCTACTTATCTGATGTTGGCATTTCAGGTTGTTCAATAGGGAAAATGGGTAACGAATTTAATAAACGTTTACCATAGCTTTTGGTTAATAAGCGCTTATCATAAATGATAATTTCGCCATAACACTCATGACTTCGAATCAAACGCCCTGCTTGCTGGATCAAATTAAATGAAGCGCTAGGTAAACTTTGTACCTCGAATGGATAACGCTTTAATGACTTCAGCCAATCACCTTCAGTAATAATTACTGGATTTGTCACAGGCGGAAACGCAATCTTGTGAATATGCACTTGGGTTAAAAATTCCCCTTTTAAATCCAACCCTTCCGCAAATGATTGTAAGCCGATTAACGCGCTTTTTTGCCCTTGTTTAATACGTTCACAATGCTTCTCCACTAGCCGGTAACGTGGCTGATCCCCCTGCACTAATAGCTGTAAACGCAAATCTTTCACATGCTCCAGAAACCCTTCCATCGCTCGCTGGCTACTAAATAGGATCAAGACCCCATGGTGATCACTATGCGTAAATTGATGACGAAAATAGGTTGCCATCTCTTTTAAATGTTCAGCTTCATTTGCCATAGTTGGCTCATGCTGCATTTTGGGGATCACCAACTTACCCTGCTCAACATGATTAAACGGTGAGGTGAGCGTCACGAAACGGTCATCACTCTTTTCGGATAATCCCGTTAACTCCATAAAACGTGAATAGCTGTTCAAAGAGCGAAGTGTTGCCGATGTCACTACAATATGAGGCACATTTTTCCATAACAAATGTTGCAGCTGTTCACTTACGCGGATCCCTGCGCAATGCATAAAAATCCGGGATTGATTTTTCTCATAATGGCGGCTAAGCCATTTCGAAACGGGCGCACCAGAGCTTTGATCAAGCGAGGCTAAGCGCCATAATTTGGTCATATTTTCAAAATAGCCCATCGCTCGGCTTGTCACTAAAATGGAGCGATGTAAACGCACAATATCTTGCTTTGCTGTTTGTTCCGTTAAGTCACTGAGAATCGCCTCTGATAGCCCACGTAGCGCATCCGTCAGCTTAAATAGCTCTAGGCAACATTGCTGCATTACCTCGGGCAAAATCCCCATTGGGAACAAATATTCTGACTCTTTGGATGTTTCAGGTAATAGCCCGTTCGCTAACAGTGAAAAATCACGGAAACACTCGCGTAATTTTTCAGCATGTTGTTGTAGCTTATCAGGATTAGTCAACTTAGGTGGTTTTGCTGGACGAAACTGCGCAACATACTGCCCGACATGATGAATAAAATTATCCACCTGCGCGGTAAGCTGAACTAGCGTAATTTCCCCTTCAACTTCTAAAGCGTCTCTCGCCACATCGGGAACGTGATGCCCCTCATCGAGAACCAACAGTAATTTCTTGGGATCCGGTAATACCGACTCACTTTCCATCGCAGCCATCACTAAAGCATGGTTAGCCACGACCACATCCGCATCTTCAATTTCACGGCGCGCAATAAAAAAAGGGCATCGTTGATAGAACTGGCAATTACGCCCAAGGCAATTCATTTTATCGGTGCTGACTTTACGCCATAAACTATCGCTAAATGCCTTTTTATGGTGGTCGCGTAGCCCATCCCAAGCAAAGCTATGAAAATCATTGCGTAATTGCTGGCATTGCGCTCTCTCTTCGCTGTTGGTAATTTCAGTTTTGTCTTCCACCAACAGCATTAAATCAATTTGTTCCCCTTCCGCGGCACAAATAGCTTCTAAGTTTCGGGGGCACACATAACGCGCCCGCCCAAATGCGCCTGTATATTTTAAGTCAGGGATAATTTTGCTCAGTAATGGCAAATCCTTACTGAATATTTGATCTTGGAGGGCAACGTTAGCGGTGCTCACGACCAAAGTTTTACCTTCTTCGCGCCCTACCGCAATGCCTGGTATCAAATAGGATAAGGTTTTTCCCACCCCAGTGGGTGCTTCAATCACTAAATGACGCCCTTCTGCATCCGACAAATTTTTCGCCACTTCAGCAATCATCTGCCGCTGAGGTGCCCGAGAGACGAACCCCTCGATTTGGTTAGATAACCCCTTATACCATTGAGTTATTTGTTCTTTGATTTTATTTGACAGAGACATAGATACGCAGAAGACCAAGTAAAAAGGAGATGATAGCTAATCAAAAAAGAGGCAGGAAAGCCCCTGTTTCTCTTTTGCGAAACCCTTCGCAAAACTACTGTATTAATTTCCATTATACACAAATTCTGGAAAGCCTTTCGCAAAACACCAAATCGAGCCAAGAAAATATCCCGTAAAACTTGTTTGCTATCACCATCCAGTTATACTTTGGCATCTTCGTGTCAAATCAGGCTAATAAAAATGAAAAAAGTCGTCATCGCACTGTGCGCATTATGCGCATTGAGTTCTATTGGGGGTATTGTGCTTGCCGGGATGAATATTTATACCCGCTCCACCACACCTTTAGAGCAAAATCAGGCTCAATCGCCATCGATATTACCTGCACCTAATCAGATCCAGTAATCATCCATTATTAATCAAACGGGACGGTGAGTTATGATGTACAACGATTATTTTGTAACACCAGAGTGGTTAAATTCACATCTTTCAGACAGTAATATTATTGTGCTTGATGTCTCTACGCCACCACCTACCGCCCCTTATGATTGCTACCAAAGCTACCTTGATGAGCACATTCCCCAAGCTCAATTTTTTAATCAAGATGAAATCGCCGATAAGAGCTGCGACTTACCCCATATGCTCCCTGACGCCGCCACATTTAGCCAAGCTGTTGGAGCGATGGGGATTAATAATCAAACGCAAGTCATTATTTACGCTCAAAATAATTTGTTTTCATCTCCGCGTGCATGGTGGACTTTCCGCACTTTAGGCTGTAAACAGGTTAAAATTTTAGCCGGTGGAATTAACGCATGGAAAGCAGCTGGTTTCGCAACTCAATCTGGTAAAGTCACCCCACCCGCCGCACAAACCTTTATTGCTGATAGACAAGATGCTAATGCGCTGAATCAACAGCAAATGTTAGAGGTTGCCACTGAAGGTAAAATCCAAATTATTGATGCGCGTGCAGCTGCCCGTTTTCTGGCTCAAGCTCCTGAACCTCGCCCAGGTTTAAGGATGGGGCATATTCCAGGCAGTAAAAATGTGCCTTGGGATTTATTAGTGGATAATGGGGAATATAAATCCCCCGAACAATTAAAAGCTATTTTTGCGCAGCAAGGTGTCGATATTCTCGCACCAACAGTCACAACCTGTGGCTCTGGCATGACTGCTGCCGTAGTTTTACTGGCATTGGTATTATTAGGTAACCCACATGTGCGCCTCTATGATGGTTCATGGGCGCAATGGGGACAAGACAACGGGTTACCAATCGAACCTTAATCATTTTTATTCCCTCATAAATACGCGTTAATTATGAGGGGATTTGTTTGTTCTATTTAAATCTAATATTATAAAAAATCAATCTAATTAATTAAGATTTCTATTACTCTATTTTTATGGAGCTAATAAAAAATGAATACATCATGGGAACTCTGGGTAATAAACCTAGGGACGATCTCTACCTTTGTCGGTACAGCCGCAACTTTATGGGTTCTATTACAAACATCAAGATTAACGATTAAATTTAATCGTAAGGTATCTATTTATTTTCATAAGGAGAAGCTATCCAAGCTACTTAATGATTATTATAAACACTTATCTGAAGTTCATAATAAAAATACCTTTCATGAAGAAATGCATAGAAGGAAGTTACATAGTAGAATACAATCATTACATCATTATATTCTATTCATTGACTCTAAAGATAAAAAATTAACATCATCAATAAAACAATACAAAATAAAAACCACAAAAATAACATCAATAAAAGACCACCATGATTTAGATATTAGCCTATGTTTTGATATGTTAGATGAAGTAAATCTTCTACTTAATTATATTGATAATATTATTGATATTTCAGCTAGAAAAATATGAGGGAAAACTAATGAACCCAACAGAACACAAAGTCATATCTAACGTATTTTTAAAAAGTTTAAAGCGCCAAATAGAATGGGAGCAAACAAAAGATATCCATCCAGCCATTAACCAGTCTCCAAATTTTTGTATTCTAGGATGTTATAATACAACAAACTTAGATAACATGGCTTTTTACTTATACTCATATCGTGCTATTGAATTTAATCATTACACTGAGACACATAATTCTGTAGTGAAATTTTCTCTTACATTAATTGAAAATAACTGTATCACTTGGAATACAGTTCATGATGATAGATTATTGACTCAGTTATTTGAAATTACTGCATTTGATAAATCTTCAATACATAAATTCATGGAACCATGTGAAAATTAAAAAATTAAAGCCACTCATTATTTAGCGAACATCATAATAGGTGGCTTTAATAAATATTTGATTGTGCAGTTAAAAAGCATTTTTTCCTCAAGATAACTATTTGAGAAATGCTACTTAATAAACATTCCCGCAAGGAATAGCACGACAATGGCGCCGATCACGGCAACAACAAAACTACCGAAGTTAAAGCCATCCACCTTGCCTTTACCAAAGAATGTGCTGATGTATCCCCCGACAACCGCCCCGACGATCCCCAATACAGTCGTCATGATAAAACCCATTTGATAGGTTCCAGGCATTAACCATTTAGCTAAAACACCTGCGATTAAACCAAAGATAATCCAAGCAATAACGCCCATTTGAGGCCTCCAATATCTCTGTTGCTCTAAATTTCCTAGCACAATAACTTTGTTACACGATATAGACTCTTTAATCATGACATACGGTAATGACAATATTTTGAATTAATCACCACCATACTAGTCACCACCATACATAGTAATTAAAGACCTAATCTCAAATTTTGGCAAATTTCATCATGTTAAGATGATACGACAGAAAGCTGCTCCACATGTAGCGCAATAACATCCGCTATTTGCTCCGCCGTTTTCAACGCTCTCACTTGAGAAAACAGTTCATCCGCTTGCTGGTACTCTTTACGTAAATAACTCAGCCATTGTTTGATACGAGCTGCGTGGTAATGCCCTGTATCACCCAGTTTTTCTAGTTCCGTATATTTAAAGAGTATTTTCCCGACCTGTTCCCAAGGCATCTTCGCGACATTGTGTTTGATCACACGGCTCAAATTCGGCGTATTTAAAGCACCTCGACCAATCATAATCGAATCGCACCCAGTGATTTCCATACAGCGTTTAGCACTTTCATAATCCCAGATTTCGCCATTGGCAATCACCGGAATCGACAGTTTCTGACGAAGCTCACCAATCGCCTGCCAGTTAATACATTCCGCTTTATAGCCATCTTCCTTTGTGCGCCCATGAACCGTCAGTTCGGTCGCCCCGGCTTGCTGTACAGCATCCGCAATTTCATGAGCAAATTGGCTGCTATCCCAACCCAAACGGACTTTCACAGAAACGGGTAAATCTTTCGGTACAGCCGCTCGCATAGCTTTAGCGGCGTGATAGATAAGCTCTGGCTGCTTCAATAACGTCGCACCGCCACCGCTGCCATTTACCGTTTTTGATGGACAACCGCAATTGAGATCGACGCCCCAAGAGCCTAATTCAATTGCGCGGTTGGCATTTTCAGCCAACCACTCAGGATGTTGCCCTAATAGCTGCACCCGCACTAACGTTCCCGATGGCGTCCGGCTACCTTGTTGCAATTCCGGGCATAACCGATAAAACGTTTTTGCCGGCAACAAAGTATCGACAACTCGCACAAACTCAGTAATGCACAAGTCGTAGTCGTTCACCTCACTCAATAATCGGCGAACCAGAGAATCGAGTACCCCTTCCATCGGGGCGAGTAGCACACGCATTAGCTATCACTACGCCCTTGTCTAACGCGTTTTTGTGCATTTTTCCACGGTGAACCTGAAGTGGATTCAGACTGACCTTTCTCGGAATTCGCATTTTGACGACGAGGACGGCTCGGACCTTTATTACTATTGTGGCCTGAATGATTGCTGCGCTCACCGCGGCTATCCTCAGAACTACGGCGGTTGTCAGAACCACGACGGTTATCAGACCCGCGGCGACTATCAGAACCACGACGATCATTACGCTGAGAAGGCTTTTGGATCGGCTCAGCTTTGATTGATGGGTCTGGCTCGTAGCCTTCAATCTCCATCTGTGGGATGGATTTTTTCAATAATTTCTCAATATCTTTAAGCAGTTTCGCTTCATCGATACACACCAAAGATACCGCCATACCCGTGGCTTCCGCACGTCCAGTACGACCAATACGGTGAACATAATCTTCCGCCACATTAGGCAGCTCAAAGTTAACCACATAAGGTAGCTGTTCAATATCTAAGCCGCGAGCCGCAATATCTGTCGCCACTAAGACACGGATATCCCCGGATTTAAAATCAGCTAAAGCACGGGTACGAGCGCCTTGGCTCTTATTACCATGAATCGCCGCCGCTTTGACACCATCTTTGTTTAAGTGCTCAGCTAAGCGGTTAGCGCCATGTTTGGTACGCGTAAATACCAGAACTTGCTGCCAGTTTTCACGCCCAATCATAAACGAGAGTAACTCAGCTTTACGTTTTTTATCCACTAAATGAACATACTGCGTTACTTGCTCAGAAGCTGAGTTGCGCGGAGCCACTTCAATGGAAACTGGATTGTTCAATAACTTGCTCGCCAACTGTTTGATCTCATCAGAGAACGTCGCGGAGAACAGGAGATTTTGGCGCTTTTTAGGTAATTTCGTGATCACACGGCGAATATCGTGAATAAAGCCCATATCTAACATACGGTCAGCTTCATCCAAGACGAAAACTTCAACCTGCGATAAATCCACCGCGTTTTGATGTTCCAAGTCCAATAAACGACCCGGTGTTGCGATCAACACATCCACACCACCACGCAGTTTCATCATTTGCGGGTTAATACTGACGCCACCGAACACAACAAATGAACGAATTCTCAAATGACGGCTATATTCTTTTACATTTTCAGCCACTTGAGCCGCAAGTTCACGGGTCGGGGTTAAAATCAATGCGCGAATAGGACGACGGTTATTACCGCGTGGATTGTCCACCAGCTTTTGCAAAATAGGTAAAGTAAAACCCGCTGTTTTACCCGTACCTGTTTGAGCGCTGGCTAATAGGTCTTTGCCCGCTAAAACAGCAGGAATAGCTTGTTGTTGAATAGGCGTAGGACTTTCATAGCCTAATTCATTAATGGCACGCAAGATTTCCTCGTTTAACGCGAGGTCAGAAAAACTAGTCAAATTAATTACTCCGGGCTCCACCGCTTCAATTTACTGGGCAGCTCTAGGGGGGAAGATTCGATATTCAATAGAAGAAAAGCGCAAACTGCCATGCGACACGCAAAAATTCTACCATCATTTGACCGTGATAAATATATTAATTTAGATTGATGAATAAACTAATACAAAATCTGCTTTATATAGTATATATACGTACACAAAACTAAAGATACATCCGTTTTCATCCTGCACAATGAATAAATGCCAACTAAGAGCATGCTAAAAATTATTTAATTCTGAATCAAAAGGAATGTTTATGAACACAAATTCGTCGCCAACATTACGCGGAGAGAGCGCCAAACTCCAACTTCTTCTCGCCGCTGCCGATGTTTATGGAGAACAAGGTATCGACGGGGCAACCACCCGCCAAATTGCCCAAGCATCTGGGCAAAATATCGCAGCTATTTCCTATTATTTCGGATCTAAAGAAGGGTTATATCTCGCGGTTGCTCAGCAAATTGCCAATAATATCAAAGAGAGTTTCGCTGAAACTATCACTCAAATAGATAACTTTATTAGCCAACCCGCAGAGTCACAAATTCCTGAAGAAGCGCTCGAATTACTGAAAAAAACCATTATTTCGTACAATTTTTTCCAACTTAAAAAAGAAAACTTAAGCTTCTCGCGCATTCTAGCTCGCGAGCAGCTGAACCCAACCGAAGCGTATGGATTGATCCACGAACAAGCGTTAGGACCCATTCACTCACGGCTCAATCGCTTAATTTCTATTTATATCGGCGCCGACCCTAATAATCTAGCGACCTTGATCCACACGCACGCCATTTTAGGTGAAACCCTCTCATTCCGCATTGCGCGAGAAACCTTACTCAGACAAACCGGTTGGAAGCACATCAACGAAAGCGAATTTAAAATTATTAATCAGGTTCTTATTGAGCATATCGACATTTTATTATTGGGGTTACGCCATCGCCAACTAGCAGAAAAGTGATATGATATATGGATTAAATTAAATCATAATCCTGAGTAATGTTTTTATCCGTCACTAAGGTTAGCTATGAACACAAAACGCCGTGCATTGGTTATATTACTGCTTATCATGCTGATTGCCACTATTGCTGGAGGCTATTATTATCAGTCACTTAAGGATAAGACATTCGCCTTATACGGGAATGTGGATGTGCGCACAGTTAACCTTAGTTTTCGAGTCAATGGTAAACTCGCCTCTTTAGATGTTGATGAAGGGGCGAAAGTCACTGCTGGGCAACGACTTGGTAAATTGGATGATGCGCCGTACATCAACGCGTTAAATAAAGCTAAAGGGCTGCGAGATAGCGCTAAAGCACAGTTAGCACTCAAAGAGAAAGGCTACCGGACACAAGAAATTGCTCAAGTCGAATCTGAAGTCGCTCAGCGTCAAGCCGCTTGGCAATATGCGGATAATTTTTACAAACGTCAGCAAGGTTTAGCGGCACAAAAACTGATTTCTGCCAATGACTTAGATAATGCCAAAAACAATCGAAATCAAACGCTTGCCGCATTAAAAGCTTCCCAAGATAAACTCAACCAATATCAGAGCGGATTTCGCCAAGAAGAGATAGCAGCAGCCCGAGGGGAATGGCTACAAGCAGAAGCTGCCGTTGCTCAAGCTGAGCTTGATCTCTCAGACACCCAGCTTATCGCCCCATCTGACGGCACAATCCTGACTCGTGCCATCGAACCTGGCACCATCATTGGTGCAGGTAATACCGTTTTTAGCGTGACATTAACTCACCCTGTTTGGGTGCGAGCCTATGTGAGTGAAGCTCATTTAGGTGATGCGGTTCCTGGTAGTAAAGTCTTACTCTTTACGGATAGCCAGCCCAATACCCCTTACCATGGTACGATTGGTTTTGTCTCCCCTACGGCCGAATTTACCCCAAAAAGTGTACAAACACCGGATTTACGTACCGACTTAGTCTATCGATTACGAATTATTGTCGATGATCCTAACGATAAACTGCGTCAAGGAATGCCTGTCACCGTTGAATTTGCGACACCTCAGCAATAGGGCGCATTATGGCTCAGCAAGATATTCACTCATCGAACAGCGTGATTTCATTAATAAACGTCGAAAAACGCTTTGTTGGGCTAAATAACCCTGCGGTTGAAAGCCTAACTACCGAAATTCACGGCGGCTCCGTGACGGGGTTAGTCGGCCCCGATGGTGCAGGGAAAACGACGCTAATGCGCATGCTGGCGGGGCTACTCAAACCCGATTCAGGGCAAATCCACTTAATGGGATTAGACCCTATTAAAGACAGTATCGAAGTGCGGGCAAACCTCGGTTATATGCCGCAAAAATTCGGTTTATATGAAGATTTAACGGTTCAAGAAAATCTTGATTTATATGCCGATCTGCGCGGCGTTATTGGTGAAGAGCGCCAACAAACTTATAAACAATTACTCGCATTTACTAGCCTAGCCCCATTTACTGCTCGCCTTGCCGGTAAGCTTTCAGGGGGAATGAAACAAAAATTGGGACTCGCCTGCACGCTATTAGGTAAGCCGAAAGTTTTACTGCTGGATGAGCCGGGTGTCGGCGTAGATCCTATTGCTAGGCGAGAACTTTGGCAAATGGTGCACACCCTTGCTGACGATGGTATGTTGATCCTCTGGAGCACATCGTATCTGGATGAAGCAGAGCAGTGCAAAGAGGTGCTACTACTCAATGAAGGCAAACTTCTGTATAGCGGAAAACCCGAGCAACTCACCCAAAAGATGGCGGGACGCTCATTTTTACTCGATGTTCCCCCAACACAAAAACGCACCATTCTACAAAATGCCTTAGTGTTACCCGAAACCACCGATGGCGTGATCCAAGGGCGCTATATTCGCTTAATTTTAAAACCTCATGCATCCCAAGAGAATTTACTTAATGCGTTAAATATGAGAGATCAAACGCTGATTGAAGCCCAGCCACGCTTTGAAGATGCGTTTATCGACCTTTTAGGTGGCGGACCATCCCATCGTTCTGAACTCGCAGCTATCGTGCCACAAATTCCACCCGCTCCCAATGAAACCGTCATTGAAGCCCGCAACCTGACCAAAAAATTCGGGGATTTTGCCGCGACGGATACCGTTAACTTTCAGGTAAAACGGGGTGAAATTTTTGGATTATTAGGGCCTAACGGCGCAGGCAAATCCACTACCTTTAAGATGATGTGTGGATTAATGAAACCCACGGATGGACAAGCTCTGGTGCTTGGTATGGATTTAAAAACCAGTTCAAACAAAGCCCGTCAGCACCTTGGGTATATGGCACAAAAATTTTCCCTCTACGGCAACCTCAAAGTTGGGCAAAACTTAAAATTTTTCTCCGGTGTATACGGTTTGCATCATAAACAACAAGCCACCAAAATGCAGGAGATGATCAACGCGTTTAATTTTACTCCCATTATCAGCCAGATTACTGACTCACTTCCGCTAGGTTATAAGCAGCGCCTTGCCCTCGCCTGCTCACTGATGCATGAACCGGATATCCTGTTTTTAGATGAACCCACTTCGGGAGTTGACCCGCTAACTCGGCGAGAATTTTGGCTACACATTAATGGTATGGTAGACAAGGGGGTCACCGTCATGGTCACCACCCACTTTATGGATGAAGCGGAATATTGCGATCGTATCGGGTTGGTTTATCACGGAAAAATTATTGCCGCAGGCACTCCAGATGAGCTAAAAAAACAGGTCGCCAGCACAGAAAATCCGAATCCATCCATGGAAGATGCCTTTATTGAATTAATTTTCAACTACGATAAACAGCGGGAGGCACAATGAAGACAACCGCCTCTGGTTTTTCATGGCGCAGGCTGAAAGCCCTCTGTTGGAAGGAAAGTAAGCAGATAGTTCGAGACCCCAGTAGCTCCTTAATAGCCATTGTTATCCCACTGATGCTGCTATTTATTTTCGGTTATGGGATCAATCTAGACTCCAGTAAATTACGAGTGGGTATCCTAATGGATCAACAAAGCCAACCCGCTCGTGAATTAGTCGATACCTTTACCGGCTCTCCCTTTATTGATGCCACCATTAGCGATAATCGCAATTTATTGATTAATAAAATGCAAGCGGGCGAAATTCGCGGCATTGTGGTGATCCCCGTCAATTTTGCAGAGCAACTTTCTCGCCTTGATGGACATGCGGCAATCCAAGTGATCACCGATGGAAGTGAACCCAATACCGCCAATTTTGTGCAAGCCTACACCAAAGGGGTTTGGCATACATGGCTTATCCAACAAGGTGAAAATCAAGGTTATCCCACCGACCCGCTTATCGAACTCAATATGCGCTATTGGTTTAACGAAGCGGCACTCAGCCAACATTTTATTATTCCAGGCGCCATTAGCATCATTATGACCGTCGTAGGTGCCATTTTAACTTCACTGGTGATAGCCCGAGAATGGGAACGGGGCACCATGGAAGCACTGCTTTCCACCCAAATCACTCGCACTGAATTACTGCTTTCCAAATTATTGCCCTATCAAATTCTTGGATCGTTCGTCATGGTGCTGTGTATGTTGGTGACGACCTTCGTGCTCGATATTCCTTATCGTGGCTCTTTATTGATTTTATTTGTGATAACCAGCCTCTATTTGGCCACCGCATTAGGAATGGGATTACTGATTTCAACCATTACCCGCAATCAGTTCAATGCGGCGATGGTGGCGCTGAATGCGGCCTTTTTACCTGCCATTATGCTTTCAGGGTTTATTTTTGAAATTGATAGCATGCCAGTATTTATTCAAGTAGTGACTTACTTCATTCCCGCTCGCTACTTTGTCAGCAGCTTACAAACCTTATTTTTAGCGGGAGATATCTATTGGGTGTTACTCACCGATTTCTTATTGCTGATTGCTTCAGCGATATTATTCATTGGCTTAACGGCGCTGAAAACGCGTCGCCGTTTGGATTGAGGTGAACTATGTTTTATCGTCTTTACACCTTAATTATGAAAGAGTTGCAATCACTATTGCAGGAAAAACAGACGCGAATTATTTTAATCATGCCTGTCATTTTCCAAATGATCCTCTTCCCACTGGCGGCGACCTTAGAAGTCACTAACACCACCATTGCCATTTTTGACCAAGATAATGGCGAGCATTCGATTGAACTCACTCAACGCTTAGCAAAAGCCAGTGCATTTTCCCATGTGCTGTTACTGAAAAATGAACCTGAGATTCGAGAAACGCTAGATAACCGTAAAGCCTTGTTAGTCGTCCGTTTTAATCAAAATTTCAGCGCTGATATCGCCAGCCATCATACCGCAAATATGATGTTGCTATTGGATGGACGAAACTCAAATAGCTCCCAAATAGCGGCTAATTACATTGAACAGATAGTCATGCAATATCAGCAGGAGCTCACACAAACCCAAGTACTGCCCAATAACAGTGAACTGATTGTTCGCAACTGGTACAACCCAAACTTAGACTATAAGTGGTTTATTGTGCCATCATTAGTGGCATTGATTACGACGATAGGAGTGCTAATCGTCACCTCGTTGTCTATTGCAAGAGAACGAGAACAAGGAACCCTCGACCAACTATTAGTTTCGCCGCTAACCACATGGCAAATCTTTATTGGCAAAGCGATTCCTGCCTTAGTCGTCGCCACTGCACAAGCAACATTGGTGCTAGTGATTGGGATTTTTTGCTACAAAATCCCGTTCGCCGGTTCACTATTGCTGTTCTATGGCACGATGATTTTTTATGGTTTATCACTCGTGGGATTTGGTCTGCTCATCTCCGCATTGTGCTCAACTCAGCAGCAAGCGTTTATTGGCGTGTTTGTGTTTATGATGCCCGCAGTGTTGCTATCCGGTTATATCTCTCCCGTCGAGAATATGCCCGTTTGGCTACAGGATATTACGTGGGTGAATCCCATCCGCCACTTTACGGATATCACTAAGCAGATTTACCTTAAAGATGCTGATTTTTCCGTGGTATTTCATAGCTTATGGCCTCTTCTGATTATCTTCCTGGTAACCAGCTCTCTGGCTTATTACTTATTTCGCAAAAAAATCGCTTAACTGCCAGATAAGAACCATAAAAAAACCCCGCAACAATTAACTTATTGCGGGGTTTCATATTTTCAATCAGCTTGATTAGTAATTAACGGCGGTCACCGAAAATACGTAGTAACATTAGGAACAGGTTGATGAAATCTAAGTACAGAGATAACGCACCCATAATGGAGTACTTACGCATATTTTCTCTGTCATCTTGGTTGATTTGCTCACCCATCTCTTTGAGTTTTTGAGTGTCATAAGCAGTTAATGCAGCAAACAGTAATACACCACCGTAAGTGATCACCCAGTACATCATAGAGCTTTGCAGCCAGATATTAACCAGAGAAGCGACAACCAGACCAATCAGCGCCATAAACAGGAAGTTACCCATCCCTGTTAAGCTACGCTTAGTCGTGTAACCGTAGAAGCTTAACGCGCCGAACATCACTGCGGTAATGATAAACGTCCCAACAACAGACTCACCAGTATAAACCGCTAAAATAACGGAGATAGTTAAACCAGTCAGTAATGCGTAGAGCATAAACATCCCAGTTGCAATCGCACCGCTCATTTTAGGCAGTAAGAAAGACAGCCCCATCACTAAACCAAGTTCAGCGATGATCATTCCAAAGAACAGAACTTTGTTAGTTGCGATAGTGAAAAACAGACCGCTGCTTAAGGAGTACCAAGCAACAAAAGCTGTCAGTAATAACCCGACGGTCATCCAACCGTAGACTTGCGACATAAATGCCTGAACGCCAGTGCTGGCATTCTGGACAAGAGAATCATTACGTTGATCAAATTGACCCATGATGGTTACCCTTCCATTTTAAGAAAAATCGACCCAGCAAAACCACCAACAGAGTAATCCTTACTGTGATCGGACAAATTTGTTCCAAAGTTTATCACAATATTTTGACATTACCATTCGGCTTATTCGCATTTTCCGCGTAACAGTTTAAGACTACCAACGGTTTGCAGAAGCTTCATCACTCTCTTTGGCTTCCACCCAGCGTTCATTATCAGGGAGAGACTCTTTTTTCCAGAATGGTGCTTTGGTTTTCAGGTAATCCATTATAAATTCAGCCGCTTGGAATGCTGCATTGCGATGTGCGCTGGTCACGCCTACGAATACAATTTCTTCACCGGGTTGTAAGGTACCTATCCGGTGGATCACACTCACGCGTTGCAGTGGCCAGCGCTCGCGAGATTGCATCACAATGTCCGCTAAGGCTTTTTCTGTCATTCCAGGGTAGTGTTCGAGAGTCAATGCCGCTACGCTGTCCCCTAAATTATGATTACGGACTTTACCTGTGAATGTCACTACGGCGCCATCACTGTCACATTCAGCAAGCCACGCATACTGCTCGCCAACACTAAAATTCTCGGTTTGTACCGCAATATGGGTATTGTCCATGGTCATCCCCCTGTAACTGGTGGGAAGAAAGCCACTTCATCGCCCGCATTCAGGGGATGGTCCGCAGAAACAAACGATTGATTAACCGCAGCTAATAATTTGCCATCTTCCAAAGCCAGCGCCCAGCGATCACCTTTTTGAGTTAATGCTTGGCGCAAAGATTCTACGGTTGGGTACTCCGCTGCTAACTCTAAGCGGTCAGTGCCAACTAACTCACGAACTTGAGCAAAAAAGAGGACAGTGATCATGCTTCCACCTTAAAATGACCGGACTTTCCGCCCGTTTTTTCTAATAAACGCACAGGCCCAATAACCATATCTTTTTGTACCGCTTTGCACATGTCGTAGATAGTTAATGCTGCGACAGAAGCCGCCGTTAACGCTTCCATTTCGACACCCGTTTTCCCTGTTAATCGGCAACAAGTTTCGATGCGTACACGGTTATGGGCTTGCTCAGCTTCTAGGGTGACTTCCACTTTGGTCAGTAGCAAAGGATGGCACAGCGGGATCAACTGCCACGTATTTTTTGCTGCTTGGATCCCAGCGATACGTGCCGTCGCAAAGACATCCCCTTTATGGTGACTGCCATCCACAATCATGGCTAAAGTTTCTGGGTTCATCGTCACAAACGCTTCTGCGCGTGCTTCACGGACGGTTTCCGCTTTGGCTGATACATCAACCATGTGCGCCTCGCCCGACGCATTGAGGTGGGTCAGTTGGGACATAATTACTCCTGAAAATCAAAAAGTTATTAACCGCCGATAACGGAAAGATTCGGGGTGATCCCGCTGTCGCCTTGGTGAAGGAAATGGGTTTCTCGCTTAGACATTAAGCCACTCTGGATACGTGCTTTTAGGGCTTCATTCTGGTTTTCATCGCCCAGTAAATCACGCAGTGGAATGCCATTTTCACCAAATAAACACAAATGCAGATTGCCTAAAGAAGAGACCCTGAGACGGTTGCAGCTTTGGCAAAAATCCTTCTCGTACGGCATGATCAGCCCAATTTCCCCTTGGTAATCAGGGTGACTAAAGACTTGGGCGGGACCGTCGCTACGAGAACGTGGCTGCATATACCAGCCTTCTGCGATAAGGCGATCACGAACGGTTTCACCAGACACATGGTAACGTTGGAATAGGCTGCTGCCTTCCCCTGTTTCCATGAGTTCAATAAAACGCAGTTGAATTGGACGGTGTTTGATCCAATTGAGGAAAGATTTGAGGGCGATATCATTGACGTTTTTCATCAAGACCGCATTGACTTTAACTTTTTCGAAGCCAGCATCAAATGCAGCATCAATCCCTTTCATGACTTGGAAAAATTTATCTTGCCCAGTGATCGCCGCAAATTGGCGAGGGTCAAGGCTATCCACACTCACGTTTACTGCATTCAAACCAGCATCTCGCCATGCTTGCACATCACGAGCCATCCGATAACCATTGGTTGTTACGGCGATTTTTTTGATGGAGTTATTTTCTTTGATAGCGGCGATGATATCGGTGAAATCTTTACGCATCGTTGGCTCACCGCCAGTGATACGGACTTTTTCAGTCCCTAACTCAGCAAAAGCGCGGCTCACTCGACGGATTTCATCAAGCGTCAGAAATTCATGGCGACCACTCGGTTTGTAGCCATCAGGCAGGCAATATGTGCAACGAAAGTTGCAAACATCAGTGATAGATAAACGAAGATAGTAAAATTTTCGGTCAAATTGATCGACAAGTTGCTGCATATTCACACCTTTCCAAATACGGGAGATGCAGACATTTCTATCTTGCACCCTGGTGACTCAAGGTCACGGCCAGAGCATCATATTCAGGAGAACTTAGACACAAAGGCTAGGAGTTTTATCTGGAACCCCGTGAGCTGATTAAGCCTAAAGAGTTAAGACACTCATCACTGGGTTCACTTATTTTCTGTAAGGATTTTAGCCCATTGCAAATGAAAAAGCGAATCCAAAAACGATATATAACTTAATATACAACGACTTACAGAAAACAACCGCTATGCTCAGAAGTCCTTATTATTACGGATAATTTTTTGCTATTTCCATGTGATGATAAACGCCTATCTGTCAATATCTCGTCAAAATGAGGTTAATTCTGTGCACATTGTTTGTTGTAGATCAGTTTTATCCCGCGTTTTTTGATAGATAACCCTAAGAATCCATAAATATGATGTCTCGAATTACTGAAATGACTACATCACCATCGAATCATTATCGAAATGAATCAAAATGACACCTAGAGGGTAAAATACGCACTTAAATTCCGCGAGTTCAAAAAATATTAATTCCTGTTACCCCGCAATAAACAGCGCTATTTAATCTGATTATAGAAAGCGTTGATAATCTCCCATCTATATCCTTTATTTTCATACCGTTCTAGTTAATTACGCTTAGCTACATAATCAAGAAATTTGTGATACCGATCGAGAATATTCTCTTTTGTTGTTTTTTATCACAGCAAGTAAACTTCAGATGGTGTTTTATGATAGATTAGCGCCAATTTTGTTTTAGCACTGATTCTAGATTGATAATTTAGCTAGATTGACAGTTTAAATAGATTGATTGTTTAAATAGGAACACTATGCCAAACCGTAGTTTGACAAATCTTAATCACGTCGTCGCCCTTGGGGGCGGACATGGACTTGGTCGAGTGATGTCTTCTCTCTCATCTTTAGGCTCCCGTTTAACTGGCATTGTCACCACCACGGATAATGGTGGCTCTACAGGGCGAATTCGTCGCTCTGAAGGAGGAATTGCTTGGGGTGATATGCGTAATTGCTTGAATCAGTTGATTACTGAGCCATCTATTGCCTCTAAGATGTTTGAATATCGATTTGCAGGTACAGGGGAATTATCAGGACATAATCTCGGTAATCTAATGCTGAAATCCCTTGACCATTTAAGTGTTCGCCCACCTGAAGCCATCAATTTAATCCGCAATATGCTGAAAGTGGATGCGCAATTAATCCCGATGTCTGAATCACCGGTAGACCTGATGGCTATTGATGATATGGGAAATGAAGTCTACGGTGAAGTTAACGTGGATGCTTTGCAGGAGTTACCGCAAGAATTGCGTTTATACCCTCCCGTTAAAGCGACCAGCGAAGCCCTTGATGCTATCCATCGAGCAGATTTGATTTTAATCGGCCCCGGAAGTTTTTTTACCAGCTTAATGCCCCTGTTATTACTCGATGATATCGCCTGCGCCCTGAAAGAGAGCCAAGCGCCGATGGTGTATATCGGTAATTTAGGGAAGGAAATTAGCACCTCCGCTGCCAGCCTCACACTTCCTGAAAAACTAGTCATGATGGAGCGTTATATTGGGCGCAAGAAAATCGATGCGGTGATTGTAGGGCCACGCACCGATGTCACGACAATCCGCCAAGAACGCAAAGTGACTCAGCGAGTATTAGAGGCTGATGATATTCCTTATCGCCACGATAGAAACTTACTGCTGAAAGCCATCGAAGAGACCATTCCCCTTCTGTAATTCACTGAAATTTTAAGTTGCAGGTCAATCCCTGCAACTTTCTCTCTATTTATCTCCAATAATTTAAGTCCGATAATGGTGCTTGTCTAATCCGTACTTTTTCATCCGTAAATAGAGTTTTTTCCGTGGCATTTGCAGATATTCCGACACATCGTTAATTCGTCCTTGATGAATATTCAGAGCTTCCGTAATAATCTGCCGTTCATAATTTTCAATTTGTTGATCTAATGCCGTTGGCGCTACCGACGTTAATAACGGATTCGCTGTCTCCCCCATTGGCATAATGCCAACCGCGTACAGCTCCGCTGCGTTGGCTAACTCCGTTACATTTCCAGGCCAATGACGACGACTCAGTTTTTTGATAAAAGACTCATCCAGTTCAGGCAATTTCTGATTCAATCGAGTACAAGCCAGCTCTAAATAGTGTTGGAATAAAACCGGAATATCCGCTTTACGCAGGGATAACGGTAAGCAATTCACCTGAGTTAATGAAAAATAATAATAAAGCTCTGCAATAATCTGCTGCTGTTTAGTCAAAGTAAGCAGCGGCTGATCCGAGATCCCAATCAAGCGAAATTCCCGTTGGTCTTGCTGTAAATGCTGAACCAAATAACGCTGTTGGTTCACAGGGAGTAACTCAATATTCTTAATCACCAATGTGCCTGAGCGCGCCTCAGAGACCCATGCTTCAACAGGAACTTCTTGCTCATTTAATAATGTTTTGATCACCAATGGCGCTTGCTGTGGTGTGCTAATTTGATGCAGATAGCGCGCTAAGTAAGTGCGACCACTACCTAACTCTCCTTGTAAGAACACTGCGGCAAGGGTTTCCGATAACCCTTGAAGCTGCCCGCGAACTTGTAAAGACCACTCACTGCTCCCTACAAAATTGAGCATCAATTGGTTTTTGCCCCACCGGCGCTGCAATACACGCTGTTTCCGTGCCGCCAGCGCTTTGGCAACTTGCTCTAAAAGATATTCTGGGTTAATGGGTTTTTGTAGAAAATCCCATGCCCCCATTTTGACTGCTTCCACCGCCATTGGTACATCCCCATGCCCGGTGATCAAAACCACAGGGAGATGTTTGTCTTTAGCGAGAAATAGTGTCATCAGCTCGATGCCCGAACATTCCGGCATACACACATCGCTAAGAACAATGCCGCACCAATCGCGGTGAACTAACTCTTTTGCTGTCAATGGGTTATCACATGCATAAACTCGGTACCCTGCTTGTTCGAGTAGCAGACAATACGCTTCCAATACATCTTTATCATCATCAATCAGCAATATGTCATGGTTGTCATCAAGCATCTTCAAGTACCTTTTTAAATTCTAAAATTACACACCCATTTCCACGCAGTGTAGAAGCGATTCTCAACTCGCCACCAATTTGCTGCATAATCGATTGGCTAATGGATAACCCAACCCCCAGCCCAATCTCTTTGCTTGTCGTAAAGGGTTTCATTAATGTATCCGCTAAATGCAATGGCCAACCCGTCCCGTTATCACACAAGGTCAACAGCAACTTATCCGCGGTTTCACTGTAATCAACGGTGATTTCTGCTTCTGTGGGGCTGGCATCAAGCGCGTTAGAGAGCAAGTTAACCAACACCTGCTGAATACCAATTTCATCTCCCAGCACCTTAGGCAATATATCTGGATAACTTAATATCACTTTGCGGGTTTTATGTTGAAGCTTCAGAACATCCCAAGCGCTTTGAATTGATTGGCGTAAATTCACAGGTTGTAATTGCTCATTATCATCACGCTTACGAGCGAATTGACGCAGTGAGCGCACAATGCCATCCATTCGAGCCACAAGTTGCTCTGACTTATTTATCGCCATCAACGAGGTGTCATTATCTTGCTCTGGCAACCCTTTTTTCGCCATAAACAGGTGCATAGAGAGCGCATTTAGCGGTTGGTTAATTTCGTGAGCTAAGGTGGTCATCGTCTGCCCCACGACGGCGAGTTTTGCCGTTTGGATCAGCTCGTTTTGCGTAGTTCGTAAGTTTTCCTCTATTGCCTTACGTTCTGCAATCTCTTGTTCTAGCTGGGTTTTCTGTTGATTGATTTGAGCAATACTGCGCTGTAACAGCGTGCCAATTCGCCCTAACTCATCACGACCTTCGACAGGAATATGGGTCGTCAAATCCCCAATACTGATCCGAGCCACTGCTTGGTTTAATGCGGTAAAACGTTTGACCAAACGAGGACGAATAAACAGCATATTGAACAGCAATACCAACAGTAATGCCAACCCTGCGGTAATAATAATAATTGTGCCACTCCACGACATAATGTTCGCTAAACGCTGGTTTAGCGTTTGTAGCTGAAAGTGGCTGCTCCCAAGTTGCAAATCAAGCTGAGAGCGAAAATCAGCCAAAATTCGCTCTTTTTCGGTCGTCGCTTCATTTAAGGCTCTTTTCGCCGTTTGATAATTTTGCAGGACTTCAAGCATTTGGTTATCCGAAAGACCGATATCTAACAACTCATCGATGGTTTGACGCAGCGTCACTGAACTTGGATATAAATTCAACGCCTCTTCATTGGCAGCTAAATTCGTTTTTAAGTACCCTAAATAACGGGCATAGCCGTTAACATCGATGGGCTCATCAAAAGCATCATCCCCTTGAATATCCTTCAAGCGCCCCGTCAAAATATTGGTGATCTGCTCTTCCAAACGCGCCAGTGTATAAATTAACTGCAACTCTCCTTGCACGTTACGTAGCCGACTTTGTAACCCTTTGGCTTGAAGAGGATCTTGCTCAATTTTGTCCAGTAAAGAGCCTTGTTGTAGGCTAATATCTTGCGATAACGAGTTGAGCTCCGTACTAAAATCGTCATGTAACCAGTTGATCCGAGAAGATAATGTATTAATTTTTTCCCGTGCTAAAAACAGGGCATATAGTGCCTTATCCAAGCGCTGTAAAAGATCCTGACTTTGGGTCAAAATGACAGAGATTTGCTGTTGATCCTGCCCATTCAATTGCTGATTAAAAGCGGCTATTTGCGCTAAATGTGCGGTGATCTGATTGCGTGGTTGTAATCTCGTCGCTGTATTTGGCGCTTTTAAAAATTCGTTCAATTCATTGACTAAGGTATTTAGCTGCCCTTCAATCAAAAATGAAGCCTGCATTTTGGGAAAATAGTCTCCAAGTGCGTAGCGGATCTGCTTATTTTGCTCTTGCCATGCATATAAGCTGACGCAACTGACGATCAGTGTCATCAAAGCGCCCGCGATAAAGGCGCCACGTAAAATAGCCGTAATACTGAAGCGCCCCATCAATTTCACTATCGATGTTTTCATTTAATCGCTTCCAATACACTGATGGCTTGACGTTGCTGTTCCTGAAAGAAATGCTGCCAGCGCATATATTCCTCTTCCGCTTTGCGATTATCTTCAAAACGCGAATAATAAGCAGGATCTTCACTTTCTTTCGCACTGACTGGCATCGCCGTCAGTAGCGCTCGAACCTCTGGTAAAGAGTGCTTTAGCTTAGCTTCCGCCATATACACCGCACGCCAAGCATCTTTCGATTCCGTTAAACGAAACGTGATCGCCGCATCAAACAGTTGTTGAACTAATCGCTGGCGCTGTAATACCAACTGGACATCCAGCGGTTTAGGCGAATCTAATAGCTGGCTTTGCTGCGCTTTTCGAGGGTTGTCATCCTCAAGAGGAGTAACTGGGTATTTCCCTGTGCTGCTGTCTGCAAACACTTTTTGCCCTTGTTCACTGAGTAAAAAATCAATCAGCTTTCGCGCATTCTCTGGCGCTAAACTATGGCGAGTGATCGCAATAAACGTCGGCGATGTGGCTGAATCAGGCAGATAGTGAAACTCGAGTTCAGGGTCAGCTAATAGCACATTCGCGTAGTTATCAATAATCGGTGCAGCCCCACCTAGCCCCACTTTGATTTTATCGGCTACCCCAAAACTGCGTGATGATACAGTGGCTAAATTCCCCGACATTCCCAGTAAAATGCGCCATCCATCTTCCCATCCCCGCTGCTGTAATAACGACTCAATCATTAAATGATAGGTATCAGAACGAGATGGACTGCTTATCAGTAACGAGCCTTGATATTGGCTATTTGTCAGGTCATCCCATGTCTTAGGAATGGGTAATTTGTTTTGCTCCATCCACTTTCGGTTGGTCAAAATGCCATATCCAGAAAATGCCACCGCAGCAACGGAACCTTTTAAAGATTCAGGAATTAAGCGCTGGGAATACTCAGGAATATCCGGCAATGCACTCAACCGATTATGCTGCTGCAAATGGTGCATCAGCATCGGCGAGGAGGTCAGAATTAAATCGACATTTTCCAAAGCATCGGTATCTAACAAGCGCTCTAATGAGGCACTGGTTCGATTAATCGTGCGGATGGGTATTGCATCCTCTCGCACATTCCAATTCGTGACTATCGCTTGTGTCGCTTCGGGTGAGAATGTTGTCGCTATCACCAACTCATCATTTTTCGCATGGCTAATTCCCACGCTGTTTAGCAAGATAATAAAAAAACAGAGCCGCATTATCAGTGGACGAATTGGTGTTATTAATCTCATAAGCGTAGTCATCCCCTGGGTAGATGTGATTCATATCAAAGAAAGTAACAATAATGTGAGTTTGTCAAAAAGTGCATTTGAGACAAATTTTACCCTTTTCGGATTTATGAGCACACGACAAAACTTACCCGCTTTATTCTCATTGTTACGCGATTAAATCAACCCTTAGTTGCGCGTTTTTTGAAATCCATTCCCGTTAATTTATGAATGGGTCAATTTGACTCGTCACTATACAAAATTGGGTCAATTTTGACCCAAACCCTTCATATTGCGATATTTTTTCAACAAGAACATGATGAGTCTGTCAGAAATAAAACGACAAAAAACATCAGGGAATTTCTTTTTACTCTATTTCACAGGTGAACCTATGCTGTCATTTTTAACGCCAGCCACGGCAAAAAAACAAATTGCACCAGAAAAAGTTCCTGCCGCCTATAAACGCTATCGCGTTCAAGCACTACTCAGCGTGTTCTTAGGTTATTTGGCTTACTATATTGTCCGTAACAACTTCACGCTCTCTACCCCGTATTTGAAAGAAAACTTAGATTTAAGTACCACCCAAATTGGTCTACTAACTAGCTGTATGCTCATTGCTTACGGGATCAGTAAAGGCGTGATGAGTAGCCTTGCCGATAAAGCCAGCCCAAAAGCATTTATGGCATTTGGTTTGATCCTGTGCGCCATTGTCAACTTCGGAATGGGGTTTAGTAACGCATTCTGGTTATTCGTTGGTTTTGTAGTGCTTAATGGTATGTTCCAAGGCATGGGTGTGGGTCCGTCATTTATCACCATTGCAAACTGGTTCCCGCGTCGTGAACGTGGCCGTATCGGTGCATTCTGGAATATTTCTCATAACGTGGGTGGTGGTATTGTTGCCCCAATCGTCGGTGCTGCTTTCGCCGTATTAGGCACTGAGCACTGGCAAAGTGCGAGCTACATGGTTCCCGCTTGTATTGCGATTTTATTTGCAGGAATTGTGTTGGTATTAGGTAAAGGTTCCCCAAAACAAGAGGGTTTACCTGCGCTTGACCAAATGATGCCAGAAGAAAAAGTGATCCTGACTTCAGCGCAAAAAGAACAATCACCGGAGAATATGAGCGCCTTCCAAATTTTCTGTACCTATGTACTGAAAAACAAAAATGCGTGGTATATCTCTTTCGTTGACGTCTTTGTGTATATGGTACGTTTCGGCGTGATCAGCTGGCTACCAATCTACCTGCTGACAGAGAAAAACTTCTCTAAAGATCAGATGAGCGTTGCATTTTTATTCTTCGAATGGGCAGCGATTCCATCCACTTTATTAGCTGGTTGGTTAACGGACAAACTATTTAAAGGTCGTAGAATGCCGTTAGCTATTGTTTGTATGACACTGATTTTCTTCTGCCTCATCGGTTACTGGCAGAGCCAATCATTAGCTGTCGTCACCTTCTTTGCAGCAGTCGTTGGTTGCTTAATCTATGTGCCTCAGTTCTTAGCATCAGTACAAACAATGGAAATCGTGCCAAGCTTCGCAGTTGGTTCAGCCGTCGGCCTACGTGGTTTTATGAGCTATATCCTTGGCGCAACATTAGGTACTAGCTTATTTGGTTTCGTGGTTGACCGTATGGGTTGGCATGCAGGTTTCTATCTGCTCTTAGGGGGGATTGTTTGCTGCATTATCTTCTGTGTGCTGTCCCACTTAGGCGCATTGGAACTTGAGCGTAACCGTCAATCGGTAATAGCAAAAGGTCAGTTAGCTAACGCTTAATCTCGCTAAGAAAATTCGACTAAAAATATGACTGAGTTCAATTTCTCACTGAACTCAGTTTTCTTTATGTATTAATACATTGCTTCGATTTCTGTCGGGGATAAGCCTGTAATTTGACTAATAACATCAATGTTTAAACCTAAACTTAAGCTGGTCAAAACTTGGGCATAAGTGCGTTGTTTGGCCTTCTCCTGCTCTTCTTGTCGAGCTTCTTCTCGCCCTTCATTTCTTAATCGATCAGCAATTGTCATAACGGTCTCCTGATATCCTTCTGTTTTCTCTATTAATGTTTTGACTATCTTCTTGTATGTCGGCGTATCCATCACACTAAACAGATAGTTGATGATTAAAATAACGTCATCACGGTGGTTTTCGTTCTCCTTGATTACCTGCGCTAAGCGCTTTGATAGAACCATCAGGTCATCTTTCAAAGAAGCATGTTTGAGAACTAGCTCCATCGCGGCGACTTTTCGGTGATTCACAAGTTCATCGTCGCTTGCCACCGTGACATCCACTAATGGCAGTGGATTACAGTACAAATCATGCGCTAAATCAGACCACTCAAAGCAATCCGTCCATGACTGGGAGTAAGGATAAGGAGATTGATTACCATGATAAAACAGGATGGGAACCACCAGCGGCAAAGTTTGGTGCCCTTGCTGCAAATGCTGATTCATTGCGCAAAATGCGTAATGCATCAGCCGCCAGCCCATCAGCTTATCGGGGGAAGATTGATGCTCAACCAAGAAATAAAAATACCCCTTCCCCCTGAGTGTTTGAACGGAATAGAGCATGTCCGAGAAACGAGAGCGCAATGTTTTATCCACAAATGAAGCACTGGCCAACTTCAAGGTATCAAAATTGCAGAGGTGCTTAATGCGATTAGGAAGATGGACTTCAAAAAAATCCCGCGCATTATCCACTTTGCTCATAAAGCCTTTAAAGGTTGAATCATGAGGAGCTACAATTGATTGGGTCGCCATCTCGG
>NZ_WLUL01000003.1:0-186538 GCF_009706585.1 Providencia sp. wls1916
ATACATAAGTATGTGACCGAGGCGAGAGAGCGCAGCCAACACCCCTACAAATTGAAGTATGACGGGTACAGACGGGTATATGAAAAAAGGTACATTCTACCAACTCCAACAGCCCTCCCCACAAGCGGAATATGAAGCCCACGAATGGCTCGCTTGTGAACTTGCTGCAGAGGCATGGCGCAACGGAAAACGCGTTCTGATTGCCTGCGAGGATCAGCTGCAAGCTGAAAAAATGGATGAGGCGCTTTGGCAACGGGATCCTCACCAGTTTGTACCTCACAATTTGGCGGGGGAAGGTCCTCGTTATGGTTCGCCGATCGAAATTTGCTGGCCAAATAAACGCGGCAATACACCTCGCGATATCCTGATTAATTTACAAAGCCAATTCGCAGATTTTGCAACGGCTTTCCATGAAGTGATAGACTTCGTGCCTATCGATGAAACTTTAAAACAGTTGGCGCGTGACCGGTATAAAATTTACCGGAGCGTCGGCTTCAATTTGACCATGGCGACGCCGCCAACTTACTGAACACAAAGATAAAAATGGAAAAGAAACCAGACAACGCAATGATCGAGCCATCCCTCGATAAAACTTATAACCCAGCGGAAATCGAACAGTCCCTGTATACCCACTGGGAAAAAAGCGGTTACTTCCGCCCGAACGGTGATACCTCAAAAGACAGTTTCTGCGTCGTGATCCCACCACCGAACGTTACGGGTAGCCTGCATATGGGTCACGCCTTCCAACAAACCATTATGGATACCATGATCCGTTATCAGCGTATGCAAGGGAAAAATACCCTATGGCAGACGGGTACTGACCACGCGGGTATCGCAACTCAAATGGTGGTTGAGCGTAAAATTGCGGCTGAAGAAGGTAAAAACCGCCATGACTACGGTCGTGATGCGTTCATCGACAAAATCTGGGAATGGAAAGCAGAATCTGGCGGCACTATCTCTCAACAAATGCGCCGTTTAGGCGACTCCGTTGACTGGGATCGCGAACGCTTCACCATGGACGAAGGCTTATCTAAAGCCGTTAAAGAAGCTTTCGTTCGTATGTACAAAGAAAACTTAATCTATCGTGGTAAGCGTCTGGTTAACTGGGATCCGAAACTGCACACCGCAATTTCTGACCTGGAAGTTGAAAACCGCGAAGTTAAAGGTTCTATGTGGCACCTGCGTTATCCGCTGGCTGACGGCGCGAAAACCGCTGAAGGGAAAGACTATTTAGTGGTTGCGACCACACGTCCAGAAACCATGCTGGGTGATACTGGTGTGGCTGTTAACCCTGAAGATCCACGTTATAAAGATTTAATTGGCAAAGAAATCATTCTGCCAATCGTCAATCGCCGTATTCCAATCGTGGGTGACGAACACGCCGATATGGAAAAAGGCACCGGCTGCGTGAAAATCACCCCAGCCCATGACTTCAACGACTACGAAGTCGGTAAACGTCACCAACTGACCATGATCAACATGATGGACTTAGATGGTAACGTTCGTCATGAAGCGGAAGTGTTCGACACTAACGGCAACCCATGCACCGATTACAGCAGCGAAATTCCAGAAGCCTACCGTGGCATGGAGCGTTTCGCAGCTCGTAAAGCTATCGTCGCTGAATTTGAACAATTAGGTTTACTGGTCGAAGTCAAACCTCACGATTTAACCGTACCTTACGGTGACCGTGGTGGCGTGGTTATCGAGCCAATGCTGACTGACCAATGGTACGTGCGCACCGCGCCTTTAGCGAAAGACGCTATCAAAGCCGTTGAAGATGGTCGTATCCAATTCGTTCCGCGCCAATACGAAAACATGTATTTCTCTTGGATGCGTGATATCCAAGACTGGTGTATTTCTCGTCAATTATGGTGGGGTCACCGTATTCCAGCTTGGTATGACGACAAAGGCAATGTTTACGTGGGTCGTGATGAAGATGAAGTTCGCCGCGAAAACAACTTAGGTGCCGATGTGGCACTGCGTCAAGATGATGACGTATTAGATACGTGGTTCTCTTCTGGTCTGTGGACATTCTCAACCTTAGGCTGGCCAGAAAATACCGATGCGCTGAAAACTTTCCATCCAACGGATGTATTAGTCAGCGGCTTCGATATTATTTTCTTCTGGATTGCCCGTATGATCATGATGACCATGCATTTCATCAAAGATGAAAATGGCGAGCCACAAGTTCCATTTAAAACCGTGTATATGACAGGTCTGATCCGCGATGAAGAAGGTCAGAAAATGTCTAAATCCAAAGGGAACGTTATCGACCCGCTGGATATGATCGACGGTATTTCATTAGAAGCTTTACTGGAAAAACGTACTGGCAACATGATGCAGCCACAACTGGCTGAGAAAATTGCTAAACGTACTCGTAAAGAGTATCCAGACGGTATTGAAGCACACGGTACTGATGCCCTACGCTTTACTTTAGCGGCGCTGGCATCAACGGGTCGCGATATCAACTGGGATATGAAACGTCTGTCCGGTTACCGTAACTTCTGTAATAAATTATGGAATGCGAGCCGCTTTGTGCTGATGAATACCGAAGGTCAAGATTGCGGTCAAAACGGCGGCGAAATGAGCTTCTCATTGGCTGATCGCTGGATCATGGCGCAGTTCAACCAAACCGTGAAAGCGTACCGTGAAGCGTTAGATACTCATCGTTACGATATCGCAGCGGGTATTCTGTATGATTTCACATGGAATGAATTCTGTGACTGGTACTTAGAGCTGTCTAAACCTGCGGTTCATAAAGGTAATGAAGCCCAAGTTCGTGCGGCACGCTTCACCCTGATTGAAGTACTGGAAGGCTTACTGCGTCTGGCTCACCCAATCATTCCATTTATCACCGAAACCATCTGGCAGCGCGTGAAAGTGGTGAAAGGTATTGAAGCTGACACCATCATGCTGCAAGCATTCCCAGAATTCGATGTGGCGAAAGTAGATGAGCTGGCTCTGAGCGATTTAGAGTGGATTAAAGAAACCATCGTAGCTGTACGTAATATTCGTGCAGAAATGAACATCGCGCCAGGTAAACCATTGGATGTCATGCTGCGTAGCACCTCTGCGGATGTTGCTCGCCGTGTGACTGAGAACGAAAACTTCCTTCGTTCAATGGCGCGTTTAGCAAGCATTCGCGTGCTGGCTGAAGGCGAAGAAGCCCCAGTTTCTGTGACTAAATTAGTGGCAGGCGCTGAAGTGCTGATCCCAATGGCAGGTCTGGTTGATAAAGACGCTGAGCTGGCTCGTTTAGATAAAGAGCTGGAAAAAGTGGTGAAAGAAATTGATACCATCGAAAGCAAGCTGGCAAACGAAGGCTTTGTGAGCCGTGCTCCTGCTGCCGTGGTTGAGAAAGAGCGTGCGCGTTTAGCGGAAAATATCGAAGCGAAAGCGAAGATTGAAGCGCAAAAAGTGACCATCGCCTCTTTATAATCATTAAGCTTTAAATCTCTAGCCCTGACTTGTCATTGATGAGTTAGGGCTTTTTTGTATCTGGGTGTTGAAAAGCTTTATCACATGCTCAATATCATAATTATTGCACCAGCAAATGATGCAATTAAAAATATAAATAATGCAAATAAAAAGAGATATTCTTATGACAACAAGCACAACCTCAACTGTTCAAGTTCGTTTAATTCAACCTCAAGACAATCCAGGGATCGCCGCTGTTATTCGTGAAGTTTCCGCTGAACATGGGCTCACTGCCGATAAAGGTTTTGCGGTCGCGGATCCTATTTTAGATACGTTGTATGAAGTGTATAGCAAGCCACGTAGCGCGTACTGGGTGGTGGAAATGGACGGTAACGTGGTTGGCGGTGGCGGCATTTCACAAGTCGCTGGTGGTGATGAACATACTGCTGAATTACAAAAAATGTATCTCTCTTCTGTGCTGCGTGGAAAGGGTTTAGCCAAGCAAATCGTTTTAATGTCTTTAGAATTTGCTAAGCAGCAAGGCTATACCCGCTGTTACTTAGAAACCACCAAAGAGCTACAAGCCGCCATTAAACTGTATGAAAAACTGGGCTTCGATTTTATCGACGAACCATTAGGCAATACTGGCCATAGTGACTGCGAAATTCGCATGCTAAAAGCGCTGTAGTCCCCGCTCCCAATAAAAGGATACTGTAGCTAATGATCTCACAGTATGAAGACGCCCTTTATGAAGATCCTAAGCTCGCTCGCTTCTATGATTTAGATAACAGCTTGCAGCGGGCAGACTACGCGGCATACCTTCAGCTAGCCTCTTCAGCGTCTCATATTTTGGATTTAGGCTGCGGTACTGGCACGTTACTCACCGCCATTGCGGAGCAATATCCACACACCACGTTGGTCGGTGTCGATCCCGCGCAAGCGATGTTGGATATTGCTCAACAAAAAACCAATCACGTTCGTTGGGTGAACAGCACGGCTGAGGCGCTCTGTCTGGACATAAAATTTGATTTGATCATTTTATCTGGTCACGCCTTTCAGGTTTTTTTGACTCAAGAACAGCGTATTGCCGCATTGCAAACCATGCAGCGACATCTCACCGCTGATGGCACGATTGTATTTGATAGCCGCAATCCCACGGTTGAAGAGTGGAGAGAGTGGACACCTGAATTATCTCGTGAATCACTCTCGACCCAAGAATTTGGCGAAATCATTCTTTGGAATGATGTTGCCGAACAAAATGGCATTGTTCGCTATCAAACATTCTACCAACAAGGTGAGAGTGGCTCGATATTCCGCGCTGAATCGGATATTGCCTTTCCGACACTCAGCGACATTACTCAGGCCCTTGAATCTTGCGATTTAAAGATTCGTCATCTCTATGGCAACTGGCAACTCAATGCTTTTCAAGAGAACTCCCCTGAGATGATATTTACGCTTGAGCACACAGACCCTTTATTGGTGAAATCATGATGATGAACTCAATGATCAATAACGAGCCGCTCGTCATTGAACCTTTAGAGGAAGCAAACATTGATAGTGCTAACACGCTATTTTATGAAGCCTTTTCTTCTAAATTTAAAACCATTCACGATATGCCAGAAGCCCAGCGTCAGGGGGTGTTATCTCTATTTTGGCAACGCGGTCTGAGTGACCTCTATGATAGACACTTTCAGGTTAAATTAAATGGCAAGCTAGTCGCCGTTTATGGCATGACTTACGGCGTAAAACGCATTCAAGAACAAGCACCTACCCCCGTGCCATTAATACAGATTCTGCGTAAAGCAGGTTTTTTCCGCTTTATGAAAATTTGGCGCATTTTCCAGTTATTTGTACACAAACCAAGAGCAGACACAGCCTATCTTTCTTACTTATGTGTCGATAATAAGTTGCGAGGTATGGGAATTGGTAATCGCGTGTTAGATCACATTGAAACCCAAGCAGCCGCAGATCCCAAGCTCACCCGAGTTTCTTTGTATGTATCTGATTTGAATACCAAGGCAAGAGAGCTTTATTTGCGCCGTGGCTATATCGATGAAAAGTATGAAACCTCTCGCACGACATTACGCTATATGGATATTTACGGCTGGCACTATATGGTGAAAGAGTTAGCATCTTGATATAAAACAAAAAAGCACTGACGATATTCTCAATCAGTGCTTTCTTATCTTTCAATTCAGCGATATTACCCGCTATTGAAATTTGAAAAATCAATTAGTGAACGCGATTTTCGGACTCATCGTCCCCTTCGTCGTCACCGTCTTCATCATCATATTCTGCGTCTGGATCTTCAAAATAGGTGCCCCAACCATCGTAGTTCACACCGATTTTTTCTGCTAATTTCATTAACTGCTCAACTTGCGCGTCGATCAATTCTGCATTTAACGCACTTTCGCTGATCACATCGCAACACATCAAGGTTTCACCGGTTTCAATTTCCAGTTCTTCCGCATCAGTCACTTCATAACCCAGTTTGAATGCTTCAACAGCCGCTTTTTCTAACAATTCAAAATTGTCCGCAGAGAAGTGATGCTCAATCGCGTACAGCGCATCAGGATCACTTCCATCTTCCAGTAACTCTTCAATGATCAGGCGAGTTTCTTCGTACTGCGCATCAAATTCAGCTTTATCTACCATCTCCACACCCCTTGTTCCGTGGTATTAGTCTCCGGCTCATTCTCCCATAGGGTCGAGGGTGAAACCATACCTAATAAAATAATTTCTTTTGCATGAGGGGTTGATTTTGAATTTTTATGAATATAAATTGAATATTAATTCAATTATAAAAGGCTGTGATTTATGAACTCCCTACATGGAAAGCATTTTTTAAGACTATTGGATTTTACCTCTAACGATATTCATGCATTATTAAAACTCTCCGCTTGGCTAAAATTAGCCAAAAAATCTGGCACTGAGCCACCTTTATTATCGGGTAAGAATTTTGCGCTGATCTTCGAGAAAGATTCAACACGGACGCGCTGCGCATTTGAAGTCGGCGCTTTCGATCAAGGGGCGAGAGTCACCTATCTTGGACCATCAGGCAGCCAGATTGGGCACAAAGAGACCATGAAAGATACCGCCAGAGTGCTGGGGCGGATGTACGATGGTGTGCAATATCGGGGTTACGCGCAAAGCACCGTCGAAACATTAGCGCAGCATGCGGGAGTGCCTGTCTGGAATGGATTAACTAACGAATTCCATCCCACACAGTTATTAGCCGATTTGCTTACCATTCAAGAACATAAGCCCAACACACCGCTTTCTGACATCAAATTCGCCTACCTCGGGGATGCGCGTAACAATATGGGAAATTCGATGCTAGAAGCCGCCGCCCTCACGGGGATGGAGCTGCGTTTAGTGGCACCAAAAAGCTGTTGGCCAGAGGCTGAATTAATTGAAGAGTGCCAGAAAATAGCCAAAACCACCGGCGGAAAAATTATTCTGACTGAAAACGTGGCTGAAGGCGTTAAAGACGCTGATTTTCTGTATACCGATGTCTGGGTTTCGATGGGAGAACCGAAGGAAGTGTGGGCTCAGCGCATTGCCTTAATGAAACCGTACCAAGTGAATATGGACGTGGTCAAACTAACTGGCAACCCAGAGGTGAAATTCTTACACTGCCTGCCAGCATTTCATAATGAAGACACCACATTAGGCGCTCAGCTTGCCAAAGAGTTTAATCTTTATGGCGGGCTGGAAGTGACGGAAGAGGTGTTTGAATCCCCTTACAGTATCGTTTTCGACCAAGCGGAAAACCGCCTGCACACCATTAAAGCGGTAATGGTAGCGACAATTGCGCCTGAATTACCGATAAATATATTCTAAATCTACCGACCAAGTAGACCCCCTACTTGGTCAGTTTGAATGGAGACTTAAGTCTCGCTACGGTCTTTCTCCGTTTGCCAATCTCACGTTGATTTCATCAATCACATGAGGAAGATCCGCCAGCGTATCAATCACATAATGGGCTCCCGCTGCATACAGTTTATCCGCAGCCTGCTGGCGTAATGGGGAAATTTCTTCTTGGCTCATACCTTGATATTCATCCCATGTTTTACCAAATTCATTACCCGAAATAGCCAGACCAATACTCCACATTCCCGCATTACGTCCCTCTTCAATGCCCGGCACTGCATCATCCACCTTCACACAATGGGAGACGGAATTGACCGACAGTTCAATCACATTTTGCAGCGCCATCCACGGCCCCGGACGTCCGCCAGCCGCTAGGTCATCACTGGCAATCCAGCAATCGGGCTGATACCCCAATTTAGCGGCTGCCGGAACCAGCTTTTCCATCACCGCCCTTGGGTAACCTGAACAAGAGCCTATTTTGATCCCCTGCTCACGCAGCGTTACAATCGTGCTGACAACTCCGTCGATTAGCGCTGCAAAATCGACAACTTTGGCAATCTGTAACGGCATAAACGTTTGGTAGATAGCATCGATATCTTCGCTGGTCATTGAGCGTCCAAACTTTGCCTGCCACATGGCATCAATCTCTGGTAATTTTCCTAACGCTTCAATATGTTGCCATTTTCCTAATCCCATCGGGATACGAGCTTGCGCCAGTGTAATATCCATATCAAACGCGACTTTAAATGCTTCGATAAAAATTTGCGTCGGTGCAAAAGAGCCAAAATCCACCGTCGTTCCTGCCCAATCCAATATAACAGCTTCAATACGGTTCATGATTAATCCTTATTTTTCCAATACATCGCATTCTTAATTGCCACCAATAGCGCATCAATATTGTGCGGATACACTTCCCCAATATTGCCAATACGGAAACAATCACTCTTTGAGACTTTCCCCGGATAGATCACAAACCCTTGGGCTTTGAGCTGCTGATAAAATTGGTTAAATTGATAATCTTCGGCATCTGGCGAATAAAATGCCGTGATAATCGGCGATTGTTGACTATCGTCTAATAATGTACGAAATCCTAACTGGCGCATACCTTCCACCAGCTTGCGCTGATTTTGCTGATAACGCTGGAAACGGGCGCTCACTCCACCTTCTTGAGCTAGCTCTTTCAGTGCTTGAGCGAAAGCCAGCACCGTGTGAGTTGGGGAAGTAAAGCGCCATTTCCCATGAAATTGCTCCATGCAGCGCCATTGTGCATACAGGTCAAGGGATAAAGAATACGAGCGCCCTGCACATTTTTCCAGTTCACTGGTACGCGCTATCACAAACCCAAACCCCGGAACCCCTTGGATACATTTGTTGGCCGAGCTGATCAGAAAATCAATATTCAGTGCCCCCACATCCAGTGGGATCCCCCCGAAACTGCTCATCGCATCCACGATATAGCGTTTTTGATAGCGCTTGGCTAATACCGCCACTTGCTCTATCGGGTTTAAAATACCGGTGGTGGTTTCACAGTGCACCATCGCAATATGACTGATTTGGCTATCTTGCTGTAGAAGCTGCTCAATCACTGCCACATCGGGCTTAGCCACTTCACCGCAATCATAAACATGGTGTGAAATGCCCATTAACTGCGCCATTTCTGCCATTCGCGCCCCATAAGCGCCATTGCTGACAATCAGGATTTTATCTTGTGGTGCGAGTACCGATCCCAGCACCGCTTCCACGGCGTAGCTCCCACTCCCTTGGAGTAATACGCTGGTATACCCCGTTTGGATTGTCGCTAATTCAACTAGCTGTTGGCGAATACGTTGCACTACCTCTAAGTTGTAATCATCGTCCCATGTGCAGCTATCAAACAGCATCGCCTCTTTCACGGTTTGCGACGTGGTCAAAGGTCCCGGTGTTAACAGCAGATATTGATTCATTGTCATTTAAATTCACCATTGGTCTATACCAGATTGATATTATAATGACGGCAGATGAACAAGAAGGTCAAAGGAAAAGACGCCCTGCAACAAAAAATTCATATTGGCGTGTATAATGGATAAAAAATTTTGCGACGAAAAACGGATACATTATCGATGGATGAACAGCCACAGTACCTTCTTATCAAAGCTCAATTACAAGCAAGAATTCAGAGCGGCGCGCTGAAAAGTGGCGATAAACTGCCCTCTGAGCGCGAACTGTGTGCCATCTTCAATACCACTCGTGTCACTATTCGAGAAAGCTTGGCACAGTTAGAATCTAGCGGTGCAATTTACCGTTCTGAGCGCCGAGGCTGGTTTGTGACTCCCGAGCGTTTATGGCTCGACCCAACGCAAAATACCAACTTCCATAAACTGTGTTTAGAACAAGGTCGCCAGCCCAAAACTAAGCTGTTAGAAGGGAAAGTTGTCACCGTGCCTGTCGAAGCCATGACGCCACTGCAATTGCAGCCTTTCGAACAAATCTACCTACTCACTCGCCTGCGTTATGCAGACGATCGCCCCGTCTGCTACAGCGAAAACCACTGTCTTCCCGCTCGTGTACCGGAGCTATTAAGCCATGACCTGAATGGCAGCCTCACCGAAGTGTATGAGCAGCAATATGATTTGATTTACACCAGCATGCACTTATCGTTTTATCCCACTGCCATGCCACCGCAGGCGGCCAGCGCATTAGGGGTTGCAGTCGGGCGCCCAGCCCTGCTATTGCAACGTTTAAACTACGATCAACACGGGCGAATTCTGGATTATGATGTGGAATATTGGCGTCATGATAGCCTACGCATCGAGGTCGATACCCTCTAACTTCCACTTCAAAAATAAATTTTTGCTTTCTCGGTAGATTTCATTTTTCTGTCACATAAACCCGTTAGCGTAAAAACACTGGTATATACCAGATAACTTTAACGACTAACTGGAGAACTGGAGATGAAACGTAAAATGAAGCCTACCCCTCTTGCTGTGTTACTCCTTGCCGCCCTAGGCTCTACCTCGATTTTTGCCGCCCCTGTCGTCACGGTTTACTCCGCAGATGGTCTTCATGATGGCAATAACAGCTGGTATCAAGCGCAGTTTGATGCTTTTACCCAGCAAACAGGGATTAAAGTGCAGTACGTCGAAGGCGGCTCCGGTGCTATCGTTGAGCGTTTAGCCAAAGAACGCACTAACCCACAAGCGGATGTGCTCGTCACTGTTCCCCCGTTTATCCAACGTGCCGCTAAAACCGAATTACTGGCAAAATTCACACCGGATGCCGCGGTAAGTATTCCTAATTCAACGGAGTACTACACCCCCATCGTGAATAACTATCTGACCTTTATCTATAACGACAAACTGCTCAAAGCTCCACCAGCAACGTGGAATGAACTCCTCGACGCCCGTTTTAAAAATAAACTGCAATATTCCACACCAGGACAAGCGGGAGATGGTACCGCCGTCATGCTGCAAGTGTTCCATAGCTTCGGTGGCAAAAAAGCCGGTTTTGATTACCTCGGTAAATTACAAGCCAACAACGTCGGTCCATCCGCCTCAACAGGGAAATTAACCGCGTTAGTGAACAAAGGCGAGCTGTACGTCGCCAACGGCGATTTGCAAATGAACCTTTCTCAAATGGAACGAAATCCGAACGTGAAAATCTTTTGGCCAGCCGATGAAAAAGGCGAACGCAGCGCGCTGGTTCTGCCTTACGTTGTGGGCTTAGTCAATAACGGTCCTGAAACTGAAAATGGCAAAAAGCTGATTAACTTTCTGTTAGACAAACAAGCCCAAAGCCACGTTAGTGAACTGTCATGGGGAATGCCGGTACGCTCAGATTTGACGCCAAACGATCCGCAATTCCATAAAGCCACTGAAATCCTCAAAGGCGTCAAAACATGGCAACCGAATTGGGACGATGTAGAAGTGTCTCTTTCGAACGATATTACCCGTTGGCACAAAGTGACTGAAAGCGAGTAAGTGAGTTATGTTGATGAAAAGAAAAATAGAAACACCAAGCCAGCGCACTGACCATTCAGGTATTGTGCTGGAATCTCTGCGGGTTTCTTACCATAACAATGTGGTACTCAAGCCGTTATCTCTGACCATCGAACCTGGCGAAATACTAGTGTTGATTGGCCCTTCAGGCTCCGGTAAAACCACCGTGTTACGGTCAATTGCAGGCTTTGCACAACCGGATAGTGGACGCATTTTAATGGGTGATACGGACATCACCCACCTTCCCCCATATCAACGGGGGCTGGGCATGGTAGTACAAAACTATGCCCTCTTCCCCCATATGAAAGTGGAAGATAATGTTGCTTTTGGCTTACGCGCCCAAAAACAGCCTAAAGCGCTGATCAAAGAGCGCGTGGCAGAGGCATTAAACATTGTCGGTATGAGCGACTATGCCTCCCGCTACCCGCATCAGTTATCCGGTGGACAGCAGCAGCGTGTTGCCATCGCCCGCGCTATAGCTGTTCGCCCACGAGTACTTTTACTCGATGAGCCGCTATCTGCTCTCGATGCGCAAATTCGCCATAATATGGTGGAAGAGATTGCAAGGCTGCACCGCGAATTACCTGAGCTGACCATTTTGTACGTCACCCATGACCAAACTGAAGCGCTCGCGTTAGGGGATAAAATTGGCATCATGAAAAATGGCTATTTGGTGGCACACGGGGAGAAAAATGCCCTGTACCATCGCCCACCAAACCGCTTTGCCGCCGAGTTTTTAGGCCGTGCCAATATTCTGTCGGCAACTGCCTTGGGCTTTTCCTCCATGCCTTCCCAAGTCAGTGTGAGCTGTGGCGGTACGCTTATTGAAGCGCAAACTCAAGGAATGCAGCACAATAGCCGCAAATTAATCTGTATTCGCCCGCAACATATTAGCCTCACCCCACGAGCAGATACCTCAAACCAGTTACACGCCACCTTACAATCTATCCGCTGGCAGGGGGATATTACCCATTTATTGTGTGATGTGGCTGGGGAAAAGGTGACGGTCGCTGTCACCCATTTATCCCCGTTACCGCAAGCAGGGGATAAACTCACGCTGTGGTTTTCTCCCTCCGATACTGTGTTGATTGAGGAATAATATGTCGGCTATCAACCTGTCTAAGCCATCATCCATAAACCTAAAGCCGTTTTATTGGATAGCGCCACCGCTGCTCGTTTTAGCGACGTTATTTTTTTACCCACTGATGCTGATTGGTGAGCAAGCCATTCAAAGTCCCACTGGCGGCGTAAGCTTAGAAACATTCTGGCAAGTGATTGAATCTCGCCGGTTTATTAGCGGGCTATTCAATACACTACAAATTGCCTTTTTTGCCACTCTAGGTTGCTTGGTACTTGGCTCGGTTCTCTCCCTGATTCTGGTGTTTATTCCTTTTCCCGGAAGCCGTTTTATTACCCAAGTCATTGATACTTTTATCGCACTCCCGACTTTTCTGATCACTCTCGCGTTTACCTTTATTTATGGTTCGGCGGGGTTACTTAATGGCACATTAATGGCACTGTTTGATTTTGAACTGCCCCCCGTGGACTTTTTGTACTCGATTAATGGCGTGATTTTGGCGGAGATCACCGTCTTTACTCCGCTCGTGATGCGCCCTCTTATGGCGGCACTACGCCAAATCGATAAAAGCCAGTTAGAAGCCGCCAGCATTTTAGGGGCGCCCCCTGCCCGCGTGATCAGCCAAGTGATTTTTCCGGCGGCACTTCCTGCATTACTCGCAGGTGGCAGCTTATGTTTGCTGCTGACCACCAACGAATTTGGCATCGTGCTGTTTATTGGGGCAAAAGGGGTGAATACCTTGCCGATGATGGTCTACAGCAAAGCGATTCTAGAATCTGATTACAGCGTCGCGTGCATGATAGCGCTAATTAATATTCTGCTGTCTGTGGGGCTATTTAGCCTATATCGCATGGCAACAACCCGCTTCGGAGTGAAAAAATAACCATGTTAATTTGGTCTAAAACTGGGCGAGCCATTTCAACCGCCATCGCCATCACGCTGTTTTCTTGCTTGTTTTTGCTGCCATTAGTGATGATTTTAATGTCCAGCTTTAGCCGACAATGGAACGGTATTTTACCCTCCGGTTTTACCTTCGAACATTTTGTGAATGCGTTTCAAGGACCTGCATGGGAAGCAATTCTATCCAGCCTGATTATCGGCTTTTGTGCCAGTTTGTTTGCACTGTTTTGCGGTCTGTGGGCAGCCCTTGCTTTACGTCGCCATAGTGCCAGAGTACAAAAATATCTGGGTATCGCGTTCTATTTACCGAGTGCCATTCCTTCGGTATCGATTGGATTAGGGATCTTAGTGGCATTTAGCCAAGGCTATTTGCAGATGAACGGCACTTTCTGGATTGTTTTTTCCGCCCATTTTGTTCTGATTTCAGCGTTCACCTTCAGCAATGTCTCTACAGGATTAACCCGTATTTCCGCGGACATTGAGAATGTGGCATTCAGTTTAGGCGCTTCCCCGTGGTATCGCCTGTGCCATGTCACCCTACCGCTGTTGATGCCGTGGATGATTTCCGCTATCGCCTTGAGTCTGTCTTTGTCCCTCGGCGAGTTGGGCGCCACAATGATGCTGTATCCCCCTGGCTGGGCAACGTTGCCAGTGTCAATTTTCAGCCTTACTGATCGCGGAAATATCGCCGACGGCTCCGCACTGACCATCGTTCTAGTCGCGATCACACTGTTGTTGATGATGAAATTGGAGAAAGTGGCAAAGAGATTGGGGCAGAGGTAAGTAGCGAAAAGATAATATAAAAACAAAGCCCTAAATGGGCTTTATAAACGTAATGGCTATATCCAATAAATTAAACACTAATTTAATAATTATGGCTGCAACCAATCTTCTAGTTTCAATCCCAAAACTCGAGAAAACTCTCGGGTATTGTTAGTTACCAATATAGAGTTAGTTGCTAATGCATGACCGGCTATTGCAGTGTCATTATTTCCAATAGGCGTTCCTGCTTCGGTTAATGCTTTCTTAATTGCAGTTGTTGCATCAATCGCATCTTTATCCCAAGCGAGAATCCCATCAAGACGCTCACAAAATGCATCGACTAAAAAATTATGCTTAGGCGAGGCTTTCTTACCTATTGCACCAAAGCGCATTTCTGAGTAAGTAATCGCAGATATAACAATAGAATGTCGATGCATAACACAATCTTGCAGTTTCTGTAGTAGATACATGGGTTGCTCTCTCATAATGAAAGAGCAAATATTGGTATCAAGCATGTAGAGTTTTGTCACAAAACTATCCTTCCATCTTCAATCACGTCTTCACGTTCAAGTAAGAAATCTTTGTCTGCTTTATCTTCATCTCTTAGTGATAGCCAATTAGGTTTAACTGGACGAAGAATAATACGATTCCCTTCACGACTAATCTCTAATTCATTTACACCTTCAAAATCAATATCTTTAGGTAAACGAACTGCGCGATTATTACCATTTTTAAATACAGCAACAATTTTAGTTACCATAATTCCTCCTTAAATGCCGAAAGAATAAACATATGTTGAGTATATGCCCACTCATACATATGTCAACATATGCTAAAAACAAAAAATTCCATTTTTCTGTTAGCAAACGCTTGCGTCATTGTGCCACACGCGTATAATGCGCCACAATTTGCCGGGAGAAACCATGAACGCTGCTGCTCTATTTTTGAAAGAGAACACCGACACCGCACTGCCATCACGCGGTCAGGACAGCCTGTTTTTCCCCGCCGTATTGATAAAAAAGCCCCTCATTGAGGGGCTTTTTTTTGGCCTACTAGATAGCAAGTCTTGCTGATACAGGAGAATCACGATGCCGAATCCGTTATATCACCGCGACATAATCTCAATTAACGATTTAGATAAAACTGACCTTGAATTAGTCCTTAAGGTGGCAGCTTCATTAAAACAGCAGCCTCAACCTGAGTTTCTGAAGCATAAAGTTATCGCCAGCTGTTTCTTCGAAGCATCGACGCGTACCCGTCTGTCATTCGAAACCGCCATTCATCGTTTAGGGGCATCTGTCGTCGGCTTCTCTGATAGCGCCAACACCTCATTAGGTAAGAAAGGCGAGACGCTTGCAGACACCATTTCCGTTATCAGCCAGTATGTTGATGCGATTGTGATGCGCCACCCACAAGAAGGTGCCGCGCGTTTAGCCAGCCAATTCTCAGGTTCCGTTCCGATTATCAACGCAGGGGATGGCTCTAACCAACATCCTACCCAAACCCTGTTAGACCTGTTTACTATCCAAGAAACTCAAGGCCGCTTAGAGAACCTGAAAATCGCGATGGTCGGTGACCTGAAATATGGCAGAACGGTGCATTCACTGACTCAAGCGCTATCGAAGTTTGAAGGTAATCACTTCTACTTTATTTCCCCTGAAGTGTTGTCGATGCCAGCTCATATCCTAAATATTCTGGATGAAAAAGGGGCGACTTACAGCCTGCATAACAATGTCGATGAAGTGATCCCTGAAGTGGATATTCTGTATATGACTCGCGTCCAAAAAGAGCGTTTAGACCCATCAGAATATGCCAACGTCAAAGCACAATTTATTCTGCGCGCTCAAGACCTGCACAGTGCCAAAGATAATTTAAAAGTGCTGCACCCGCTTCCGCGTATCGATGAAATTACCGTGGATGTGGATAGCACCCCTTACGCTTATTACTTCCAGCAAGCAGGGAATGGGATCTACGCGCGCCAAGCGCTGCTGTCTCTGGTATTAAATAAAGAACTGGCAATCTGAGGAAAAGACCATGACACACGACCATAAATTACAAGTTGAAGCCATCCGTTGCGGCACTGTCATCGACCATATCCCTGCTCAAATTGGATTTAAATTACTGAAGCTGTTTAAGCTCACCAAAACCGATGAGCGCATCACTATCGGGCTGAATTTACCTTCTAGCAATATGGGCAAAAAAGACATTATCAAAATCGAAAATACTTTTTTAACCCCAGAGCAAGCGAACCAATTAGCGATGTATGCACCGAAAGCTACTGTTAATCGTATTGAAGATTATCAAGTGGTGGAAAAATTAGACCTAAAATTACCAGAGCAAATCGACAGCGTGCTGGTGTGCCCAAACAGCAACTGTATTAGCCATAATGAGCCAGTTTCTAGCAGTTTCCGCATTAAAAAACGCGCGAAACATGTGGCATTAACCTGCAAATTCTGTGAAAAAGAGTTCGATAGAGACGCCGTGATCAATAATCAGTAAGGTATTTAGGCGTAGACTGCGTCTTTGTGTGGATGCCGTTCCATGTCTATAATAGCGTCCAAACCCTTTTTTACGTGATAAACGGAGAAATTATGTCATACGAAATCAGCACCGAAAATGCACCAGCCGCTATTGGTCCTTACGTTCAAGGCGTCGATTTAGGCAGTATGGTTATGACTTCAGGTCAAATTCCTGTTGATCCAAAAACCGGTAATGTTCCTGAAGATATCGCAGCACAAACTCGTCAATCACTGGCGAACGTGAAAGCGATTTTAGAAAAAGCAGGTCTGGGCGTTGCCAACATCGTAAAAACCACCGTTTTTGTGAAAGATTTAAATGATTTCGGTACCGTTAACGCCACTTACGAAGAGTTTTTCAAACAACATAATGCGTCATTCCCTGCGCGTTCTTGCGTTGAAGTTGCGCGTCTGCCAAAAGATGTGAAAATCGAAATCGAAGCTATCGCAGTACGTAAATAGTTTTATTCAGTTTCAGATTGTCAGTCTGATAGCCTGCTAACCCATTGTCAGCAGGCTTTTTTTCATCATATAAAACTGCTCAACTAAAAATAGCAACCCGCTTTTAGGCTATTCTCTGTATCCCAAAATGCCCTTCTCTTTTTCTCGCTGTTTTGTCACGATAACCCTCGGGATATATCCGCAACATCACTTTATGACTTATTCAATTCAGGACAATGTTTAGCCCCTGCGGATACCTATATGCAAAATAAAATACGTTTATTACTGCTCAGCCTGTCACTGGCTGTGTTTGGCGTGATCACCACCGAAGTGGCGGTGATTGGTTTATTACCACAATTAACTCAGCAGCTTCATATCACAGCGCCACAAGTTGGTTTTCTCGTCAGTATCTACGCAGTGGTAGTGGCCATTTCAGGACCTTTTATCACGCTATTGCTTGGGCGTTTTAATCGCAAAACCGTTCTGTTGGTCATTATGATGCTATTTATTATCTCCAATAGTATTTATGCCCTCACCGAAAACTATCATATGATTTTGGTGTTTAGAGTTTTACCCGCACTGACCCATGCGGTCTTTTTTGCCATCGCCCTAAACCTTGCAGCCAATGCCATGCCGCCCGAAAAATCTGCCAAGGGCGTGGCCATTGTGTTTTCCGGTGTCGCGGTGGGGATGGTTTTGGGATTACCCCTCAGTGCCTTTATTGCAGAAGCCTTTTCCCTGACTGCCGCCTTTTGGTTCGGCGCGTTAACCAGTTTGCTAGCATTTATGGGGATCGCCATTCATGTGCCGTCAACTCCCGTCACCACACCGCTGAAAGTCCGTGAACAAGCAGCGATTTTAAAACGTTTGCCTGTTTGGTTATGCATATTGACGGTGACACTGATTTTCAGCGCGATGTTCGCGAGTTTCAGTTATATCGCCGATTATCTGATCAAAATCACTGGATTTTCGAACAATGCGACCAGCACACTATTGGTGGTGTTCGGCGTCAGCGGGTATATCGGTAACTTTATTTTTAGCCACTTTCTACAGCGCAGCCAAACTGCGACCACCTTGCGTTATCCCGTGTTATTCGGGGTGATTTATTTCGCAGTTTGGCTCTTTGGGCATCAGCCGATAGTGATGGTGGCGTTGGTGATTTTATGGGGCGCTTTCCATACATCCGGTTTAATCATCAGCCAAAGTTGGTTAATGAAAGAAGCCAATTCAGCCCCTGAGTTTGCCAATAGCTTGTATATTTCATTCTCAAATTTAGGGATTACCATTGGCACTATGATTGGAGGCTGGGCGATTTTATATGCAGGGGTTGCTGCCATTATTTGGGTGGGAATTGCGTTTTCTGTCCTGGCATTAATCAGCATTTGGGTAAAAGTGAAGCTAACCCATTCGGCGCCAGCACTCGCTTGCCATTCCCTTAATTAAATTGCCTTTCTTTTGCCGCCTTAAGCAACATATCAATCAAATAGCGTGTTTTTGGCGGCATACTACGCCCTTTCGGCCACAACAGATTAATCGGCGTTTCATAGCCTTCAGACTCTGGCAAAATGCGCTGTAATTGCTGGTTTTTCAGATAATCATCGACCAACCACAATGGTAACTGAGCAATCCCTTTTCCTTGAAGCACCGCTTGGAGCATCGCATCGCCATCAGCAAGTTCATAAAAAGGGCGTGGAGCATACTGGATGACGGTTCCTTCTTCACATAAGCGCCAATAGAAAGGTGCTCCTTGTCGGATCCCCACAATGCAGCGATGATTCTCCAGCTCTTGAAGATGCTGAGGCGCCCCGTATTTTTCAAGATACTTTGGCGATGCACACAGGACTTGGTTTTGTGTGGTTAACTGACGAGCCACAAGATGAGCGCTGTCGGGTAAAGGACCAATACGCACCATCAAATCCAAACCTTCCTCAAGGGCATCCACAAACTGCTCATTAAACGAAACGCTCAACATCAATTGGGGCTGCTCATCCATCAGTTGCATCAAAATAGGCATAATGCATTTACGCCCAAATGCGGCAGGAAGATCTAGGCGCAGCTTACCCATCAAGGTATGGGTATTCTCTTGGAGCTGCTGACCCGCTTTATCTAATAAATCCAGCGCAGCTGAACATTCATGAAAGTAGCGTTCCCCTTCCGTCGTGAGCGAAATTCCCCGCGTGGTTCGGATTAATAGGCTAATACCCAAATGTTCTTCGAGCTTAGTGACACGCTTGCCGACGGCGGATTTGGTGATCCCTAAACGCTCTGCCGCTTCCGTGAAACTCCCTGATTGAACCGTCGCCACAAATGCAGTAATACCGGTGAGTGAATGGATGGGGATCATAATGCGCTTTTTAACCTCATCAACTGCTAGCCTGCCGCTTTTTTTTCAATTGATTCATTCTAGAGCAAATTCCCAAACCCTTAAATCAATCTCTAAATTTAATTAATTCCTGCCCGTTTGATATTCATATAAATTATTTTTTTCTTTGTTTTAAATCAAATTACCGTCATCTAAAAAAAGGCAATATCCTACATATTGTGCTTTAATTAATTCACTAGACACTATATATAGTAAAAAATTCACATTTCTTTCACAGGGATGCCCCATACTGATAAAGGATCATGGACGCTATCGCCAGTCCTGTGAGGGATTAAATAAGGAGTATGACAGTGAAAACGGTGGTTATAAAACGAGATGGTTGTCAGGTCAATTTTGATCTCCCACGCATTCAAGAAGCGGTGCGACGTGCAGCCGCTGCGGTGGACGTCAAAGATGATGATTATTGTCTGCAAGTTGCCACGGTTGTCTCTGAGCAGTTGTGCAATCGCGAAAAAGTGGATATCGCTGAGATCCAAGATGCTGTCGAAGACCAGCTCATGTCGGGGCCTTACAAGGATCTGGCTCGAGCTTATATTGAATACCGCCATGACAGAGACAGCGAACGCGAAAAACGCAGCCAACTTACTCACGAGATCCGCGGCCTAATTGAGCAAAGCAACTTATCCTTACTCAATGAAAATGCGAACAAAGACAGTAAGGTGATCCCAACCCAGCGTGATTTATTAGCCGGGATCGTCGCTAAGCATTATGCAAAACAGCATATTTTGCCACGCGATGTTGTTCTTGCTCATGAAAAGGGTGAAATTCACTATCATGATCTCGATTATGCCCCTTTTTTCCCGATGTTTAACTGTATGCTTATCGACCTTGATGGCATGTTAACCAACGGCTTTAAGATGGGAAATGCGGAAATTGAGCCACCAAAATCCATTTCTACTGCCACTGCCGTTACTGCACAAATTATTGCCCAAGTGGCTAGCCATATTTATGGCGGAACCACCATTAACCGCATTGATGAAATTTTGGCGCCTTATGTCGCTATTAGTCATGAAAAGCATTTAAAAGTAGCCAAAGAATGGGGAATTGCTGACGCTGAAGCTTACGCCCAAAGTCGCACTGAAAAAGAGTGTTACGATGCGTTCCAATCCTTAGAGTATGAAGTGAATACACTGCATACCGCGAACGGGCAAACCCCCTTCGTCACCTTTGGATTTGGGTTAGGCACATCCCAAGAAGCACGACTTATCCAACAGTCGATTCTTAAAAACCGTATTGCGGGACTGGGTAAAAACCGCAAAACCGCGGTTTTCCCAAAACTCGTGTTTGCTATCAAAGATGGGCTGAACCATAAATACGGCGATCCTAACTACGATATCAAACAGTTAGCTTTAGAATGCGCCAGCAAACGCATGTATCCAGACATTCTCAACTACGATCGCGTGGTTGATGTCACTGGCTCCTTTAAAACACCGATGGGCTGCCGCAGTTTCTTAGGTGTCTATGAAGAAGATGGCAAACAAATTCACGATGGGCGAAATAACCTCGGCGTGATCAGCCTGAATTTACCGCGTATTGCGCTGGAAGCTCAAGGTAGCGAAGAGGCATTTTGGGCGCTTCTCGATGAGCGTTTAGCCATCGCTAAAAAAGCATTAATGACCCGCATTGCGCGCTTAGAAAATGTCAAAGCCCGCGTAGCCCCTATCTTATATATGGAAGGTGCCTGCGGCGTTCGCTTAAAAGCCAATGACAGCGTAGCGGAAATTTTCAAACATGGACGCGCTTCAATTTCATTGGGTTACATTGGGTTGCACGAAACCATCAATGCCTTATTTGGCACGCAAACTCATGTGTATGACAGCGAGCAATTGCGCGAAAAAGCCGTCGCTATCGTCAATCGTCTACGCCAAGCCACTGACGAATGGAAAGCCCAAACAGGTTACGGTTTCAGCTTATACAGCACGCCGAGCGAAAATCTGTGCGACCGTTTCTGTCGCTTAGATACCGCTGAATTTGGCGTTATTGATGGCGTAACCGACAAAGGCTACTACACCAATAGCTTCCACTTAGATGTGGAAAAACAGGTTAATCCTTACGATAAAATCGATTTTGAACAGCCTTATCCAGCGCTCGCCAATGGTGGTTTTATCTGTTACGGCGAATACCCGAATTTACAGCACAACCTCAAAGCCCTCGAAGATGTCTGGGATTACAGCTATCAGCATGTTCCTTACTACGGTACTAACACGCCAATCGACGAATGCTATGACTGCGGTTTTTCCGGTGAATTTTCCTGTACCAGCAAAGGCTTTACCTGCCCAGCTTGTGGCAACCACGATACTAACCGCGTTTCCGTGATCCGCCGTGTCTGTGGCTATCTAGGCAGCCCAGATGCCCGACCGTTTAATGCAGGCAAGCAAGAGGAAGTGAAGCGCCGTATCAAGCACTTGGGTAATGGACAGCTCGGTTAACAGCGGATAAATGCCATGAATTATCACCAATATTATCCTGTGGATGTGGTCAATGGACCCGGTACCCGCTGCACATTGTTTGTCTCGGGCTGCGTTCATCAGTGCCGAGGCTGCTATAACCAAAGCACATGGCGCGTGGATTCCGGTATTCCCTTTACCCAAGAGATGGAAGACCAAATTATCCAAGATTTGCAGGATACGCGTATTCGCCGCCAAGGGCTCTCCCTCTCAGGGGGGGATCCTTTGCACCCTGCCAACTTGCCTGCCATTTTAGCGTTAGTGAAGCGAGTGAAAGCCGTCTGCCCAGATAAGGATATCTGGATGTGGACGGGCTATAAATTGGATGAATTGACACTAGAACAGCAAAAAGTGGTGAGCTTGGTCAATACGTTGATTGATGGAAAGTTCGAACAGACACTGTACGATCCCGCGCTGCTATGGCGCGGTAGCAGTAACCAAGTTATTCATCGACTGCGTTAAGCTTCACGCAACCAATGTAATTTGGTGCCAAACCCCAGCGTGTTATCTACCATTTTCACCGTCTGTAATTGGAGCTGCCAAATCGGCAGCTTCGCCTCTAGGGCGACAGGAAATCTCTGGCAATAAAATGCTTTCTGCACATCCGCCTCTTCACCGTCAAATTGGCGAATTTCTCCCACAAATTGAATACCTTGAATTTTACCCACTTGCTTAGTTTGTGCGGAGATAGTCCCTGCCACACGAGGATTTTCCTGCATTAATTGACCATGCTGAGAATCGGGGGATGTCATGAAAATTAAGCGCATATTTTGGCGGTCAAAGGCGTAATAGCAACTGGCAGCCCAAATATCATCTTGGTGAGAGGTAAACAGAGAAAAAACGTGTTGGCGAGCAATATAGCGCTGGATGTGTTGTAAGGTGTTTTCGGGTGTCATTGCGAATGTCCATGTTAGACCGTTCAGAACACGCCCATAAAAATGGCTGGGCGTGCTTAAGCTGTTCTGAACGTTATCTGTACTTAGTTCGCACTACTATAACTTACTCATTCGAATTGCACCTAACATAAGGTTCTATATCAACAATGCTAGCATTCGAAGTTACTAATACTTCCCCTCTAATCCCTCTCGCTTTTACTCTAAATAATTCGAGTTGCAGCTAGGCGGCAAGCGAACGAGTCGCTAGGAGCATACACTAGTATGTGACTAGTGGGAGTGAACGCAGCCAACAACGCTGCGGCTCGAAGTATGACGAGTAAAATTATTTATAGATAGCCGCAGTACCACTCATCTCATTCTCACCGCTTGCAGAAATCACGCGGAAAGATTTTGCGCCAGCTTCATCAGCTTTTTTGGCTAATTGTGTAGTCAGGTCATTTACACTTGCAGCACCACTTACAGACACATAACCTACTGCTGGTTCGCTAGCTTGTCTAACTTCTTCAGCCGCCATTGAACCAAATGATACAGCACCTAAAGCTAAAGCAGCAGCAAATAATGTTGATTTTTTCATGGTAAACTTCCTCATTGTATGTTTGATATTTACAGGGGTTTTTTCATGTTTCCCTGTGATATGGATCATACTATGCCCTTTATTCGGAGATGAAAATTAGCTAATTTTGCTATAGTTATTCAAATTAATTGAACAATAACCTATGTTGAGGTTACAAATTTGTGACAGGTTTATATCATTTTTTATTTATAATTTAGTATGTTATAAACTTTATGATCCGCGAGAAAATTCGCTGCAAGCCAACTAAATTCTCCTTATAAATCAGCACAGAATGCTAAATTCAGTGACAAGAAAAACAAAATGACACAGCAAAATTGGTCTCTTTACTTAATTCGGCAGAAAAATAACGCGTTATATTGTGGGATCACCACCGATGTTCAGCGGCGTTTTCAACAGCATGAAGCGGGAACTGGTGCCAAGGCACTAAAAGGTAAAGCGCCTTTGACCCTCGTTTTTCATTGTACTGCGGGGGATCGTTCTGAAGCATCTCAATTAGAGTATCGAGTGAAGCAATTGAGTAAGCAGGCAAAAGAAAGGCTGGTCACTGACCAGCCTGATGATTTACAGCATTATTTAGCGGATTACACATTATCAAAATGCGATGAGTAAGTGACTTCGCCTTTATGCTGGTCAATTGCACCGTTTTCGAGTCCGTAGACAAGAAAATGTTTTTGTAGACTTGGCCATTGGCAACGTAATTCGTGGTTGGAAGCGGGTTCGAAACCAAAACGCCCGTAGTAACCCTCATCACCGAGAACGACGACAGCCCCATAACCAAATTCATTTAAGCTATCTAACCCTTCATAAACCAATTTTTCCGCGATACCTTGGCCTTGATAGGCTTTTTTAACGGCTAATGGGGCGAGTCCTACCCATTGAACATCTTCACCATTCACATCAACCGGGGTAAACCCGACATAGCCAATAACTTCGCCGTCATCGTTGGTTGCCACCACACCGAGGGTCAGTAACCCATCTTCACGCAGGTGCTGAACAAGATCTGCCTCCCCCTCAGTTGGGAAGGTTTCACGTAATAGCGTGTCGATACCCATGGCATCAACCGGGATTTCTACACGTATCAGCATGAGGTTAACACAGGCGTTTTATGCTCTGCGTCCTCACTGTCTTGTACCGTTTTAATCACATCAGCGAGCTGTAATAGACCAAAGCGTAAAGGCGCAGGCATATTTTCAATTTCGAAGGCATCCATCAGGTTTTTAACATACAAACCTAACTCAGTATCCCCTTCAATCACCAAACGACGTTGGAAAAAGAGCGTATCGGGATCTTCTTTGCGGGCTGCGATCAATACCAGATCATTGGCATTGCCGCTGACACTGACATCCGGTTCAGCCTGCTTTTGTACCACCAGCTGACCCTCTTGTAAGCTGATAAACCAAACAAGCTCTAAATCTCGGATCTCAACTTTCAGCCATTTCCCTTCCAGAAAATCGAGTTCGCCTTCTTTAACAGATTCACGAAACTGCCAACTTAATAGTTGTTCGAGTATTTGACGCTGTACGACAAATGGGGTCACTTTCAATGGAAACTTCAAAAATGAAGGGCCTTGAGTGATCAGTTGAGAACGAATTTTACCAAACACAGTACTAACTCCCGTATCAATTATCTGTCCACCACGCATAACTACTGATTAAAGCAGCCGCTTGGACAATTTTAATACCTATAATGACTAAGATTATAGATAACATTGATGTGTAGATGTAAAGATAGTCAGAGATATATCGTTATTTATCCGATATAAGGACATATTTTGCCAAAAAATAACGTGATGATACCGATCCTATATCAATCTTTATCCATCTCGCCAATATTTATTTCCAATAATCTCTACACTTTTATAATAGTCACGAAATAACTATCTCGCCTACAACATTCCAAGCTTCTCTGCGCTAAATCAAAACCTCTACCAGACCCCTTGTCTAGAATGATCAATTGCTAAATTTTTATACAGAGAAAAAGCCAATGGAATTACTCTGCCCTGCGGGGAATTTGCCTGCCTTAAAAGCGGCTGTTGATAATGGTGCCGATGCAGTGTACATCGGACTCAAAAATGATACTAACGCGCGCCATTTTGCAGGTTTGAATTTTACGGAAAAAAATCTGCATGAAGCAGAGCGTTATATCCACCAGCGTAAACGTAAATTGCATATTGCGATAAACACCTTCGCTCATCCTGATGGTTATCAACGCTGGCAGAACTCTGTTGATTTAGCGGCTGATCTAGGAGCCGATGCCCTGATCCTCGCCGATATTGCTATGTTAGAGTACGCCGCCAATAAATACCCGCATATTGAGCGCCATGTTTCTGTGCAAGCTTCCGCGACCAACACGGAAGCCATTCGTTTCTATGAGCGTAACTTTCAGGTGCATCGCGTGGTGCTCCCTCGCGTGTTATCCATTCACCAAGTTAAACAACTCGCCAAAACCAGTCCTGTACCGCTGGAAGTATTTGCTTTTGGTAGCCTGTGCATTATGGCTGAAGGTCGCTGTTATCTTTCTTCCTACTTAACGGGAGAATCCCCGAATACCGTCGGTGCTTGCTCTCCTGCACGTTTTGTTCGCTGGCAACACACTGAAAATGGCATGGAATCACGGCTGAATGATGTGCTAATCGACAGCTACAAAAAAAATGAAAATGCCGGTTATCCAACGTTGTGTAAAGGGCGCTATGTGGTGGATGAGCAGAAATATCATGTACTTGAAGAGCCCACCAGCCTCAATACCATTGAGTTACTCCCAGAACTCATGAGCGCCAATATCGCCTCGGTAAAAATTGAAGGTCGTCAGCGCAGCCCTGCCTATGTCACCCAAGTGACCAAGATTTGGCGTCAGGCAATCAATCGCTATAAATCCAATCCAGACGGTTTTGTGACGGATCCTAGATGGCTCAAAGCCCTTGGCGACCTTTCTGAAGGCAGCCAAACCACCCTTGGTGCGTATCACCGTAAATGGCAATAACTGGCGCACATCATTCATCAGCATGGATTAATGGGTAACATAATGAAATATGCATTAGGCTCAGTACTGTACTACTGGCCAACATCAACCTTACAGGATTTTTATCAGCAGGCAGCAGACAGCGACGCGGATATTATTTATCTCGGGGAAACGGTATGTAGCAAGCGCCGTGATATGAAACCCAATGACTGGATTGAGCTTGCTAAGCAGCTAGCGGGAAGCGGTAAACAGATTATTCTCAGCACTCTAGCCCTGCTACAAGCGCCCTCTGAGCTGAAAGAAATCAGTAAGTTAGTCGATAATGGCGAGTTTTTAATTGAAGCGCACGATTTTGGTGTCGTCAATATGCTGGCTGAACGCAAATTGCCTTTTGTGGCAGGTCATGGGCTTAACTGTTATAACGCCCCTTCACTGAATATTTTGCTACGCCAAGGCATGATGCGCTGGTGTATGCCTGTTGAACTTTCCCGTGACTGGCTGGTGAATTTACTCAATCAATGTGAAGAGCTAGGTATTCGCGATAAGTTTGAAGTGGAAGTTTTCAGCTACGGTCACCTACCACTGGCTTATTCTGCCCGCTGTTTTACCGCTCGTTCGGAAAATCGCCAAAAAGATGAGTGCGAAACCTGCTGCATTAATTACCCGCAAGGGCGCAAAGTGATGTCACAGGAGCAGCAACAAGTGTTCACGCTTAATGGCATCCAAACCCTGAGCGGCTACTGCTATAACTTAGGCAACGATATTTCGTCCATGCAGGATTTGGTGGATATTGTGCGGGTTTCCCCTGAAAGCCTTGAGTCCCTCGATGTGATTAGGCAGTTTAAAGCTAACCAACATGGGCAGTCCCCACTGAGCATTCCCGACCAAAGCTGTAATGGCTATTGGCGCAATATTGCCGGATTGACCCTAGAGGCGTGATGGGCTTTTGTCTATTTTGACTCGATGATCTGTGATTAGTCTTATTCTTTAAGTTAAATTTAAGTTCACCATTGAAAATTTAAGTTAAGTATAAAATAATCAGTCCTCCATTATGGATGAGGACTGATTATGGCAATAGGATATTTTTTGCGGGTGGGTGATAAAACAACCTGCGGAGGACAAATATTAACGGGAGACCATACCATGCAATGGTATGGTGTTGCCGGTGCTCGTGAAGGCGATATGGTCAGTTGCGGCAAGCATTCTGGACGATTTTATATTATTGGCGGCTGCCAAAGTGTTTGGGATGAAGGGCGGAAAGTCGCGGGAACACTTGAAAGCATCAGTTCATGCCCCTGCCGAGCTCGTTTTATTAATTCAATTCAAGACTGTTATAGTGATGAATATAGCGATAAAAGTAGCGCTATTTCCTCGGTATCACCATCAATTCCCCCTTCCATTGTTACCAAAAAAATCTGTATTAGTTGCTTAATGAAAGCGGCCGAATCAGGCCAAATGCTTGTCGTTCGAGAAGGATGATGATTAATGAATAATTCGCATCCTATTTTTAATTATTCCAAACGTTATCCTACTGCAAAGCATTATTGTTTAATTTGCGGCTTACAGTATGAACGTTATTTTGATAAAGAAATTCAACACCATTATGGTGCCGCAAGCCCGCTTTTCAAGCAATCTTCCGAGGCTGAAATCGCGTGGGCTGGCCCGTGGTTGATTGATGTGACTCATCGGCATGACTTGCTGGCAGATTTAATGCAATTAGAGTCTAAATCTCCTGCATTATCTTGGCTAGTTAGTGACTTATCGCTGAATAAATTAGCGTCTCACTTCTCTGACCTTCTTAATGTGAGTTTACCTGATAACAAAACGGCCTTATTCCGGTTTTATGATCCCCGTGTGACGCACAATATGCCCCAAGTACTCACTCTTGAACAATTTAATGAGATAACGATGCCTCTTATTGCATGGTATTACCGCTTTGAAGGGCAATTTTATGCATTACAAGGAGGGCGATTAAATGCAGTTTAGCGAAGAACAATTAACCAAAATTCAAAATATCGAACAAAGTGATTATGTTGCCCAAGTTATTGCTGACTTTTATCAACATCACCCTGATAAATTACAAGTAATTGAAACATTAAATAGTCGTCTGCAATCTGCTCTTCGGTATTTGTTATCCCTAGGGTTTACCAAAGAGCCTTTAATTCGTTCTTTTTTGTTCTATGAAGCGTGCTCCCCTTACTTTTATTTGAAGCCTGAAATTAGAGATATGCTTGAGGAAAGCGGTCGAAATCCAGAGCAGCAATACCAAGATTTTTTACGGATAGCCATGAAATTGATTGAATGGAGAACTTAATATGCCAGTTCCTTTAATTATTGCAGGGGCGGGATTAATGACACTGGGTGGACTCGCCGCAGTGACCCATGAAGCCTCAAAAATCGGCTTCCCCTCTTCATCAGGTAGTGGAGATGATGAGTGGGGAAATACTAGTTATGAAGATAAAATTCGGGAATATGAGAGCATTGCGATCGGTGGCGAATTTGATGATGAAGAAAAGAAACGAGGCAATAATCAAGGTGCTGCTGTAGGTGCTACAGCCGGGGCATCTGTTGGTGTTGCTGCCATTGAAGCCAGTAAAGGCTGTCAGGACTGCCCGGCGCTCCCTTATATTGTTCCTCATCAAAATGATATTACCAATACACGCACTCCCAATGCTTATGCGTATCAGGCAAGAATTTGTAATACACAAATCAGAACTGTCGATACCCCCGCAGGGCAAATGCGATACATTGATGAATGGAAGTGCACAATTCCCGTTCCAACCAGAACCCTAAACCCGTTAGTGGAGTTTGATGGCTGGAAGCCTGATGAATGTAACTTTATTGAAACCAAAGATAATTATGACTTTCTTTTTGATAGTAAAGGAAAATTAAAACCATTCGCAAAAGATGGAGGAGGCATTTTCAAGCAAGCAAATGATCAGAATTGGCTATGTGAATCTGCTTTTAAGCAAAAGTCATATATAGACTGGCATTTTTCCCAAAGAAACATGTATGAATTTAGTAAAGGACTACTAAATTCATTATCGCAAGTACGTACACATTACTCACCTTAGGAAAAATTATGGATATTTCAATAAAGATAGATATTGAATTAAATGACCAATTATCATTAAAAATGCTAATGAGCATATTCAGTGAAATGATTGCATTTACTGATTTAATAACTAATAGCAAAGAGCTAGTTTGGTATTTCTGTGGTGAAAGTCTTGAGGAAGCCTTAAATAAACCTGCATTTGAAAATAATTATCCAACTTTATTTTTCAAAGAAAAACAAGATATTGATATTATTGAAGGAATATGGAGTGGTGATAGCAAAGCCCTTGTTATAAAAGGAAATAGTGTGAATTTAAAATATAATCTGGATTTTGATTTACGTGAAATTCAAAGCATAGCTATAGATAAGATAAAGGATATTTTATATTCATACCTTAATAAATTTGACATATTCTGCATTCGAGTAGATATAAATGACTATGAATATAAAAGCAGAAATGTTTTCCCTGACAGGCTCCCCGTTGGCTGGATGCTTTATCTAAATAAAAAAATAACGCAACAACAGGTTCCCATGGCGGCTCAACTTATTCATATTGATAATGACAAAAATCACGGAACATTAATTATCAGTACTGACCATGTTTTTGATGGTGAAAATAAAGAGGATATTAAAAAAGCCAATGAAATCGAAATTCAGCTTGCTGGGTTGGGATTACTGCCATTAATACGTGAGATATACAGCTAAATAAATTTTAATTATCCAAGTTAGCAGCTTCGGATAATGGTCTTCCCTCCTCATTCAGTATTGATGATGAAGAATGAGGAGATAATGCAAGTTATGGTAATAAAATTCGGGAATATGAAAGCATTGCGATCGGTGGCGAATTTGATGACGAAGGAAAGAAACGAGGCAATAATCAAGGTGCAGCGGTAGGTGCTACAGCCGGGGCATCTGTTGGTGTTGCTGCCATTGAAGCCAGTAAAGGCTGTCAGGACTGCCCGGCGCTCCCTTATATTGTTCCTCATCAAAATGATATTACCAATACACGCACTCCCAATGCTTATGCGTATCAGGCAAGAATTTGTAATACACAAATCAGAACTGTCGATACCCCCGCAGGGCAAATGCGATACATTGATGAATGGAAGTGCACAATTCCCGTTCCAACCAGAACCCTAAACCCGTTAGTGGAGTTTGATGGCTGGAAACCTGATGAATGTAACTTTATTGAAACCAAAGATAATTATGAGTTTTTCTTTAATAGTAAAGGTGAGCCTAATTGGTTCATGAATGAGCATAGTAAAATACTTAAGCAAGCCGGAGAACAAAATTGGTTGTGTGACAGTCAATTTAAAAATAGGTCATTTATTGATTGGCATTTTTCACATAAGAAAATGTATGATCTTTGCAAAAAAATATTAATAAAATTATCACAAGTGCGAACACACTATTCACCATAGTCTTGAGGAAATTATGAATTTATCAATTAGTTTAGATATTGAGTTACTCGAAGAAATATCAATTCCATCTTTAATTGATATTTTTAGTCATATGATTCTAACATGTGAATCAATTACTCATGAAAAAGAAGACGCATGGTATTTAACTGGCAATACTCTAGAAGAAGCATTACAGAGAAAAGCCTTTAGCCAGTATACTCCGACGAATTTATTAAAAAATATTCCTTTCTTTGATTGGATGGAATCAATATGGGCTAATGAAAATAAAGCATTAGATATAAAGTATACTAGTTCAGGCCTAAAATATAGCCTAGAGTTTAAACTACGTAATTTAAATGTATTAAACAAGAAAACTATAGTTGAATCATTAAACTATTATATTGAAAATTATAAAATAATTTGTATTCAAATTGATGTTAATGGCTATTGGTATAATGATAAAAATGTTTTCCCAGATAGGCTTCCCGTTGGCTGGACGCTTTATTTAAATAAAAAAATAATGCCAGAACAGGTTCCCATGGCGGCTCAGCTTATCCATATTGATAATGAAAAAAATCACGGAACATTAATTATCAGTACCGACCATGTTTTTGATGGTGAAAATAAAGAGAATATTAAAAAAGCCAATGAAATCGAAATTCAGCTCGCTGGGTTGGGGTTACTGCCATTAATACGAGAGATATATCGTTAATTTTTTAAGCGGTATTGACCCTAGAGGCGTAATGAATTTTCTATTTATGAGAGGCTCTCTAGCGAGCCTTTTCATTCCATGGCCAATCACCAACAAAAACCTGCGCAATTTTTCATCAATAACCTGTCTATACCCAGAATATCCCCCAAACAGATACAGAGTTATCTCCTTTGAATTCGGTTGACGTACGGTAGATTAGATAAGCAACCAAACTCACAGACTAATAAGGAAATACCCGTGATAAAACGTACCCTGCTCGTCATGACACTTTTTTTAACGGGATGCTCAACATCCCTTGAGTACACCAAAGCTGATCTCGAAAAAAACCAAGAAGTGGGTTACTCCGATTCTGGGTACTATCGCGTGGTATTTAAAGGGAAAAAAATTCTTTCCGTGCCTGAAAATGCCCATATTGTGGCAGGCACTGAAGATAACGTGGTTGGAAAATTGACCCAAGATGGCAAAACTGGTGAGTTTGTGATTGCGGGGCTTGCCGCCAAAAGCAATGGCAACATTAGTTCCCAAGTGGGTGGCCACGATTATAATTTGAGTTTCCTATTAACCGATGAAAATGATTTACCACTTTCATCAGTCAATTACATCATTATCAATGACTGTAATGGGGAAGCCTATTCGGGCAAAACCAATGCTAACGGACGCACATTTTCGGTTTCAACGCCCAAAGAGTGCAACTTAAGTCTCAGCGTTGTAGAGTAAAATGTACCGGAATAAAAAATTGTGACGTAACTTTTCAAAATAAGAGGTTGGAAACCAACCTCTCTGACGATTATTTATGGCTATTTATGAAAATGCTTGCGCCAGCGGTGCACTGCATGGCTAATCTGGCGTAACTCACCATCTCGCAACATGCCAATAAACACACCGATAAACGAGTAAATCACCCCAAGCACCAGCATCATCACAATATCCATCAAGATATCTCTAAATGGCAGCCCCATTTGGTTGATCCCCGCCATGGCGTTAGTCGCCCATGTGGATGGCAACGCCGAGGCTATCATTCGTACCCAATCCGGCATGGCTTGTAATGGCCAAATAGTCCCAGACATATAGAATACCGGCGTGGTGATAAACGCCAATGTCAGGTAGATCATCTCCACACTACGCAAGCATTCCGTGACCAACTTCCCTAACCCAATAACGGCGAGTAAGAATGGGAAGGTCAGCATCCAAATTTGGTACAACGGCGCTTCTTGTCGATAACCCAAAATCCATGGCCATAAGGCAAAAAACACGGTCGAAAGAAATAACCAGATAGGTACCAGCGCCGACAACGCCCCCAGATAAACCGCTAATGGAGGTTTACCTTTTGGTGTAGAGCGAATGGCAATACTGACCCGCACACACGCAATTAATAAGGAGTGCTGCAATAACATCACCAGCAAGCCAGGGAAGATAATCGCCGCAAAGCTAATTCCGGGGTTATACAGTGGCTCGGTTTCACTGCGAACAGGGGCAATAATCACTTTCGCTTGTTCAGGACTGAAACCCGCCTTTTCCAGTAACTGGGTGTTATAGGCGCTCAATAGCGTTTGATACGCTTTCGATAGCTCTTGCTGGATTTGCCCGCTGGCTAAGCGGTTTGTGGCATCCCCATAAACCGGTACCGTGATATTTTTGCCACTAAGCAAATGCTTTTCAAAATCCGTAGGGATGATTACGATGGCAAACAGCTGCCTCGCAATCATATCCTGCCGCGCTTGAGCTAAATTATCGTAACTGTGTAGCTGGACTTTGGGCGTGGCGTCTAAATCACGGATCAGTTCACGACTTGCGCCTGAGTGATCCATATCGATAACCGCCACAGGCAGATCCCACAGGACAGGACGCGCGTACACCAAACTCATAATACAGAGAGAAACGAGCAGCAACAGCCACATCGGTTTCTCCAGCATGCCCAGCAGTACCTTTTTAAACGTCGCAAAATAGACCGTCATCATACGATACTTCCTTGGGTTTCAAGCCGTTTCACTAAGCGTTTACGGATCAAAAATGCCGTCAGTAACGGGTAAATCAGCAAGAATAGACACACTTGCACAATGCGCTCAAACGAGATTTCCCGTAAGAAAATATCAAACATGGCGTTTAAAGTGTGAGTGAGCGGCTCCGCGTTCGAAATAATCCGTGCGGGCAGAATCATCGAGAGTTCCGGCACTGCCATGCCAGAAAACGCCAAGGCAATACTCACCAGCATCCCGATTAAGCTGTAAGCCATTATCGCGCTGGACGTGAAGCTAAAGAGTAGTAACCCAATACTCTGCGCCGCTATCACATAGAAGAAGCCCACCAGCATCATATACAGAGGGTTCCCCACCACTTTTGCGTCGAAAATAGTGACCAATGCCGCCAGTTCCACAATCAGTAACGTCGTAAAAAATAACGTATAAGGTGCCATTTTACCTAGCAGTGCCATTGAAAATGGCTTCACACTTTGAAGAATGGTGCCGCGAGACATGGTGTAAATAGTGGCTGTGACCACAAACAGTTGCAGCATGTGGATGGTCGCCGCAAATTGTTGGTAATAAATATAGCTGCCACTTGGGTTAAAGAGGCTATCGTAAGAGAGCGTGACTTGCGCCAATGCCGGTAGCGATTGCCCCATCGATTTTGCCATTTCTTGGCGGTATTTGGCGTTAAGTTCCGCAACTAAGCCGCTAAAATCTTGAATAGCATAACTGCCAGATGCGTAAAATAGTGCATTGTAGTACATGCGCAATTCAGGCTGGCGTCCTCGCAATATATCCTCCTCAAAATTTTTGGGGATATAAAGCAAGGCATAATCTTTGGCACTCCCCAGCTGCTTGATGGATGTCACTAAGTTGCCATCAATCGCTTTCACTTCCGCATGAGGGCCCGCATCAAGGTCGCGGATAATTTGCCTTGAAACCGGGCTGTTGTTGCTATCGACCACCGAAACTGGCACATCCATCAGCGTTCCCTCAGAGAAGTTAGCGCTGATTAACGTAAACAGCATCAAAGGGAATAGCCAACTCAGCCAGTGAAAGACTGGGCTGCGGATCGCCATTTGGGTTTCGCGGCTAAAGGCATGTTCAAAACCATGCCAAGCGAATTTGAGTTTCATGGCGTCACCTGTTATTTATCCCAGTGCCACAAGGCGCTCATCCCCGGTCGCAATCCTTCAATCGGTTGTTGTGGATACAAGCGAACTTCAAAGGTTTTCAGGTCGAAATCCCCTGTCGCACGGGTGGCTCGTTTAGTCGCGTAATCCCCTTTCGGTGCAATATAGCGAACTTCGGCTTCCACGGTTTTATCCCCTAAGGCAGGAACCGTCAGCTCAATTTTGTCCCCTTTTTTCACACCCACTAAAATGTCTTCACGTAGGTTATAAACAAAATAGGCTTGAGGGAGGCTGATCAATGAGATTAATGGGCTACCTGCATTGAACAGTTCACCAATTTCTGCTGGGATTGGACCAACTTCACCATCCACAGGGGCTTTCACTTGCAAGTCATCCAGTTGAACTTGGAGTTCAGCCAGTTTTTGCTCTGCTTGGTCCACTGCCGCTTTATATTGTTGACGCTGCTCGATACGATCGCCGTTTTTCCCTTCTTCCAAACGCGCCTTAGCACTTTGGACTTGTTGGAACGCAACATCTTTCGCTTTACGGGCGGTATCTAGCTCATTTGCTGAAACATACCCTTTACCTGAAAGATTATTTAAACGAGTAAATTCACGAGAGGCATTTTGGTATTGCGAATTTGCTTGAGCAACCGCAGCTTGTAGGTCACGCAGCGTCTCTTCACGAGTCCCATTTAAGGATTGGTCGAGTTGGGCTTGAGCTTGGTCCTTAGCCGCTTTTAATGCCGCGTATTGGGCTTGTAACTCAGGGCTTTCTAAGGTGAGCAGTAACTGCCCTTTCTTCACATCATCCCCGCGTTCTACATGGCGTTCAATGACTCTGCCTTTGGCTTTTGAAGTCACGATGACCTCCGGTGCGTCCACTTCCCCTTGCAATAATAAAAATTGATTATGGGAATGAAAAAGCGCCGCAGCAGCAATTAAGATCAGCATAAGCAAGATCAGTATGATGGTTCTTTTTTTCATTATGTATGTGGGCCTTGAATAATAACGGAGGAAACTACTTTTTCATTATGACAATAAATTAACACTAACGTTAAGAAATTTGTGCGCAAAATCACGCTTTAGCGGTCTTTTTTAGTCTGAGGGGCTTTGACGCTTATGTCAAATAATGATGTTTTACTAATTATTAAATGACGATTACTTAACCAGCCCAATAAGATACAATATCCCCCAAAGTATATGGCTAAGCCCACTGAGCGCAGCCCCCATAATGTAAAATATAGTGAGCCATGCTCTAACATGCTCTAAATAGTTCGCATTATGGGTAGGCGGCAAGAGAAGATATCTCTAGGAGCATACAAAAGTATGTGACTAGAGGAGCTGAGCGTAGCTAACACCCCCATAATGTGAAATATGACGAGCATGTACAAAAGTATGTGACTTAAGTAGCTGAACGTAGCCAACCCCCCCATAATGTGAAATATGACGAGCATGTACGAATTCGACTTGATTTTATTACTACTACAACAAATGTGCGTCTACCTCGTTATCGCTTGGGCACTCAGCCGCACTCCTCTGGTCACCCCTCTTCTTAAGGTGACCATTCGCTTACCTCATAAAGTGATGTGCTACCTTATTTTCTCAGTATTTTGCATCATCGGTACTTATTTTGGTTTACATATCAATGATTCCATAGCTAATACTCGTGCTATTGGCGCTGTACTTGGCGGATTGTTAGGCGGCCCTGCGGTGGGTTTTGCTGTTGGGTTTACTGGTGGGGTCCACCGGTACTCTTTGGGAGGAATGAGCGCTTTCGCTTGTATGATCTCTACCATTGTCGAAGGCTTAATTGGGGGGCTGGTCCATCGCTACTATATGAAGCGAGGGGAAATTAATAAAATTTTTAACCCTGTTACCGCTAGCTGCGTTACCTTTTTCGCTGAAATCATCCAAATGCTGATTATTTTGCTCATCGCCCGCCCATTCGATGAAGCTTATGAATTAGTGAAAAATATTGCCGCGCCGATGATCATTGCCAATACCATCGGGGCTGCCATGTTTATCCGTATCTTGCTGGATAGGCGCGCCATCGTCGAGAAATACACCACGGCATTCTCCGCGCAAGCCTTGAAAATCGCCCTATGTACTGAGGGTATTTTGCGTAAAGGTTTCAATGCGGATAACAGCATGAAAGTGGCAAAAATTATTTACCAAGAATTAGATATTGGTGCCGTCGCCATTACGGATAGAGAAAAAATTCTCGCGTTTATCGGGCTAGGCTCCGATCACCACATTCCAGGGACACCTATCTCATCCATTCAATCCAGGCAGGCCATTGATAATAATGAAGTGGTTTATGCCGATGGTAACGAAACTCCATATAAATGCTCGTTAAGTCCCTCGTGCAAGCTTGGTTCCACCCTCGTCATCCCGCTTAGAGGGGAAAACCAACGGGTGATTGGTACTATTAAGTTATACCAAGCCAAGAATAGCCTCTTTAGCTCCATCAACCGTACGCTAGGGGAAGGAATTGCCAGCCTGTTCTCCGCCCAAATTTTGGCGGGGCAATATGAGCGCAATAAGCAATCTTTACTGCAATCGGAAGTCAAACTGCTTCACGCACAAGTGAACCCGCATTTTCTCTTTAATGTGCTCAACACATTACAAGCAGTGATCCGCAAAGATAGCCAGCAAGCGGGACAGCTCGTGCAGTATATCTCCACCTTCTTTCGCAATAACTTAAAACGTCCAGAGCAGAATGCGACATTAGGGGAAGAAATCGAGCATATCAATTCATACCTGCAAATTGAAAAGGCGCGATTCCAAGATAATTTACAGATCCATTTAGATATCCCCGATGAAGTTAAACAGGTGGAATTACCCGCGTTTACGCTGCAACCTATTGTCGAAAATGCAATAAAACACGGCACTTCACAGTTATTAAATACCGGATACATTACAATACGCAGCTATATTCGCTGTGAACATGTCTATATTGAAATCGAAGATAATGCCGGTTTATACCAGCCAAGTGGGCAATCTGACGGCTTAGGGATGGGCTTAGTCGATAAACGCTTGCGCCTGAAATACGGTGAAAAATATGGAATAGGCGTGGAGTATGAACCTGAAAAATTCACCCGCGTGAAAATCCGCTTGCCCTACATGTCCACTTAATCACATTGCACATAATAAATGATAATAACGCTATGAATGTACTGATCGTTGATGACGACCCCCTAGCCCGTGAAAACGTGCGCTGCTTACTTGAGGAACATGACGATATCGAGATTATTGGCGAGTGCGCCAATGCCATTGAAGCCATCGGTTTGATCCACAAAAAAAAGCCTGATGTGGTGTTTTTAGATATTCAAATGCCCCGGGTGACGGGATTAGAAATGGTGCGTATGCTCGATCCTGAAGAGCGCCCACACATTGTTTTTCTGACAGCATTTAATGAATTTGCGATCCTAGCTTTCGAAGAGCATGCTTTCGACTATCTACTTAAACCCCTTGAACCTGAAAGATTGGCAAAAACTTTAGCCCGTTTACGCCAAAATAAACAGAAACAGAATCTCGAGCTTCTCGATAACAATGAACCGCTCAAGTTTATTCCTTGTACCGGACACAGCCGAATTTATCTAATGAAATTAGACGATGTGCAATATGTTACTTCTCGCATGAGCGGCGTGTATGTAATGAGTACCCAAGGACAAGAAGGCTTTACCGAATTAACCTTGCGCACATTAGAAATGCGTACGTCGTTAGTCTGTTGCCATCGTCAATATTTAGTAAATATGACCCAGCTCAGCGAGATTCTATTTGGGGATAATGGACAAGCCGAATTGGTGCTATGCTCAGGTGAGCATATTCCCGTTAGCCGCCGCTATTTAAAACCCTTAAAAGAGGCGCTTGGGCTAATTTAACGAGTGACTCAGGAGAAAAGGTTATGGCTGATTTTTACCTGCAAATTCGCACCAATTCGATGACATTAAAAAATCTCGATAGCCATGAAGAACACAGTGCAACGGGTGAGTTTTCAGCCCAAAGAATGGTTATCGGGGATTTTTTTAAAGCCGAGTTTGTACTGTATCAGTTGGTCTGCGATATGGGTCTGAAAGTCCGTCGCCCTTTTGCGTCGAAACATCGTATTTTGGTTCAAGCCCTCGAAATTATTGAAGGGGGCGTGAATATGGTGGAAGAGCGCCTATTTACCGAAATTGTTTACGGGGCATTTAATCAGCGTGTGAAAAAAGTGGTAGTAAGCCGAGCACCGCTACCTATGCCTCAGCGAGAAGCGAAAGCCTTATTAACTGCATAAAAAAACCCGCATTTTAAAATGCGGGTTTTTTGTATTTATCTCAGCCACATTAACGTGGCTGGATAGCGCTATTATGCGTTGTGGCTGCTGCTACGACGACGTGGCGCTGCATTAGTGCCATCTTGGCGAGGTGCAGAATTACCACGGTCACGGTTGCCACCATCACGGTTTCCACCACGACGGTTGCCGCTGAAGCCTTCGCGATCACCACCGCTACGACGACCATCACGATCGCCACCACGGTCATTACGACGACCTGCACCGAAGCCACCTTCGCTGCCGCCTTCACGACGTGGACCACCACGACGTTCGCCACCGCCACGACGCTCAAATGGTTGAGCATCACCGATCAGTTGCATTTGCATTGGTTTGTTCAGAACACGCGCACGGCTTAAGTGAGTTAACACTTCGCTTGGCATACCTTTTGGTAACTCGATAGTTGAGTGAGTACCAAACAGTTTGATGTTACCAATGTAGCGGCTGCTGATGTCTGCTTCGTTCGCGATCGCACCAACGATATGACGAACTTCAACACCGTCATCACGACCCACTTCGATACGGTACATTTCCATATCGCCAACATCACGACGCTCACGACGAGCACCACGATCGCCGCGCTCTGCACGGTCAAAACCGTTGCCGTTACTGTTGCGGTCGTTACGGTCACGACGGTCGCCACGACGATCATCACGGTCGTTGAATTCACGACGCGGACGACGCGGTGCATCTGGTGGCAGGATCAGAGCGCGTTCGCCTTGAGCCATTTTCAGTAATGCCGCTGCTAAGGTTTCCATATCTACATCTTCAGATGGAGACATTTTCGCTAACAGTGAACGGTACTGATCTAAGTCGCTGCTTTCTAATTGCTGTTGGATTTGTTCAGCAAATTTCGCCTGACGACGTTGGCTTAATACGTCAGCATCTGGCAATTCCACTTCAGGGATAGTCAGTTTCATTGTACGTTCAACGTTGCGCAGTAAACGACGCTCACGGTTCTCAACGAACAGTAATGCGCGACCCGCACGACCCGCACGACCGGTACGACCGATACGGTGAACGTAAGATTCTGCATCCATTGGGATGTCGTAGTTAACAACTAAGCTGATACGCTCAACATCCAGACCACGTGCTGCAACGTCAGTTGCGATCAGGATATCTAAACGACCATCTTTTAAGCGCTCTAATGTTTGCTCACGCAGTGCTTGGTTCATGTCACCATTCAGTGCCGCACTGTTATAGCCATTACGCTCAAGCGCTTCTGCAACTTCTAAGGTTGCGTTTTTGGTACGAACGAAAATAATCGCCGCATCGAAATCTTCAGCTTCTAAGAAACGCACCAGCGCTTCATTTTTACGCATGCCGTAAACAGTCCAGTAGCTTTGAGCGATATCTGGACGTGTAGTAATGCTCGACTGAATGCGGATCTCTTTAGGATCTTTCATAAAGCGACGAGTAATACGACGGATTGGTTCTGGCATTGTTGCCGAGAACAGCGCAGTTTGGTGTTCTGCTGGAATCTGGCTCATGATGTTTTCAACATCATCGATGAAGCCCATACGCAGCATTTCATCAGCTTCGTCTAATACTAAGCCTTTCAGTTTAGAAAGATCTAAAGTACCGCGTTTCAGGTGGTCTAACAGACGACCTGGAGTACCAACAACCACTTGTGGTCCTTGGCGTAATGCACGAAGTTGAACGTCATAACGTTGACCGCCATATAAGGCAACCACGTTGACGCGGTTCATGTGTTTAGAGAAATCGCTCAGTGCTTCAGCAACTTGCACCGCTAACTCACGTGTCGGTGCCAGTACTAAAATTTGTGGAGCTTTTAAATCTGGATCGATGTTATGCAGTAATGGCAAACCAAATGCAGCGGTTTTACCACTACCGGTTTGTGCCATACCTAATACATCATTACCATCCAATAACAATGGAATACATTGTTGCTGGATTGGAGATGGTTTTTCGTATCCCAGGTCGCTTAGTGCGTTCAAAATAGATGCTGATAAACCTAGATCAGCAAAAGACATATCGGTCTCAGTCGTCATGTAAAGGTGCCTCATACTTAGTGGCGGCCAGTTTACATAACGGAGCGAAAATCATTTCGGTCATTATCATTTAAAATGTGAACTGGCTCAAATTGTGTTATTAAACGAACAAATAAACCCTCACCCGGGTGGATGATGGCTTAAAAATGAATAGAGAAATGTTCGTCAGCTATTGCTGGCCCGATTCTAATAGGTCGTCTTGTTCTTGGCCTAACAGCGCCAATTCCAACAATGCGTAGCGGTGCTCAACAAAGCTGTGTGCGTTGTTAGCTACCGTCAGTTTGAATAACGCAGTTGCGCTATCCTTATCCCCCAGACTTAGGTAATGCTTACCTAAATAGAAGTTAGTTTCACTGAGATGCTCAGCGAGCGAAGTGTTATCCGTAGATGTCTCTTTCAAACGCTCCATCAATGTCGTTTCATTGATATTGCCAAGATAGAATTCTACGATATTCCAGCCCCATTGCCCTTTCTCCGCTTGGTTGTAGCGGGCAGCAAGATTGTCTTGTGCCATACGCGGGTCTATGTCTTTTTCTACGAGATAAAGCCACAGAGTACGAAAAGGATCATTTGGATCTATCTGATAATACGCCAGCAGATCATCCTGCGCTAATTTGTATCGTCCACCGTAATATAATGCGATGCCACGATTCATTCGCGCGAAATTGTAAGTTGGATCAAGCTCTAAAACAGAATCAAACGCTTCATAGGCGGCATCATAGTTGCCAGCCTGCGTAAAATATATTCCTAAAAAGTTAAAGATTTCAGGAATATCCGGACGGATTGACAACGCAGTTGAAAAATCATTACGTGCCAGCGCCCTTAAACCGAGACTATCATACAGTACTCCGCGCTCATATAAAAGCTGCGCGTACTCATCATCGGTTAAAGATCGGCTCGCAAGGATTTGTTCCATACGAGCCAAAATCACTTCTTGTTGTAATGAAGGCTGCAATGGAACTGCAAAAACCTCGTTTTTACGCCAATCTTTATTACTACATCCAATAATAATAAAAAAGATGAACGCGGATAGCACACGGACTAAGGTGCGGCTATCGATAAAACGAAAGTTAATACAGTTCTGCATACTACGCCCTTACATTACCACTAGTCAGCAAATTTAGGCTGATAGCGCCTAAGTTTATCAGGCGCTACACTTTCGGTCAGCTTATTCTGCTGATTCCTGCTGTGCTGGAGCTTCTTCGCCAGCAACAGCTTCTTTCATGCTCAGGCGAATACGGCCTTGACGGTCGATTTCTAACACCTTAACAGGAACTTCTTGACCCATTTGCAGGTAGTCAGTCACTTTCTCTACACGCTTGTCAGCGATTTGTGAAATGTGAACCAGACCTTCCTTACCGCCACCGATAGCAACGAATGCACCGAAGTCAACGATACGAGTCACTTTACCTTGGTAGATACGACCCACTTCAACTTCTGCAGTGATGTCTTCGATGCGACGAATTGCTTCTTTCGCTTTCAGGCCATCAGTTGCTGCGATTTTCACAGTACCGTCATCTTCGATCTCGATAGTTGTGCCTGTTTCTTCCGTTAATGCACGGATAACAGAACCACCTTTACCGATGACATCTTTGATCTTGTCTGGGTTGATACGGATGGTGTAAATGCGTGGAGCGAACTCAGAGATCTCTTCACGTGGGCCATTGATAGCTTGTTCCATTGTGCCAAGGATATGCAGACGCGCACCTTTAGCTTGGTTCAGAGCCACTTGCATGATTTCGCGAGTGATACCTTCGATTTTGATATCCATTTGCAGTGCGCTGATACCGTCACGGCTACCCGCTACTTTAAAGTCCATATCACCTAAGTGGTCTTCATCACCTAAGATGTCAGACAGAACAACAAAATCGTCACCTTCTTTCACCAGACCCATCGCGATACCCGCAACAGCAGCTTTAATTGGTACACCAGCATCCATCAGAGCCAGAGACGCACCACATACAGATGCCATTGAAGAAGAACCGTTAGATTCCGTGATTTCAGAAACAACACGTACTGTGTACGGGAATTCTGCTTGTGAAGGCATTACTGCCAGCACACCACGTTTCGCTAAGCGACCGTGACCAATTTCACGACGTTTAGGTGAACCAACCATACCAGTCTCACCAACAGAGTATGGAGGGAAGTTGTAGTGGAATAAGAAGCGGTCAGTGTATTCGCCCATTAATTGGTCGATAACCTGTGCATCACGCTCAGTACCTAATGTTGCAGTAACCAGCGCCTGAGTTTCACCACGGGTGAACAGTGCAGAACCGTGAGTACGTGGCAGAACACCAGTACGAACGTCCAACGCACGAACCATGTCTTTCTCACGGCCATCGATACGTGGCTCACCACGGATAACGCGGCTACGAACAACTTGTTTCTCTAAGTGAGCAAGAATGTCTGACACTTCAGAAACATCGACGTTCTCATCTTCAGCAACCAGAGTTGCAATCACTTCGTCTTTGATCAGGTCAACTTGAGCATAACGCTCTTGTTTCTCAGTGATACGGTAAGCATCGCCCATACGGCTTTCAGCCAGTGCAGCAACGCGATCGTTCAGAGCTTGGTTAACTGGCTCTGGTTGCCAATCCCATTTCTCTTTACCCGCTTCTTTGACTAATTCATTGATGTTCTGGATAACAACTTGTTGTTGATCGTGACCGAACACAACTGCACCCAGCATTTGCTCTTCGCTTAACAGTTCAGCTTCTGACTCAACCATTAATACTGCGCTGTCAGTACCTGCAACCACTAAATCCAGACGGCTTGATTTTAATTCATCAGCAGTTGGGTTCAGAACATATTGGTCATTGATAAAACCAACACGTGCAGCACCAATAGGACCATTGAATGGAACACCAGACAGTGCCAGTGCAGCAGATGCACCGATCATCGCAACGATATCTGGGTTAACTTGTGGGTTAACAGAAACAACGGTAGCAATGATTTGGATTTCGTTCAGGAAGCCTTCTGGGAACAGAGGACGTAATGGACGGTCAATCAGACGTGCAACTAAGGTTTCGCCTTCACCAGGACGGCCTTCACGACGGAAGAAGCTACCTGGAATACGACCTGCAGCGTAAGTACGCTCTTGGTAGTTTACTGTTAAAGGGAAGAAATCTTGCCCTTCTTTAACTTTTTTCTGTGCCACAGCAGTCACGAATACTGCAGTGTCATCCATGTTTACCATCACCGCCGCCGTTGCTTGGCGTGCGATCATGCCTGTTTCTAATGTTACGGTATGCTGGCCATACTGGAACTTACGAACAATAGGATTTAACAAAATATTACCCTTTTTGTAAGGCTACGAGAGATTCTCAGGTAGCATGGTTTATTTTCTGACTACAGCCTCGCGACTAATGAGAGGATTGATATTCCAATCATCAATTCTCTCATTAGCCGCGCGAATACGGATGTAGTTTTAAGTGGTTTTAATTAAAACAGTCAATTATCGATAATAGCTTAACATTTTAGTTAAGTATAATTCGAGTATTACTTCAACTTTCAATTAACTTTTAGAAGAAAAGGGGCCATTTGGCCCCTTTCCTCTGAAACTGACAAGATTAACGACGCAGACCCAGACGCTCGATCAGCGCTGTGTAACGTGCGATATCTTTACCTTTCAGGTAAGCTTGTAAACGACGACGCTGAGCAACCATACGCAGCAGACCACGACGGCTGTGGTGATCTTTTTTGTGCTCAGAGAAGTGACCTTGCAGGTGATTGATTTGAGCTGTCAGCAGAGCGATTTGAACTTCGCTTGAACCCGTGTCATTTTCACCGCGGCCGAATTCAGCAACGATCTTCGCTTTCGCTTCAGTACTTAGAGACATAATAAACTCCAAAATAATATAAATTTAAGTGATGAGAGCCAATCTCTAATTTAGCATCTCAAGATTTAGCGCCGTCATTCTACGCTGCTTAGAGCAGCAAAGCAATAAGCGCCATTATGCGGACGGTTCATTTTCAACGACCAAGCGCTTTGGTGCAATACGTCCATCTTCACTAATCAGAGCGATACCGATAAACCGCTGCTCTGAACCACAAGTGACACGGATCATGTCGCCTTCCACTAGGTCTTTTACATCACCGCGTACAGGTTGACCCTGTTTGAAATACGCGGCTGTTTCCTCAGTAATATTCACTGCAGGAAAATGAACCACTGCGGTATCCATTGGCAATAATAGCGAATCGAGTAAGGATTCAAATGAGCCTTCTCCCGCATCCACTTTTGCCCGCAAAGCAGCTAATTGTTCCAACGTGACCATGCGGTCATAAGGATAATTTGCGACTTGCACACGACGCAGATAAGTCACATGCGCACCACATCCCAACATTTCACCTAAATCATCAATGATAGTTCGAATATAGGTGCCTTTAGAACAGTGAATTTCCAGTTCTAATTCATTGTTATCCCAACGAATAAACTGAAGTTCATACACTGTAATTGGGCGGGCTTCACGCTCTACCGTAATACCTTTACGTGCGTATTCATATAATGGGCGCCCTTGGTGTTTCAGCGCTGAATACATGGAAGGAACTTGCAGTGTATCTCCACGAAAATGTTCGAGGGCTTCTTCAAGTTGCTGTGCCGTAAAAGTGATATCGCGTTCACTGATGATTTCGCCGTGAGAATCAGAAGTATCCGTTCGTTGCCCAAGGCGTGCAATCACCCGATAGCGCTTATCTGAATCGAGTAAAAACTGTGAGAATTTCGTCGCTTCACCAAGGCAGACTGGCAACATACCTGTCGCTAGTGGGTCAAGTGCCCCCGTATGCCCGGCTTTATTTGCGTTGAAAAAGCGCCGCACTTTTTGCAGCGCATCGTTTGAGGAAATATCGGTGGGCTTATCTAACAGCACAACGCCGTCAATATTGCGCCCGCTACGACGACGCCCCATTATTTTTCCTCTTTACTATCTGTACCTGCACGACGCTCTTCGTCATTACGAATCACGTTCGATACTAAGTTAGACATACGCATGCCATCAACTAATGAATTGTCATATTCAAACGTTAACTCAGGAATAATACGTAAACGCATTGCTTTTCCCAGTAATGAACGAATGAAACCTGACGCTTCATTTAATGCTTTAATGCCGTCTGCAACCATCTCTTCTTCACTTTTTTCATTCGCAAAGTTGAAGAAAGTGACGAAGACTTTACCGTATGCCAGATCCCGTGACAGCTCTACGCCAGAAACGGTTGCCATGCCAATACGGGGATCTTTGATTTCGCGCTGCAAGATAATTGCAATTTCTTTTTGCATTTCTTGAGCTACGCGCTGAGAACGACTGAATTCTTTTGCCATCGTTAATCTCCTGACAATAAAGGGGGCAATAGCCCCCTCATTAATACTATTTTGTCACCACGATACTCCGTGGGTACTCACAAAATTAACCGTCGATTGAACGTTTAACTTCGATAACTTCAAAGACTTCGATCATATCGCCGACACGGACATCGTTGTAGTTCTTAACACCGATACCACATTCCATACCGTTACGAACTTCGCTAACGTCATCTTTAAAGCGACGCAGTGATTCCAGCTCACCTTCGTAGATAACCACGTTATCACGCAGAACGCGGATTGGGTTATTACGCTTGATGGTACCTTCAGTAACCATACAACCAGCAACTGCACCGAATTTCGGTGATTTGAACACATCACGGACTTCTGCAAGACCCATGATTTGCTGTTTGTATTCAGGTGCCAACATACCGCTCATCGCTTGTTTGATTTCATCAATCAGGCTATAGATGACGGAGTAGTAACGTAAATCAACGCTTTCGCTTTCAACGACGCGACGAGCAGATGCATCGGCACGGACGTTAAAGCCAAGAATGATCGCATTAGAAGCTGCAGCCAGAGTTGCATCAGTTTCAGTGATACCACCCACGCCAGAACCGATGATTTTGATTTTAACTTCATCAGTTGACAGTTTCATCAGAGAGTCAGTGATAGCTTCACAGGTACCTTGAACGTCAGTTTTCAGTACGATATTCAGTTCAGAAACTTTACCTTCTTCCATGTTAGCAAACATGTTTTCCAGTTTAGATTTCTGCTGACGAGCTAATTTCACATCACGGAATTTACCTTGACGATACAGGGCAACTTCACGTGCTTTTTTCTCATCACGAACAACTGTCGCTTCATCACCCGCTGAAGGAACGCTGGACAGACCCAGGATCTCAACTGGCATTGAAGGGCCAGCAGACAGAACTTCTTTACCTAATTCGTTGCGCATTGCACGAATACGGCCATATTCAAATCCACACAGTACGATGTCGCCTTTGTTCAATGTACCTTCTTGAACTAAGATAGTTGCCACTGGGCCACGACCTTTGTCTAGGTAAGATTCAACAACCACACCGCTTGCCATGCCTGCATATACCGCTTTCAGTTCTAAAACTTCAGCTTGCAGCAAGATAGCATCTAACAGTTCATCGATACCGGTACCCACTTTCGCAGACACACCGATAAACTGAGTGTCACCGCCCCACTCTTCAGAAATAACGCCGTACTGAGACAGCTCATTTCTGACGCGATCTGGGTCAGCTTCTGGTTTATCCATTTTGTTGACCGCAACAACGATTGGCACACCTGCTGCTTTCGCATGCTGGATAGCTTCGATTGTTTGTGGCATAACACCATCATCCGCAGCAACAACCAGAACAACGATATCCGTCGCCTGAGCACCACGAGCACGCATTGATGTAAACGCGGCGTGACCTGGGGTGTCTAAGAAGGTGATCATACCTTTGTCAGTTTGAACGTGGTATGCACCGATGTGCTGAGTAATACCACCTGCTTCGCCAGATGCTACTTTCGTTGAACGAATGTAGTCCAGTAAAGAGGTTTTACCGTGGTCAACGTGACCCATGATGGTAACAACTGGCGCGCGAGCTTCTTTAACTGCTGAGCCAGTGTCACGGTCGTTCATTACCGATTCTTCTAACTCATTCTCACGACGCAGAATAACTTTGTGACCCATTTCTTCTGCAACTAATTGTGCAGTTTCTTGGTCAATCACTTGGTTGATGGTTGCCATTGCACCCATTTTCATCATCGTTTTGATGACTTGGGAGCCTTTAACTGCCATCTTGTTAGCTAATTCGCCAACAGTGATAGTTTCGCCGATAACAACGTCACGGTTTACCGCTGCAACTGGTTTGGTGAAGCTTTGTTGTAAAGAGCTGCCTTTACGTTGCTTACCTTTAGTGCGACCTGAGCGACCAGCAGCGCGTTCTTCTTCGCGATCCGCTTTTTCAGAAAGTTTGTTGCCTTTCTTTTGACGAGGTGCTTTAGCAGAACGGTTACGAGAACGACGACCTTCTTCTTTCTCATCACTTTCATCTTCCGCCGCACGTGCGTGGGTAGATGTTGTTGTGTGATAATCGCTGTCATCTTCAGATTTGCTATCTGAGTTCCAGTCTTCGCCTTTTTCTTCAGCCATTTTACGGGCTTCTTCAGCAACACGGCGCGCATCAGCTTCAACTTTACGTTGAGTTTCTTCTTCCGCTTTGCGTTTCAGTTCAGCAGCTTCGGCTTCAAGACGCTGTTTGTCAGCGTTACTTTCGGTTGCCGTTTTGCTTGGTTTTTGATTTTCGCTTTGTTTCACTTTTTCTCTTTCCGCTACTTCGCGCGTAGCTTTATCAGCTGCTTCACGTTTTGCTTTCTCTTCGGCTTCACGTTTTGCGTTAGCTTCCGCGTCACGTTTTGCAGCATCTTCTGCTGCACGTTTCGCTTCTGCTTCACGTTTTGCCAGTTCCTCAGCTTCGCGCTGTGCTTGCTCTTCCGCTTCACGCTGCGCCTGCTCTTCCGCTTGCGCTTCTTCAGCGTCGCGGTTCACATAAGTGCGTTTTTTGCGGACTTCAACATTTACCGATTTGCTTTTGCCACCGGTGACTGGAACACTCAGCGTACTACGAGTTTTACGCTGTAATGTTAACTTACTTGGCTGCCCCGCTGCTCCACCTTGTTCACGGTTTAAGTGGTTCAGTAAAGTTTCTTTCTCAGTCTGGCTAACAGAGTCATTCGTACCTTTCGTGATCCCTGCTTCAGCAAATTGCTGTACCAGGCGCTCAACTGTGGTTTGAATTTCCGTTGCCAGTGATTTTACAGTTTCTGTCATGCCGTTCCTTCCTGCTACAGTGTTTACGCATCGTTTCCGAACCAGCAAATATTACGTGCTGCCATAATGAGTTCGCCTGCTTTCTCATTATTCAGACCTTCGATATCAATCAGGTCGTCGATGCCCTGCTCAGCAAGATCTTCCAGTGTACAGATACCGTGAGTAGCCAAATTATAGGCCAGAGTACGATCCATACCATCAAGATTCAACAAATCTTCTGCTGGCTGATTATCACCCAAGCTCTCTTTTTGAGCTAGTTCAATTGTGGTGAGGGCAGCTTTTGCTCTTTCACGTAGAACTTCAACGGTTTCTTCATCAAGACCGTCAATTTCCAGAAGTTCTTTAATAGGCACGTAAGCCAGTTCTTCTAATGTCGAGAAGCCTTCTTCAACAAGTGTTGTAGCAAACTCTTCATCAATATCTAGATGCTTAGTGAATGTTTCAATAGAAGCGTGTGCTTCTGCCTGATGTTTTGCATTCAGCTCTTCCGCAGTCATGACATTCAGTTCCCACTTGTCATCACCACGATGGATTTTCAGTAACTGAGCCGCTAAGCGAACGTTTTGTCCATTACGTCCAATTGCTTGCGCTAAGTTGCTGCTTTCAACGGCAACATCCATCGTACAGTTGTCTTCATCAACCACAATAGATGCCACATCAGCCGGAGCCATAGCATTAATAACGAATTGCGCTGGGTTATCATCCCATAACACAATGTCGATTCTCTCGCCGCCTAACTCACTAGAGACAGCTTGAACACGAGCACCGCGCATACCAACGCAAGCACCAACTGGGTCGATACGTTTGTCGTTAGTTTTTACTGCGATTTTTGCACGAGAACCTGGATCGCGAGCTGCTGCTTTGATCTCGATGATCTCTTCGCCAATTTCTGGTACTTCGATGCGGAATAATTCAACCAGCATCTCTGGACGAGAACGAGTCACAAAAAGCTGTGCGCCGCGCGCTTCAGGACGAACATCATACAGGACGCCGCGAATACGGTCACCTGGACGGAAGTTTTCACGTGGTAGCATATCTTCGCGCAGGATCACAGCTTCTGCGTTATTACCTAAATCTAAGGTAATGTTTTCACGGTTAACTTTTTTAACCTGAGCAGTGATGATTTCACCTTGTTGCTCACGGAATTGGTCAACCACCATCGCACGCTCAGCTTCACGTACTTTTTGTACGATAACTTGCTTCGCGGTTTGCGTGGTAATACGGTCAAATACAACAGATTCGATTTGGTCTTCAACGTATTCGCCTAACTGCAATTCAGGATCTTCGAATTGTGCAGCTTCCAGTGTAATTTCACGGGTTGGCATTGTGACTTCTTCGACAATCACCCAACGACGGAAAGTATCAAAATCACCGGATTTACGGTCAATTTCTACGCGAACATCAATCTCTTGCTCATATTTCTTTTTAGTTGCTGTCGCCAGCGCAGTTTCCAGAGCCTCGAAGATTTTTTCACGAGGGAGGGATTTTTCGTTAGAAACCGCTTCAACAACAGCCAGAATTTCTTTGTTCATCCTAGTTGCCTCATTGAACTTAATTAAAAGTGTGGTACCAAGTTAGCTTTCTGGATGTTGCCGAGGGCGAACACCTCATCCTTACCATCTACAGTAACCGTAATCATTTCACCATCAACGGCTTTGATAATGCCTTGCCATCTACGACGGTTCTGCATCGCGATACGCAGTGACAGAGCCACTTCTTCACCCATAAAACGCTCATAATGAGCAATGGTGAACAGTGGACGTTCCATACCCGGTGACGATATTTCAAGGTTATAAATCACAGAAATTGGATCTTCGACATCCAATACTGCACTTACTTGATGGCTGACATCAGCACAGTCATCAACAGTGATGCCTTCTTCACTATCAATGAAAATACGCAGTGTCGACGTGCGCCCGCGAACAAATTCTAAGCCGACAAATTCAAAGCCTAGTGCTTCCACTGGTGCAGAAACCATCTCTGTTAATTTTTGCTCTAATGTGGACAAGCCCACCCCCAGACATAAAAAAAGGGCATAAAGCCCAGTTAATTCGATTGTCAAATAACAAAAAACCCCGAAATTCGGGGCTTTTGTAACTGGACCCATAGTACATGGGTTTACCGTGCTCTTAGTATACCTTGAAAATCTAGATAAATCGATGAGAAATTACGATAACGATATCTGATATTGTTGCGACAAGATATGTATGACTAAGAGAAATGGTTGCGGGAGCTGGATTTGAACCAACGACCTTCGGGTTATGAGCCCGACGAGCTACCATGCTGCTCCATCCCGCGTTCGAAACGTGACTATTTTACACTGACTATTGTGAGTTCACAAGTCGTCTAAAATAATGGTGCCGAGGACGGGACTTGAACCCGTACGCCCGTTTTGTAGGCACTACCACCTCAAGGTAGCGTGTATACCAATTTCACCACCTCGGCACTGAGGCGAGGTTACTAATTTCACAATCAATAACCTCAAATTTTTAACTTCTTACTACTTTACTGCTAATGAAGACATAATGTCGTCATTCGGAATCCCGAACACTTAACGAGGAATATCGCTCGTTGGTGTCGCTGGTGCTGCCGGAACGTCTGTTGGTTGCTCGACTTTTGCCGGTTCGCTAATGTTTTCCCATTTACTACCTGCACCAGTTCCATATTTATTGGCAGTCATGTTGCCAAGAATTAAACTGATGATGAAAAACACAGCAGCCAAGATTCCAGTCATACGGGTCATGAAGTTACCTGAGCCCGATGAACCAAACAGTGTTGCAGAAGCGCCCGCACCGAATGATGCACCCATGTCAGCACCTTTACCTTGCTGTAACATGACCAGACCAATTAGGCCGATAGCCGCGAGCAAGAAAACAACTAAAAGAGCTATATACATTTGAGTTACCTATTCAGTTACGGCGCATAGCCTATGCTATGACCCTTATACTGCACACCTACTCAAAACATTATTACAGAATTGAGCAGGTGCGAATACTAACCAAAGCTGAGCCGACAAGCAAGTCTATTTTGATTTCATTTAACTATTTGAAGAAAAAAACAGCAAACTATCGAAATAATGCTCAACTCGGTTATTCGCCTCCCTCCAGCTAATTTTTATCCGCTAAAGGGAGAATGTACGGCATTAACCTGCCGCTTTAACTGCATCAGCAATACGGTTCGCCATTTCGGTGACAGTTTCTTCGTTTTCACCTTCAACCATGACACGAATCAGCGGTTCAGTACCTGATTTTCTCAGCAATACGCGACCTTTGCCGGCTAACTCTTTTTCCACTTGCTCATTTGCTGCAATAACAGCATCACTTTGCAGAGGATCATGTTTGCCTTTAAAGCGTACGTTGACCAGAATTTGAGGTAGGAGCTTCATACCGCTGCATAAATCGTGCAGGCTCATATGGTTACGCACCATGGCACTCAGTACTTGCAGACCCGCAACAATACCGTCGCCTGTTGTGGTTTTATCTAATAAAATCACATGACCTGAGTTTTCAGCTCCCATGCGCCAGCCTTTTTCTTGGAGTTTTTCCAGAACATAACGGTCGCCCACTTTTGCACGCTCAAATGGAATACCCAGCTGTTTCAGCGCGATTTCTAACCCCATATTGCTCATCAGTGTACCCACAACGCCACCTTTTAACTGACCTTGACGCAGTGCTTCACGAGCAATGATATACAGAATTTGGTCGCCATCGACTTTATTACCTTGATGATCGACCATGATGATACGGTCACCGTCACCATCAAATGCTAAACCTACATCCGCTTTTTCTGCCAGAACACGCTCTTGCAGCTTACGAACGTCGGTTGCACCACATTCTTCGTTGATATTGATCCCATTAGGATCACAGCCCATTGTGATGACTTGCGCGCCTAATTCGCTAAATACGTTAGGTGCGATGTGGTAGGTTGCGCCGTTCGCACAGTCTAAAACCACTTTGAGGCTGTTTAAGCTTTGCTCGTTCGGGAATGTCCCTTTACAGAATTCAATGTAGCGCCCTGCAGCATCGACGATACGGTTCGCACGACCCAGCTCCGCAGATTCAACGCAAGTGATTGGTTTTTCCATTTCCGCTTCAATGGCTTCTTCAACTTCGTCAGGCAGTTTAGTCCCGTCGATAGAGAAGAATTTGATCCCATTATCATAGTAAGGGTTGTGGGAAGCTGAAATGACGATCCCAGCCTCAGCGCGGAAAGTACGAGTTAAATAAGCCACTGCTGGCGTTGGCATTGGACCCGTGAAGGAAGCAGATAACCCTGCTGCAGCTAAGCCAGCTTCTAATGAGGATTCCAGCATATAGCCAGAAATACGCGTATCTTTACCAATGATAATTTTACGTGAGCCGTGACGAGCCAGTACTTTACCCGCTGCCCAGCCTAATTTTAAAACAAAATCAGGTGTAATTGGGCTATCGCCCACTTTGCCACGGATACCATCAGTACCAAAATATTTACGGTTACTCATACGCTAATTTTTCCTTTTCTGACAGAGTCATCTGAACGACTTGCATTGCTTGTACTGTCTCTTTCACATCATGAACTCGGATAATTTGCGCTCCTTGCATTGCCGCAATAGTGGCACACGCTAAGCTACCCGCTAGACGTTCTTGAGGTGGAACATTTAATAATTGTCCAATCATAGATTTTCGTGACATCCCTGCCAAGAGTGGTAGTCCGAAATCATGAAATTGATCTAAATGCGCTAGTAACTGGTAATTATGCGACAGGTTCTTACCAAAACCAAAGCCTGGATCGAGGATTATTTGCTGTTTATCAATTCCCGCCTTCACACAGCGCTCAATCTCACGATCGAGATACTCTTTAACTTCTTTTACTACATCCACATAATCGGGGGCATCTTGCATGGTTCTTGGTTGACCTTGCATGTGCATAATGCAAACAGGCAACCCTAGTTTTGCAGCCACTGCAAGGGAGTCTTCTTCATGTAACGAGCGGATATCATTAATAATATGCATCCCAGCTTTCGCGGCCTCATCCATTACTTGGGCTTTTGAAGTGTCTACAGAGATCCAAACATCAAAACGTTTTGCAATCGCTTCCACTACTGGTACAACGCGGTCGAGCTCTTCACTGACAGAAACTTCAGCCGCACCAGGTCGAGTTGACTCGCCGCCAATATCGATAATTGTTGCCCCTTCTTGTACCATTTTGGCAACATGGTCTAGAGCATCATGATAACGATTATGAGTGCCACCATCTGAGAATGAATCAGGAGTAACATTCAAAATCCCCATCACTTGAGGAGTGGATAAGTCAAGGAGGCGACCTCGGGCTTTAATATGCATGATTATTTTTCCTTAACGTAAAAAACCCCAGTGACCTGGGGTTTTTAATTATTCAACTTATCACGATGGCTTACTGTGGCTTGCTATCGTTGTTATCGGATGAATTATTTTCATCAGATTTTTCAGTTGGCTCTTCTGGTTGAGTTTCAGCTGGCTTTGCTTCAGGTTTTGATGCGCTAGTCGCTGCACCAAATGAACCTGTCACATTATTCACTTTTTTATCCTCATCCCAGCCTGCTGGCGCACGTACTGGACGGCGGTTCATCAGGTCGTCAATCATTGGCATATCGATAGTTTCATATTTCAATAATGCATCTTTCATCGCATGCAGAATATCCATATTGTCAGTTAAGGTTTTATGTGCAACCTCATAACCACGGTCGATAATTGCTTTAATTTCTTCGTCAATGATGCGTGCAGTTTCATCTGAGTAAGTCGAGCTATGTCCTGAACGACCTAAGAATGCAGGGCCTTCTTCTTCAGAATATAACACTGGACCTAACTTGTCAGAGAAGCCCCACTGAGTCACCATTTTTCTCGCTGTGCTAGTTGCTTGCTGAATATCACCTGATGCGCCGGTTGAGATTTTGTCATAACCGTAGATCAGTTCTTCCGCAATACGACCGCCGTATGTACTTGCGATATTACCCTCTAATTTTTGACGGCTTGCACTGATTTGGTCGCCTTCAGGTAAGTAGAAAGTCACACCTAATGCACGACCGCGAGGAATAATAGTCACTTTATGAACAGGGTCATGCTCTGGCATTAAGTAACCAACAATTGCGTGTCCAGCTTCATGATAAGCAGTAGATTCTTTTTGCTCTTCAGTCATCATCAGTGAGCGATGCTCTGCACCCAGCCACACTTTATCACGCGCTCTTTCGAATTCAGCCATCGTTACAACGCGTTTATTTTCACGCGCTGCAAACAGTGCAGCTTCGTTCACTAAGTTAGCCAATTCAGCACCGGAGAAACCAGGTGTTGCACGAGCCAAGATAGTTGTATCAACCGCAGGGTCGATAGGCACACGACGCATATGAACTTTTAAGATTTGCTCACGACCACGAACATCAGGTAAACCAACCACAACTTGACGGTCAAAACGACCCGGACGCAATAATGCAGGATCCAGAACGTCAGCACGGTTAGTTGCCGCGATCACGATAATACCTTCATTACCTTCGAAACCATCCATCTCAACCAGCATCTGGTTCAGTGTCTGCTCACGTTCATCGTGACCACCACCTAAACCGGCACCACGTTGACGACCAACAGCATCGATTTCATCGATAAAGATAATACAAGGCGCCGCTTTTTTTGCTTGCTCGAACATATCACGAACACGTGAAGCACCCACGCCCACAAACATTTCCACGAAGTCTGAACCGGAAATGGTAAAGAATGGTACTTTCGCTTCACCAGCAATGGCTTTAGCCAGTAATGTTTTACCTGTACCCGGCGGTCCTACCATCAGGACACCCTTAGGAATTTTACCACCGAGTTTTTGGAAACGAGCAGGTTCACGTAGGAAGTCTACGATCTCCCCCACTTCCTCTTTCGCTTCATCGCAACCCGCAACATCTGCAAATGTTGTTTTTATCTGATCTTCTGTCAGCATACGGGCTTTGCTTTTACCGAATGACATCGCCCCTTTACCGCCACCACCTTGCATTTGGCGCATAAAGAAGATCCAGACACCAATCAACAGCAGCATTGGGAACCAGGAAATGAAAATAGATGTCAGTAAGCTAGGTTCTTCTGGTGGTTCACCGACGACAGTAACATTCTTGTTTAACAAGGTGTCTAACAACTTCTCATCCTGCATAGGCAGATAAGTTGTGTAGCGGCTATTATCCGCTTTTCTGACGTTCAATTCACGACCTGTGATACGAACTTCACGTACCTGATCCTGGGCTAACTCATTGATAAACGTTGAATAATCAACTCTGCGACTATTCGAATCGCTTGGGCCAAAACTCTGGAACAAGGACATCAGAACAACTGCGATGACTAACCAGAGAATTAGGTTTTTCGCCATGTCACTCAAGGGATTAACCTCACCTTACAACTGTGTTAACAAATAACGCTCAGGGTACTATAGTTTTAGTCCTGTCGCTACAATGTATACTTCACGCGATCGTGCCCGCGAAGATTCGGGTTTACGAACTTTCACCTTCGTAAACAGGGAGCGGATATCCCTAAGGTATTCGTCAAAGCCTTCTCCCTGAAACACTTTAACGATAAAACTTCCCCCAGGAGCCAATACCGCACGGCACATATCCAATGCTAGTTCAACCAGATACATAGAGCGGGGAATATCCACTGCTGGTGTTCCGCTCATGTTTGGGGCCATGTCAGACATAACCACTTGTACTTTTTTATCGCCAACTCGCTCTAACAAAGCAGCCAGTACAGCTTCGTCACGAAAATCCCCTTGGAGGAAATCCACGCCGACGATTGGGTCCATTGGTAATAGGTCACAAGCAATAATACGACCATTGTGACCGATTTGGCCGACAACATATTGCGACCACCCACCAGGAGCAGCCCCTAAATCAACAACGGTCATACCTGGTTTAAAAATCTTATCACTTTGCTGGATTTCATCCAGTTTAAACCATGCACGCGAGCGGAGCCCTTTCTTTTGTGCTTGCTGAACATATTTATCACTAAAATGTTCTTGCAACCAACGACTGGAGCTTGCCGAACGTTTTTTATTGGCCATTGCACTTTCCAACTATACTAATAGAAATACATTTCCCGACATTCTTCAAGTTACAGGGAGTTAGCTTCATTTTTTCTACCCAAGTCACATAAATAGCGCTGTTTATCGGGAGAGTGTTAACGTGCTGCCTACTTGTCACTGGATTACTTTCGGGTAATCATTAGCTGCTTCTTTACCATCGAATAAGATTAATAGATGGTGATAGTGATCAGATGGCGGTAGAATATGCCATTTTCAATACTAACCAAGCAAAAAATCGATGAATCTTAACAAAAAACAAGTTCAACACCTAAAAAGTCTCGCTCATCACTTAAACCCAGTTGTTATGATTGGTAACAATGGTTTAACTGAGGGTGTTTTGGCTGAAATCGAAGTCTCATTAACACATCATGAGCTTATCAAAGTCAAAATCGCTGGCGAAGATCGTGAAACTAAAAATTTGATCGCTGAAGCGATTGTTCGCGAAACTGGTGCAGCAAATGTTCAAGTTATCGGTAAAATTCTCGTTCTCTACCGTCCATCGGCTGAGCGCAAAATTAGTTTACCTAAATAATAACTGCTCATTTATATAAAAATGCCATTGAAAGCATATTTTATATGACGAAAAAGGCCGCCTGCGGCCTTTCTCTCTAAATCAGTAAAATAATATAACCAATTCAGGGAAATAGGAATCAGATATACTCAACTTTAAGAATTTCGAACTCAACATCCCCGCCCGGCGTCTTAATCATTACGACATCATCAACTTCTTTACCCACTAGTCCACGCGCAATTGGTGAATTCACTGAAATTAAGTTCACTTTAATATCAGCTTCATCATCACCTACGATGCGGTAGGTTAACTCTTCATCAGTATCCAAATTCAATACGGTAACCGTCGCACCAAAGATCACTCGGCCATTATTTGCCATTTTGGTAACGTCAATCACTTGAGAGTGAGAAAGTTTAGATTCAATTTCTTGAATACGACCTTCACAAAAGCCTTGTTGCTCACGCGCCGCATGATATTCAGCGTTTTCTTTTAAATCGCCATGTTCACGAGCTTCTGCAATAGAAGCAATAATTTCAGGACGACGGACAGATTTCAGATACTCGAGCTCTTCTCTTAGCTTGTTAGCACCAAATACCGTCATTGGAATCTGTTTCATTTGATAAATACCTCTAATTCAATCCTATCTAAAAATAAGTATCTTCCTGATTTTGTAACAACAGTACACCGAACACCATGATATGTAGGGGGGTGTTCAAAAACTTAAGGTGTCAATAACTCAATCAGACCAACTTGTGCCTTATCTTATCATACTGTTCGCTATTTTAACTGAGAGTTAATAGCGGATCATCGTTTACTTTATTGGGCATTACACTTTAGTATGTGCAGTATGTCTACCCTAATGCGTGAAATATATGTCGCTATTAACATCAACCAGAAAATTAATCTTCACTTTAGGACTTGCATTCATTACTTCGCAAGCATCTGCCATCCCTATCGATGATTATAAGCAGTATCTCCCTGACGGCACTAACCTTGCTCTGGTTGCGCAGAAAGTAGGAAGTAATACCCCTCTTATTGATTATAACGCTCAACAAATGGCTCTGCCTGCCAGTACGCAGAAAGTCGTCACCGCCCTCGCTGCATTATTACAGCTAGGTCCGGACTACCGTTTCGTCACTAACTTCGAGACCAACGGAAAGCTCAATAACAATACGTTATCCGGTGATTTGGTGATTCGCTTTAGTGGTGACCCTACGTTAACACGTCAGCAAATCCGCAATATGGTCAATGCGTTAAAGCAGATTGGTATTCATAAAGTCGATGGTGATCTCATTGTCGATATTTCGGCTTTTGCGAGTCATGATAAAGCACCGGGCTGGGTATGGAATGATATGACTCAGTGCTTCAGTGCTCCACCGGCCGCTGCCATCATTGATAGAAACTGTTTCTCTGTTTCCCTTTATCCCTCAGATAAAGCAGGAGAAATGGCGTATATCAAAACAGCCAGCTTCTATCCTGTAAACATGTTTAGTGAAGTCAAAACTCTTGCTAAAGGCTCACCAGAAGCTCGCTATTGCGAGTTAGATGTGGTTCCTGGGGAATTGAATCGCTATACATTAACAGGCTGCTTAACCCAGCGTAGTGAGCCATTACCGCTCGCATTTGCAGTGCAAAATGGGGCGAGCTACTCCGGTGCTATCGTCAAAAATGAGTTGCAGGTCGCGGGCATTGAATTGTCTGGCGCGGTTAAAAAACGCACTCAGCAGACGCCACAATCCCAAGTACTCGTCAAAACTGAATCCAAACCGCTACATGACCTCTTAAAAATCATGCTGAAAAAGTCTGATAACATGATAGCGGATACAGTATTTAGAACGATTGGTCGTGATTATTACGGTGTTCCGGGTACCTGGCGATCCGGCTCTGATGCAGTAAGACAAGTCCTCAAGCAGAAAGCGGGTATTGATTTAGGAAATACCGTGATGGTGGATGGCTCTGGCTTATCTCGCCACAATTTGATCACGCCGGCGACCATGATGCAAGTTTTGCAATTTATAGCTAAAAATGACCAGCAGCTGGATTACATTTCGATGCTACCACTTGCTGGGCATGATGGAACATTGCGCTACCGTGGTGGTTTAGATGAGGCTGGAGTCAATGGCAAGGTGTCAGCGAAAACTGGTGCATTACAAGGGGTTTATAACCTTGCAGGCTTTATTACTACCGCAAGCGGTGAAAAAGTGGCATTCGTCCAGTTCATTTCCGCTTATGCCGTGCCACAAAGCCAATATAATAGCCGCCGTGTACCTTTAGTTCGCTTTGAAAGCCGCCTCTATCGCGATCTTTACCAAAAGAACTGATCTCCCCGAGGATCCTTTTAAGATCTTCATAATAAAAAAGGCACAACCTTCGCAAGTTGTGCCTTTTTATATGACTCAAAGATAATTATTTTTGGTAGATAAATTCGACGCCTTCGTCGTCATCTTCATCCCAATCATCATCCCAATCGTCATCAAGATCATCTGCACCAGATAGCTGCTCTTTGTGGTAATCATCCCACATAAATTCAACTTTCTCTGGTTGGCTGTTTTCATCTTCAACAGCCATATCACGCGGCTGAGTATTCATGAACTCCATGATATCCCAACACAGTGCTTTCACACCTTCGTGGTTTACAGCAGAAATCATATAATACTTATCTTCCCAGCCCATACCTTTAGCAATTTCAGCTGCACGTTTGGCAGACTCTTCTTCACCTAAGATATCCACTTTGTTGAAGACTAACCAGCGTGGTTTCTGAGCCAGTTTTTCACTGTATTTTTCTAACTCACCCACAATGATCTTGGCGTTTTCCACCGGATCAGATTCATCGATTGGGCAAATGTCGATAAGATGCAGCAGTACGCGGCAACGCTCTAAGTGCTTCAGGAATTGGATCCCAAGTCCTGCACCTTCCGCAGCACCTTCGATCAATCCTGGAATATCTGCAACCACAAAGCTCTGCTCGTTATCCATACGTACCACGCCGAGGCTTGGAACCAAGGTTGTAAATGGATAGTCAGCAACTTTTGGCTTCGCTGCTGATACTGAACGAATAAATGTGGATTTACCGGCATTCGGCATACCCAGCATTCCGACGTCAGCAAGTAACATCAGCTCTAATAAGATTTCGCGCGTTTCACCTTTCGTTCCCATGGTACGCTGACGCGGTGCACGGTTAACAGAAGATTTAAAACGAGTATTACCAAGCCCATGGAAGCCGCCTTTAGCGACCATATGGCGTTGATCGTGACGAGTCATGTCACAGAGTACTTCATTAGTGCCAAGATCGCGTACACGCGTTCCTACAGGGACTTTAACCGTGATGTCTTCACCACGCTTACCTGTACACTCACGGCTTTGACCATTTTGACCACGTTCTGCACGAAATGATTTTTCAAAACGGTAGTCAATCAGTGTGTTGAGGTTTTCGTCTGCCTGTAAATAGACATCACCACCGTCACCACCGTCACCACCGTCAGGTCCACCTTTCGGGATATATTTTTCACGGCGGAAGCTGACACAACCATTGCCACCATCTCCTGCCACGACCAAAATTTTGGCTTCATCTACAAATTTCATAATTCTTTCTCCGTCTGCTGGCCATTATAGTGCCTGATGGCGGTATTACCCAGAGATGGCATATTCTGAATATAAAAAGCCCCGCAAAAGGTTTTTGCAGGGCTTTAATTCAAAAATTAAAAGTCAGAAAACTTATTCAGCTTCGATGCTGATAAATTTACGATTGTTAGGACCTTTAACTTCAAATTTAACTTTACCGTCCGCTAATGCGAACAGAGTGTGGTCACGGCCACAACCAACGTTGTTACCTGCGTGGAACTTAGTACCACGTTGACGAACGATGATGCTACCTGCTAATACAGCTTCACCACCAAAACGTTTAACACCTAAACGTTTTGCTTCTGAGTCACGACCGTTACGAGTCGAACCACCAGCCTTTTTGTGTGCCATTAATCTGCTCTCCTAAATCTTAAGCGATGACAGTGATCTTAACATCAGTGAACCACTGACGGTGACCTTGCTGCTTACGGCTGTGTTTACGACGACGGAACTTAACGATTTTAACTTTATCGCCACGACCGTGTGCAACCACTTCCGCTTTCACTTTAACGCCTTCAACGATAGGAGCACCGATTTGGATCTCATCGCCATTAGCAACCATCAGAACGTGATCAAATTCAACAGTTTCACCTGTTGCGATGTCCAGCTTTTCTAGGCGGACAGTTTGACCTTCGCTAACTCGGTGTTGTTTACCACCACTTTGGAAAACCGCGTACATATTAACTCCGCTTTCCGCGTACTCGCTAAATATTTCAATTCCAGAGCACGCTATAAAATATTCACAATAGGGCGCGAATTCTACGCAAAAAAGCAGCAGAACACAAGCCTATAATGCAGTTAGATTACAAAAAATACGACTTTTTTATCAGCCCTATCTTTTTTCGGCTGATTTCTCAGGAATATCTTTAATTGTTACTTATTTAAACATTTTTTGCATTTCACCCGATAATCTTATTATTAATAGTGTTATGCTTACGCTATTACTGTGATATCGGTTTTCCCATTTTTGGCTTAGGGAATGCCCCAAAAACTAATAATATGAATATATTACAATGAATTTAGAATCTATCGTTGAACTGACAGCCGAGGATATGTCAGCAGTAAATGAAGCGATCCTCAGCCAATTAAACTCAGACGTAGCATTAATCAATCAATTAGGTTATTACATCGTTAGCGGAGGCGGAAAAAGGATCCGTCCAATGATCGCGATCCTCGCAGGACGATCCCTAGGCTATTCTGAACATAAGCATATTCAAGTTGCTGCATTAATCGAATTCATCCATACCGCCACTTTATTACACGATGATGTGGTCGATGAATCAGATATGCGTCGTGGAAAACAGACAGCTAATGCTGTATTTGGTAACGCGGCAAGCGTATTAGTAGGTGACTTTATTTATACTCGATCCTTCCAAATGATGACGGATCTTGATTCGATGCGTGTTTTAAAATTGATGTCTGAAGCCACCAACGTGATCGCTGAAGGTGAAGTTTTACAATTAATGAACTGCAACGATCCTGATATTACTGAAGAGAGCTACATGCAAGTGATCTACAGTAAAACTGCGCGTCTATTTGAAGCGGCTTCTCACGCGTCCGCTATCTTAGCCAATGCCACGCCTGAGCAAGAGAAAGCGCTGCAAGATTATGGTCGCTACATTGGGACCGCATTCCAGTTAGTTGACGATCTTCTAGATTATGATGCAGATAATACCCAGTTAGGTAAAAACACTGGAGATGATCTCGATGAAGGTAAACCAACACTACCACTGTTACATGCAATGCAACATGGTAATGCAGAAGAGTCAGCACTAATTAGACAAGCAATTGAGCAAGGAAATGGTCGCCATCTATTAGACACTGTCCTTGGTACAATGAAACGCTGCGGCTCATTAGAATACACTTACCAACGCGCTCAGGAAGAAGCTCAAAAAGCCATTGATGCTTTAAATGCCCTTGAAGACTCTGTGTATAAAGAAGCATTGATTGGTTTAGCGCATGTTGCTATTCAGCGCCATTCATAATCACCGTTAGAGCTCTAAACCAATATTGAAAAGGGTGAAAACAATTTCACCCTTTTTTATGGTTATTCATCTTCTGGTTCAGGCTCTATTTTTGCCAATAGCGATGATAACCCGTGACGCAAAATATATTTCACAAATATTTTGCGCTCATCTTCCGTCAGTTGGTAATAAGCCTCAGACCAAATTTGCAGTGCATCAATACGTTGCACTTGATACGGTGCCGATGGCTCATGAAGTGACAGCTGACCTTGGATCTCACTCGGCAAGCTTTCCATATAGTATTCAACGGCCTTCCCTTGAACACCTCTTTTACGACGACTTTTCCAACCTTCCCTTCTCGCCATCAAGTTAATTCCCTGAGGTGATGATGGAAGACCTTCTAATCCTGCTAATTCTTTCACAGTGAACCACAATTTTTTCATAATATCACTTTTACGCTTAGCTTATATTTTGCAACCTGCTTTTGTCGCTATACCAAAGTTATTTTTCTAAAAATTTATTCGATTCAATACCGTACGTAATCTATGTATGGCTATTTTGATTAATAAGATGAATTAAAGCTAAAGCACCTTTGCGCATAATAAACGATAAGATCGCCACGCGTTCATCATGGGAAAGCTGGTTATAAGTTTCTTGCCAAATATGCGCATGTTCATCACGTTTGACTTGATAGCCTCCCGAAGTTTCATACATCACCGTGAACTCTTCGAGATTAATGGGAACCGAGCTAATATGGTATTCCAATGCTTTTCCTTGAATACCTCGTCGTTTTCGACTCAACCATTTTTCTCGCCTCGCCATAGCATTAATACCTTGGGTGCTTGTCGGTAGCCCTTGGCGCCCAACGAGCTCTTTGGCTGTTAACCATTCCTTGTTCATTATCGACGCTCCTTGTCATCATGATGACGACTTCGATTAACTATAAACTTTCTTTATTTTCTTAATCGTTTCAATATCCATTTTTAATATTCAAATATAATAGTTAATAAATTATATCGATATAGATAATTTCTTTTGTATATCCGCTAGTTATACCAATAACTTTGTATTAACTATTTTATATCTATGGATTTTATAGTGCTGACTAAGAAATTCATTCTTTTCAAATAATTCAATACATTATTAAGAAATATAAATCTTCTCGATAAACAGAATAAATATAAGAAAATATAAAAAATAGAGAGTTAACTAAAATGAGTTATTTTTATTTTCAAAGTGTTAGCTGAATTCACAATAATCATCTGAACCTTTCCGTTATTTTCATAAAAACAACGACAATTTCATAAAAATGAATTTTTAGAAAAAATCAGAAATTATTATTGGGAAATTCTGTTATTTTATTTCCAATAACAGAACGATTGCACTGAATGTATCACAATACTCTGTTAGATGTACCACTAACTCTACATGATTCTGAGTGAAAAAAGGATTAAAAAATGATGTTACGGAAATCAAACTGGCACCCAGCAGATATCATTGCAGCTTTACGCAAACGTGGAACAACCCTAGCGGCGATTTCTCGTGAAGCAGGGCTTAGCTCGTCAACGCTCGCGAATGCGCTATCGAGACCTTGGCCTAAAGGAGAATGGATCATCGCAAACTTTTTAGGTATTCATCCATCAGAAATCTGGCCTAGTCGCTATTACGATCCAATGACGGGTGATTTATTAGAAAGAAAAGTTCGAGAAAAGCCAAAGAAAATCGAGGAAACAAACGAATTAGAAAACAGGGAGCTAGAAAAAGAACATATCTAATATCAGTCGCTATTTTTGATCAGAACTGAGAGATAAAGCCCATTATTATTTTCTTTAAAAACAGCAAAATTAATTCATTGTACCTTCAAGGGGTTTCCCCTTATTTTGATAAGTGAAAACTTATCGAGTATAAAAATAAAGGGCGGAATCGCATGAAAGCAACTCCGCCCTTATTTAAGCGCGAATTCTTAATTGGCATTAGCCATTAATGAATTTTTCACCTAATTCAATATCTGCTTTCAGTACGCTTAACATATCTTTCAGTGCTTTCTCTTCAAATGCACTTAATTTACCAATTGGTAAATGTTTTTCGATTCCGTTTTTGCCTAATACAACAGGTTGAGCGAAGAAGCGAGCGTGTTCGCCTTCACCTTCAGTGTATACACACTCAACCACATTGCTTTCACCTTGTAGACCACGGATCAAAGATAAGCCCAGGCGTGCTGCCGCTTGGCCCATAGACAGTGTTGCAGATCCGCCACCCGCTTTAGCTTCAACCACTTCAGTACCTGCGTTTTGAATACGCTTAGTCAGTGCTGAGATTTCTTCATCAGTGAAGCTGACACCAGGAATTTGAGACAGTAATGGCAGGATTGTCACACCTGAGTGACCACCGATAACTGGCACTTCAACTTCGTGAGTTTTCTTACCTTTTAATTCAGCAACGAAAGTATTTGAACGGATGATATCCAGTGTCGTTACACCGAACAGACGGTTTTTATCATACACGCCAGCTTTCTTCAGAACTTCAGCAGCGATAGCAACGGTTGTGTTCACTGGGTTAGTAATAATACCGATCAGTGCTTTCGGGCAGGTGACCGCGATTTGTTGAACAAGGTTACGTACAATACCTGCGTTCACATTGAACAGGTCAGAGCGATCCATACCTGGCTTACGTGCAACACCCGCAGAAATTAATACTACGTCCGCACCTTTCAGTGCTGGGGTCGCATCTTCACCCGCAAAACCAACCACTTTAACGTCGGTAGGGATGTGGCTTAAGTCAGCTGCAACACCTGGAGTTACTGGCGCGATGTCGTAGAGGGAGAGTTCTGAACCTGCTGGGAGCTGGTTTTTGAGAAGAAGGGCGAGAGCCTGACCGATACCACCTGCTGCACCTAGGACTGCAACTTTCATTCTAAAACTCCTTAATTGTACTTTAAAATATATGAATTCATCTGACTATGCACTAAACACATTACTTATAAAAAACAATTCTTTAACAGTTAGAGAGAAGTGTTAACGCGAGATAAATCACCAACACAATAGTTCTATTCTAAACAAATTCCTTATCTGTTAATGAGATAACGGACACTTTTTTAACAAATAGTTTTTATTGCTATTGCATTTAACATTAAACCCAATTTTATTTGATGATTTATTCAGCACCGCTTAATTATTTAACAAATTTTTCACAGTAACTTATTGTTAAATCAATCCATTTTTAGGATAAATTTCGAACTAACAATTTAAGATAAACCCCTTATTATTACCAGAAAATACTTATCTAAAATTGCTCATTAAACACTCAAAAAATCAATTTTCTTGCATAAAAATGCACTTTTCAACATAATACAACTCAGTTTAATACCAAAAGATGGGTTAATTATGCGCACTATGTCGAAACAAGAAGACTTGGTAAAAGCCTTTAAGGCACTCCTTAAAGAAGAAAAATTCAGTTCACAAGCCGAAATTGTGATCGCTCTTCAAGAACAAGGCTTCGAAAACATTAATCAATCTAAAATTTCCAGAATGTTGACGAAGTTTGGTGCAGTACGTACCCGCAACGCAAAAATGGAAATGGTGTATTGCTTACCAACCGAGCCTGGTGTCCCCACTGCCACCAGCCCGCTGAAGAATTTAGTTCTGGATGTTGATTACAACCATTCTGTTGTTGTGATCCGTACTAGCCCAGGAGCAGCACAGTTAATTGCTCGCCTGTTAGATTCCTTAGGCAAAGCTGAAGGCATCTTAGGCAGCATCGCTGGCGATGATACAATTTTCTCAACGCCAACCAACGATTTCACAACGCGTGAACTGTACGAAGCCATTTTGGTGCTTTTCGAACAAGAACTTTAGTCCTTTCGAAAAATTTTAGATATCGAAAAAGAGGGAACCCAGTTCCCTCTTTGTATTTTTAATTCTATAGTGACGCGTCTTCCACTGATTCATATCGAGATAAGCCCGTGTTATTTGAGATTTTACGGAATATCGTTCACTACGGTTTCCATTTTTTAGTGCCCTTTTTATTTGGCTATTTATTTTGGCGAAAAAACTGGAAGCTTGCTGGGCTCTTAATGGTTTCCACCATGGCTATCGACCTTGATCACCTTCTCGCCGATCCTATATTCGATCCTGATCGTTGCGGCGTAGGCTTCCACCCTATGCACACCATTTGGGCTGCTATTGCTTATGTCGTCTTATTTTTCTTTCCTTCATGGAAACTCAAAGCTATCGCCGTCGGCTGTCTGTTTCACTTATTGACAGACTCGGTGGATTGTTATCTTGGAAGTGTTAAAAAAGAGATGCAAGGCACGGTATTAAGCTGCTCCGGGCAACCAGAACGCGCAAACGTCGAGCTTCTTCAACAGCTATAACGAAAAAGCCCTAACTGAAGTTAGGGCTTTGATTCACGATAGCGCTTATAGACTATTCGTCAGATTTGGCTTCGGCTTTATGTTTTAGTCCTGCCAGCAGTTTTTCATGAATACCACCAAAACCGCCATTACTCATCACCAGGATATGGTCACCGGGCTGAGCCGTCTCAACCACCATATTGGCGAGAGTATCAATATCTGCGTGCCAACGCGCAGGCTGCACACAATGCTCTGCAATTTCAGTGACCATCCACGGAATATTGCTAGGTTGGAATAAGAAGACTTCATCTGCACGCCCTAAAGCTGGCGCGATATCATTCTTACTGATCCCCATTTTCATGGTATTTGAACGAGGTTCCAGCACAGCAATAATACGAGAAGTACCGCCTACTTTGCTACGTAATGCTTCTAACGTCGCTAAAATTGCCGTTGGATGATGAGCGAAGTCATCATAAACACTGACATTATTTTCAACACCACGTAACTCAAGACGGCGACGGGCGTTAATAAATTTATCCAACGCTAAGCAAGCTTCTTTCGCCGGTACGCCAACATGGTGTGCAGCGGCAATCGCCATCAAGCCATTTTGGATATTATGATTACCTACTTGCGACCAGTTTACTTCACCCACTTTTTGCTGCTGGTAATATACTTCGAACTGGCTACCATCATGATTGAGTTTCACGGCATGCCACTCACCGTTTTCTCCCACCAATTCTTGTTCACTCCAACACCCCATGTTCATCACTTGCTTGAGATTATTGTCGTTACTTGGCATAAAGATTTTGCCGCTACTTGGCACAATGCGAACCAGGTGATGAAATTGTTTTTGAATCGCTTCGAGATTTTCAAAAATATCCGCGTGATCGAATTCGAGGTTATTCAAAATCAGCGTTTTCGGGCTGTAATGCACGAATTTAGATCGCTTATCAAAGAATGCGCAATCATATTCATCCGCTTCAATAACAAAGAAAGGGCTTTTACCAATCTGGGACGAAACATCAAAGTTACCCGGAACACCGCCAATCAAAAAGCCTGGTTCATAACCACAATCTTGTAGGATCCACGCCAGCATACCCGCGGTTGTTGTTTTACCGTGAGTCCCTGCAACGGCTAATACCCAGCGCTCAGGAAGGACATGGTCATGGAGCCATTGTGGTCCAGAAGTATAAGGTAAACCACGTTCTAATACGGCTTCAACACAGGGATTTCCACGGGTCATCGCATTCCCAATCACCACCATATCAGGGGCTGGCTCTAACTGCGCAGGGTCGAATCCTTGAATTAGTTCAATGCCTTGTTTTTCAAGCAATGTACTCATCGGTGGGTAGACGTTTGCGTCAGACCCAGTCACTTTGTGCCCTAACGAACGAGCCAAAATGGCTAAGCTGCCCATAAAGGTTCCGCATATGCCTAAAATATGTATGTGCATTCTTTTCCATCCAATAGCATGAGGTTTGTCACTATTCTACTCATCAATCACAGGTTTATAAATGTATTAGCCTATTAATCTTTTCTTTATTTAGATAAACTCTCCGCCCGAGGGTACAATAAAGACCCGCAAATTTCTGTCAATTTTATTCAGGACCTTCGTCATGAAAACATTAGGCGAATTCATCGTCGAAAAGCAACAAGATTTTCCTCATGCAACAGGTGAGCTGACTGCATTACTGTCAGCAATCAAACTGGGCGCTAAAATTATCCATCGTGATATTAACAAAGCTGGACTCGTTGACATTCTCGGCACAAGCGGTGTTTCGAATGTTCAAGGTGAAGTTCAGATGAAGCTTGACCTGTATGCAAACGAAAAACTGAAAGCGGCTTTGAAAGCGCGCGGAGAAGTCGCTGGTATCGCCTCAGAAGAAGAAGATGAAATCGTCATTTTCGAAGGTGATCGTGCAGAAAACGCGAAATATGTCGTTTTAATGGACCCTCTGGATGGTTCTTCGAATATCGATGTAAACGTTTCCGTTGGAACAATCTTCTCTATCTATCACCGTATTACCCCAATTGGTCAACCGGTTACAGAAGCTGACTTCTTACAACCAGGTAACCGCCAAGTTGCTGCTGGCTATGTGGTTTACGGTTCATCAACTATGCTGGTGTACACCACCGGTTTCGGCGTTCATGCCTTCACCTACGACCCATCATTAGGTGTATTCTGTCTGTCTCATGAAAAAGTCATGTTCCCAGCAGAAGGTAAAATGTATTCTATTAACGAAGGTAACTACATCAAGTTCCCTATGGGCGTTAAGAAATATATTAAATACTGTCAGGAAGAAGACAAAGCGACAAACCGCCCATATACCACGCGTTATATCGGCTCTTTAGTGGCGGACTTCCACCGTAACTTACTCAAAGGCGGTATTTATATTTACCCAAGCACCGCTAGCCACCCAACTGGTAAACTGCGCCTTCTGTACGAATGCAACCCAATTTCATTCTTAGCAGAACAAGCGGGTGGTAAAGCAAGTGATGGTACTAACCGCGTGTTAGACATCATCCCAACCAAGCTGCATCAACGTGTTCCATTCTTTGTGGGAACGAAAGCCATGGTTGAGAAAGCGGAATCCTTCATGCGTGAGTACCCTGACGCAGAATAATCAAACATTTCGTTTGACCTGAAGGCGAGACTCTCTCGCCTTTTTTGACTGAATTTCTCTCCAACTAGTGAGTTTTACCTCTCTTTGCGGCTATAATGTCCCCCACGTTATTTTAAGCACTCATAAGGATACATTTTAATGGGCCTGAACAATGTACCGGCAGGTAAAGAACTGCCTGAAGATATCTACGTAATCATCGAAATCCCAGCTAACGCTGATCCAATCAAATATGAAGTTGATAAAGAATCTGGCGCACTGTTTGTAGACCGTTTCATGTCTACTGCGATGTTCTATCCGTGCAACTACGGTTACATCAACAACACCCTGTCTTTAGATGGTGACCCAGTTGACGTTTTAGTACCAACTCCATATCCATTACAACCAGGTTCAGTCATCCGTTGCCGCCCAGTTGGCGTACTGAAAATGACTGACGAATCTGGTGAAGATGCGAAATTAGTTGCAGTACCGCACACTAAACTGAGCAAAGAATACGATCACATCAAAGATGTGAACGACATTCCTGAACTGCTGCGTGCGCAAATCACTCACTTCTTTGAGCATTACAAAGATTTAGAAAAAGGTAAGTGGGTTAAAGTTGACGGTTGGGAGAATGCAGAAGCGGCTAAAGCTGAAATCATCGCTTCTTTCGAACGCGCTGCAAAGAAATAATTAATCCCTTCTGTGGATAGAAAAGCACTGGTTTTGACCAGTGCTTTTTTTTACCTATACCGTCCCTTCACAATATTAATATTTTTTCACAATTTCATAATATTCAGTGATATATATCGATAGCCATACAACCAAAAATATCACTCAGAATTAAATTCCTGAGTATTTAACAAATATTGAATTTATTGACTACTTTTAATAAAAAATGCGAAATAATGACAATTAAAAATAAATATTATTCAGATAATAAATCTGTGATTTATATATCAATATAGGAATATATTTTCTTAGTGAAAAACAACTAGAATGACTTTTAAATTATTTATTATCATGATGTTATGATGATAAACCAGATGAATTAGTCAATTTGATATTATTTAAATCAATATAGATTCAGGTGTAGAGTATTTACATAAATCATTAATTGTATAAATGTAAATGGGAGTCTAGCGTGAATCAATCAGAGCTTCTTGCTCGCCAAAGTGCGAACCTACTCACACCCGAATTCGAACAGCAGTACCACAATATTGTGGCGAACTTTTTTAGCCGCGATCCGAATAAATGGCCTATTTTTAATGACCCCAAAATCCAAGCTATCACCCAATTTCGCAAAACCACACTCGCAGACAATCAGTTAATCAATCAATATCCAAATGGCACTCAGTGGTTCAATCAACTGGCCCAGCAGTCTCATGTTCAGCAGCAAATTAATTTACCGGGAAATCAACAAGATACCCTGCTAGCTTTTGCGTCCACATTATGTAAAAACTGGGAAAACCCGTTGTCCGTCGAAAACGTGATTGCGATGCCTTCAGACCCCGCATTATACGGCTCTATGCTTGGTCTTTTAGGCAACCCCAACATGGTTTATTGCGAATATTCCGGCGTCGCCGATTCCATGGAAAAAACGGTGATTAAGCAAGTCGCTAACTTAATTGGTTATGATGAAAATAAAGCGTCTGGATTGTTCACTCAAGGCGGAACCATGTGTAATTTATATGGTTACCTATTTGGCATTCGCAAAACATTAAAAGATTCTCGCCAACTGGGTATGTCTGTGGATCAAGACTACCGGATTATCAACTCCCAAGGCGGCCACTACTCCAATATGACTAACCTTTCATTACTGGGTGTGGATATTCAAAACAAAACCATTCGTATTAAAGTCGCCTCGGACAACACCATCGACTTGCATGACTTAGAGCAACAGATCCGCGCCTGTTATACCGTTCACTGCAAGATCCCTGTGATCTTATTAACCGCAGGTACCACTGATACCTTTGGTGTCGATGAAATAAAGCAGGTTTACGAGCTGCGAAACCGCCTGTGTGAAGAGTTTGAAGTAACAGAAAAACCGCATATTCATGTGGATGCAGCGGTCGGCTGGCCAATTATTTTCTTTATTAATTATGATTTTAATACTAACCCGCTTGCTATCAATGAAGCCACACTGTTTGGGTTACGCCACACGGTAGAAAAATTCAAACAACTTAAATATGCAGATTCCATCACGATCGACTTCCACAAATGGGGCTATGTTCCTTACACCTCGAGCTTAGTGATGGTACGTGATGGCAATGATTTCAAAGCCCTTGAAAACTCACCTGAAAACTTCACGTACTTTGAGCATGATTTAGAAGGGCAAACTCACTTGCAATCCACCATTGAGTGTAGCCGAAGTGGGGTTGGGATCTTTGGTGCCTATGCAGGACTGCATTATCTTGGCATTGAAGGGTACCAAACCATTATTGCTCACTGCCTGCAAAATGCTAACTACATGCGCAACCAGTTAATTGAAATGGAAAATGCCGCAGTCATGGTGCCTCAAAACCAGGGGCCTAGTGTTGGCTTTCGCCTTTATTCCCCTAAATTGAATGCGGATCCACAGGATATTTTTAACTATGAATTAAGTTGCGCTAGCGATAAAGCCGCTTATGAAACCATGATTAGAAATAGCAAATGGCACCGCAACCTGTTCTTAGCTCGCGGTAAAGCCGGACTATTCACCAATTGGGTGGATTCCATCGCCTGTTCGACTTATGCGGAACATAACCGCTTTGTTTATATACCGGGTGAAAAAGCGGTCTTTATGAACCCAACGACAGAACGCCATCATATTGATGAGTTTGTAAAAATGCTCAAAGCCATGAGCCACGCTTAACATCCATAAAAAACGCCGACCACTGAATCTTCAGTGCTCGGCGTTTTTCTTGATGACTCATTACAGATGAACTACTGATTACTCTTCTTCATGGCGCTTTAGCCAATCACCACTTTTGATTTGAGGTAGGCCTTCAACTGAGTGTTTATAGAGATAAATCCACGCATTACCGTAAGGTGTTGGAATTAACTCACGCTCATAATCTTGTGAATTTTTCTTCAGTTCGTCTAACTCAGTCAGAATAGACGGATTGATGCGATAAACTTCGCATTCAATCGAGCCATTCCCTCTGACAACCGCTGGATAATATCCAAGGTCATACAGTTCATAGCCTTCTAGCTTATGCTCACCTAGCAGCTGAGCATAAGTCATCCAGTGATGATTCCCTTGCTTGCGCCTTAAACTGCCATAAACAATGATACGCATATATTAAAACTCGAATTGATAAAGCAGGTCCAAAGCCTGATTAACGCCAGAGACTGCTTCTAAAAACAGTTTCGGCATGACCCTATAGCGTAAAGTGAGCGTCGCTAAAGAATCAAATATGCCAACTCCATACTTAACTTGCAAGTCGTTCGTAATTTTCCCACTCACAACCACTTTCGAACTGTCACCCACACCTTGGGTATCGACGGCTAAATCTGATACACCAAATGTTTCACCAATTTTACCCACCAGCTGACCGCTTTGTGCAACGCCCAATCCAATCAGCATTGAAGTCATTTGTGATCCATTCGCATCCCCGCTATCGATCCCTTCCCCTCTTAACAGATAGGAAAGCGCCTCTTGCTGGGTTTTTGCGGGCTCAGAGAATATCTCAACTTTTGGTTTATCGGCAAGTCCTGTGACCTTCACACCGGCAATCACATCATCGGCCGTGTTTTCAGGATTACGAATTGCTTCTAAATTTAAGAACGGTTGATCAGCAGGTCCCGAGAATTGAATCAGCCCTTTACGCACTATCAAGTCTTGCCCATAAGCGCGGAAACGTCCTGATGGAATATCTACCTGGCCATTTAAGCTTAATCCTTGTTTATCCTGAGCAACTTTTAATAACCCAGTTAACCGAGCTTTTAATCCGAATGCATCCAGACGTACATCGTTGCCAATATTAATATTCAAATTGGTTTGGATTGGGATCGATTGCTGTTTCGGATTGATCGGTTTTAGCTGGTCATCCAGCATCACCACATCCGAAGACGCACTCACCGCAGATTCAGGTAATTCTTGCACCGTAATACGCGCCCATGGAATAGTGACGCTACCATTTAAGGTCAGCAATTTCGGTGACGCTTCCAGAATCAAATCTGGCTGCACATCAATTTTGATCATTGGCGGCAGAGAAACTCGTAAGTTATTCCCTCTCGCCAGTACTTTAGCTCGCCATGCATCAATGTTGCGCCAATCCGCATCACCATCAATATTTAGGTAACCCTCTGGCGTTTTGATCTGCCCAGTCATGACTGAACTGGTGCCATTAAAGTTAATCGCTAATTGGCTATTTTGAATATCAAACGGGATCAACCCAGACTTCACTTCTAATCCAGATAATGTGACATTACCGTTCATTAGCGGGTTATGCGCCGAACCACCGACACGTAGATTTGCATTCAGGTTTCCATTCGCAATATCTTTTTCGCCAAGTAACGGTTTAATTAAACCTAATGTAATGGCGTTAATTTCAATGTTGCCGGAGAGTAAGCGCTTTCTTTCGAGGTCAGAAATTTGCACATTACCTTTAAATTGGCCGTTGTCTGCAATCTTCAACAACCAATTCAGATCCGCCCGACCATTCTTCATACCCGCATTTAATGTCAGCGTATCAAACGCGATAGGTAAACGTGCACCATCAATAAACTGAACGACTTTGACCCCATCACCGCTCAAGTCAACTTTCACTTGCGGTAGGCTACCATCCGCTTTCCAGATGGCATTTGCACGCCCGGTGAATACCCCATTTACGCGAGTATCACTTGGCATAAACGGTTTGATCATCGCAAGGTCAAAACGTTCTAATACAATATCAGCGCTACCACTTTTACCCGCTTTAACCGGCTTCGGTACACACACGCGAGCATTCGGGTTGACCCAGCAATGGCTACCAATGACCACTTCTTGCGTGGTGTTATTGTAGTTCAAGGACATGGCTTGATTCAGGCGCCATTCCCCAACCTCAGTATCAAATAAGGTATTGCTTAAGTTACCTTTCCACACTTGTGTTTGGCGATCAAAGCCCCCAGCTAGCGCGAGCTGTCCAGAAACGGGTTTCCCTGTCACATTCAGTTTTAACGTATGCTGTTTTTCAGTCCCTTTAGCATCTAGCGTTAGGTTACTAATGGCTAAATCCGCTTGGCGCAATCCACGCACCACCACAGATAAATCACCTTTGATTTGGTCACCCGTTGCCACATTACCTTTAATGGTGGTGGTCTCAACAGTTAAATCTTGCCATCTCACGCCACGCGCCGTTAAATCCGCCAGTGCTTGTGGGGCTTGTAAATCACCACGAAGTTTTAAATCCCCGATGATCACACCGCCTAGTCCAGGCACTAATCCATTCAACGCTGGAGCATTAATTTTGGCATCAAGGTTCCATTTATCCGCTAAAGAGCCCTTCACATTCACACTGTTTTTGCCCAGCAAGAGATTAAAATCTGGGATATTCCATTGCCCTGCGGCATTTCCTTTAGCTTGCCCACGCGCCTTTAAGATGTGTTGTTTAACATTACCATCTAAGGTGATTTCAGGGATCTCTAACTGCCAGCTTCCACCATATAGGCTGCCTCGCGTGGCAATTTTCCCTTCAACTTTCGCTGGCCATTCTGGATATTGCTTCGCTGTATTAATACCTGATAACGTCAGCACCATATTCCAGCTAATAGCTTTACTCCAATCCGCCACCCCTGATAGGTCTGCATTACCTTGCAGCGCAGATAAGCGTAAACGGGTTAAATCAATTTTTTCCTCGTTCCCTTTCGCATCTAATAATAACTTAGATGGCGGTAGGTCTTGTCCCGTGATGGCTGAACGTAATGAAAGGTCATAGCTAGAAGGGCGACCATTTAATCGTAAGCGAGTGTCATCAAGCTTATATTGGCTTTCTCCCACCAGCGGCCAAGTTAATTTTTTGCTTTCTAAAGTCAACTCAATCGGAAAATCTGCCTGCGCTAAATCGGTCTGAGCTTCTAGTGTCGCCGTAATTGGACCATTCAGATTCAATGCCAGCATCAGCTCATCCATCAGCCCACCTTTAAGCGTTAAATCGACTTTCTGTCCATTTAAATCTTCAAGGCGGCTTTCACCAATAACGGATAGCGCGACTGGCCATTTTTCTTGCAAAGAAATCGATCCAGAAACCGCAACATTACCTTGCGGTGCATCGACTTTTAGCTGCTTTAATAAAACATTCTGCCCTTCATTTTCTAACTTCAAATTCAGGCTATTAATCGTAATGTCCGTGTCGCCTTTTAATTGGAAATTAGAGGCATTGATCCCCTCAACATTCAGGTCAACCGGTAGGATAATTTCAGGTAGCTCCGCTAATAGCGGCTTAGAAAATAACGTTTTAAGCTGATCACCAAGGGACGGCGGCTCACCTTCAGGCACGACGGGTTCAACTGGTTTTGGCGCTTCAGCCGGCTCACTAGGCGGTAAGCTTATAGCAAGGTTAATAATATCGGTTGGCGTGATTTCGATAGCTCTTTTTTGCCATGTGATCCCTGTGGCGAATTTGTCGAGATCAATCACAGTGCCATCGACATTAACATGAGTATCAACCAACGCTAATTGAGCCAAACGAATGGTTAGCGGTGCATTAAGTTCTGTTAGCGGCTCAGAAGGCGGAGTTTCTTCAGACGGCGGGAATTGGCTAGTATCCACATTCACCATCACGCTTTCTGTTGATAAATCATCAATGCAGACTTCACGGCTGGTCAGGCACTTTAAACGTAATGCAAGGTGGATTTTCTTCGCATCCACATCCACACCTGGCATTTGGTACTTCACGCCAGAGAGCGTTAAATCGTTAATATCACCATCAATGGAGCCAATAGTCAGTTCAGGTACAAAACGTGTGGCGGAGTTCAACGCAAAATGCAGACCCGATTTGGTACCCAAAACCCAATACAGCGCACCAACGACCAGAGCTAACAATAATAAAATGGTGATTGCAATCCACTTTAGCCATTTCATCCATTTCATAGTTCTGTCCCCAATCCGATGTAAAACTGAATTTTGTTATTATCTGGGTCACCAATAGGCTTGGCTAAATCAAATTTAATCGGTCCAACTGGAGAAACCCAACGGATCCCCACACCGGCGCCAGTTTTAAAATCACTATTTTTGAAATCGTCTACCGCTTCGCCACTATCAATAAAGGTGGCCCCCCACCAGTTACCCGTGAAATTATATTGATATTCGACGGATCCAACTGCCAGCTTAGATGCCCCGGTGAGCTTGCCGCTACTATCTTCTGGGGAGATTTTTTGATAACCATAACCACGGACACTACCGTCACCCCCTGCGAAGAAACGTAAGTCTGGCGGGACTTTGTCAAAGTTATTGGTTTCAATCCAACCAAGGTTTCCACGTACGACAAATCGATGTCCTTCCCATGGAGTACGGATCCACACATTCTTGGCTTGTAATACCAGGAAGTCGATATCCGAACCCCATATTTTATTGGAGTAATCGATAGAATAGCGCTGACTATCACCCCAGGTTGGCATCACTCCACCTTTTTGACGAATTCGGCTGACGTTTGCCCCCGGATAAAGCAACATCGTGGTGTTGGTCACATCCGCTTGGGTAAAGTTACTCAACATCCAGCGCATATTCACGCCATACTGCCAACCACTTGAATAATCCCAATTACGAGACACGTTCAGTGTGGTGGTATTCGATTGAGTATCGTTCAAATCCGTGCGTTTAAACCCACCTTGAATCGCATAATATTGCTCTAGAGGGTTTGCTTTGAGTGGAATTTTATAGCTGGCATCAATCAGCTGTTCCGGCTGAGAGAGACTAATGCTGGAGGTTAAACTTTGTCCCCGTGAGTTAATCCACGGCTTGTTCCATATCGCTTTTACGCGAGGCCCCACATCGGTCGCGTAACCACCACCCAACTCAAGGAAATTTTGCGCTCTTGGGATCATGACCCCTTCCATGGGTAATAGATCCGTATGCTCCTCACGAGCTTTTTGAATATTCGGCGTGACTAGCGCAGAGTTGAACCATCCTGTTGATGCTAAACGTTGGTTATATTCTGCAAGCTGTTCTGACGTGTAATATTCCCCTTCTTTAAAAGGAGAAAGGTTTTCGAGGTAATCCTTGCGAATTTGCGAGCCTTCAAAGGTTAATTTACCAAAACGGTAGCGTTCACCACTGTTAAAATCAAAATCCCAATAAGCAGCATGATGATCAACAGAAATGCCTAGCTGGCTTTTTTCCATCATGGCATCGAAATACCCTTTACGGATAGCTAGGCTGCTAAATTTACCTTTGAAGTCTTCATAGTCACCATCATTTTGGATGATGCCATATTTTGGCGTGCTTTTTTTCAGCATCTTGGCGTAATCAGGGTCTGTTTTCGCTCCCCCTTCTAACACCACATTGACACCTTGTAGAAGAATAGGCTCCCCCGGAGAAACCTTGGCCGTCAAAATTGAACGTGCTGGCGGGGTTTTCTCTTCATAGCTAAATTCTACTGTAGGTTCATAATATCCCAGTGGTTTTAACCCTTCACGAATCGCTTTTTCTACTCGAGCACGAAAACGTCCATTTGCAACGACTTCATCTTGTGAAATATTAGAAAGCTGAATACGGACATTCTGGTTGAGTTGCCCTTCAAGCCCTTCAATATTAAGGCGTAGATTCGCAGCAAATACCGCTGGTACCGCCGTTGTTAGGCATACTACACAAAGGGTAAGATATTTCGACACGCCTGCTCCTAGGGTGATAGACAATTTGGCTTATTATTCAACAACGACTTATTTTGAGTAAAATAGACCACTGACACAAGTTTTTATCCCAATTTTTACTTTATTTCTATACAGATTGTATTTAGGAATCGTTATGACTTTTAATCAATTTCAGTCCGATAATGAATTTCAAGCACTTCCGGGACGTCACTCGTCAATGGCGTTGTCACCTTACCATGCAGTGACCCATCATTCGATTGAGATTATTCCTAAGAATATGGAAATTGCTTATTTTGCAATGGGTTGCTTCTGGGGTGTGGAACGATTATTTTGGCAACAAACGGGAATTTATACGACATCCGCAGGTTACAGCGGTGGTCTCACACCGAATCCAACCTATGAAGAAGTGTGTACCGGATTAACCGGACATACTGAAATCGTTCGCGTGGTTTTTGACCCTGAAATCATTTCATTTTCTCAGCTGCTAACGCTATTTTGGGAAAATCACGACCCAGCCCAAGGCATGCGCCAAGGTAATGATATTGGTACCCAATATCGCTCCGCGATTTACACCGTGTCAGATGAACAGTATCAACTGGCGATGCAAACCCGCGAAGCTTACCAACTGGCGATGGCTGAAAAACAAGATAACCGCCCGATCACCACCGAAATTCGACCACTCGAAACCTTCTATTTTGCGGAAGATTATCACCAGCAATATCTGTATAAAAATCCCAACGGCTATTGTGGGCTTGGTGGCATTGGGGTCTGTCTTCCATCTTGAATGACATTATAATGACGAATATATAGCCAGATAAAATAGGCTAGTGCTATACTTAGCGCGATACCCCACCGCGCTAAGGCGCTAATTAATATTGAAATGGAATACCCTTACATTGCCTTTAGGATTTCAAGAAGTGACAATTCACTACCTAGAGGGTTGGATAATTTATGCTAAACAGTTTACTCATCGTTCTTTTATTATGTGCAATCAGCGCATTTTTTTCGCTGTCCGAAATTTCATTGGCAGCTTCTCGCCGTATTAAATTGAAGTTAATGGCCGACGAAGGCAATATTAACGCCGCTCGCGTTCTCAAACTACAAGAAATGCCGGGCATGTTCTTCACCGTTGTACAAATTGGCTTAAACGCCGTCGCGATTTTGGCTGGTATTGTGGGTGAATCTGCATTCTCTCCTGCATTGCAAGAGCTATTCATTAAATTCTTATCCCCTACATGGGCACAGCAAGCCGCTTCTATTGTGTCATTTACCATCGTAACCAGCTTATTTATTCTGGTGGCTGACTTAACACCAAAACGTATTGGAATGGTAAAACCTGAAGCTATCGCTATACGCATCGTTAATCCAATGCGTTTCTGCTTAGTGGTTTTAAGCCCGCTCGTATGGTTCTTTAATGGCTTAGCGAACTTAATTTTTAAACTCTTCAAATTACCCACTGCGCGTAATGAAGACATTACTTCTGATGATATCTTTGCTGTTGTTGAAGCGGGCGCTGTCGCTGGGGTGCTGCGTAAACAAGAGCACGAACTTATTGAAAATGTGTTTGAACTTGAGTCCCGTACCGTTCCATCTGCGATGACACCACGAGAAAACATCATTTTCTTTGATAAAGACGAATCTGAAGAGAGCATCAAACACAAAATCTCTACTCAGCCACATTCGAAGTTTTTAGTTTGTGCAGGGGATATCGACCATGTGATTGGTTATGTAGATTCCAAAGAGCTCCTCAACCGCGTATTAAATGGTCAAAGCCTGAGCTTACGTGACGGTGTACATATCCAAAACACATTAATGCTTCCAGATACCTTATCCTTGTCTGATACCTTAGAAGCCTTTAAAAATAGTGGCGTCGATTTTGCCGTTATCCTGAACGAATATGCCTTAGTGATGGGAGTTATTACCATCAATGACGTGATGATCACCTTAATGGGTGACTTGATTGGTCCGGGGCAAGAAGAGCAAATTATTACCCGTGATGAAAATTCATGGTTGGTTGATGGGGGAACGCCAATTGAGGATGTTCAACGTATCCTTGATATCGACGAATTCCCAGATTTCAGCAACTACGAAACCATCGCAGGCTTTATGATGTATCGCTTGAGAAAGATGCCGAAACGCACTGATTATGTGAAATATGCGGGCTACAAATTTGAAGTGGTCGATATTGATAACTACAAGATTGATCAACTGCTGGTCACGCGTATCACGAATACACCGTCCGCGGTTGTCGTTCAGCCAGGTACTGCGGGTAGTGAAGATACGTCACATACTCAAAATAACCACTGATAGCCAATATGAACACGCCACTGTCAGTGGCGTTGTTATTAAGGCGCTTGAAGGTTGTTAGCCTAATACTTAGCTGGCTAATAGCTTGTTTAGCCCAACTCAGCTCGCAGTAATACCACTTGCTTGTTCACTTCATTCATTACATTGTAATGCGTTTTATCAGTCACTTTTGGCGGTAAAATCTTCCCATTATTGAATTCGAAAGCCCCAAAATCCTTAATGTAGAGCCTACCTCTGAATAGTGTTTTCACGTATAGAGCAATTTTCGATGGGTTATAATGCTTAAAAATTTTCATTAGAACTGATCTCCATGTTGTTCTGACGATACCTCACTGCATATCGTTCAATAATCATAGACTAGAAAATTTTGTTTTGGTTCGAAAATTGCAATTTTATTCAAAATGCTGACACAACATGACATTGCCAATATACTGTTAAATCATACTTAAACCTCATCTTTATGCTGAATTTTACGATTTTGTTAATTTTCATCTTGCCACTCATCCGATGAGCTATGCTATAACTAGCAGCACCAGAAATCCTCACCCTATACACAACAACGACAATGATTTCTAAAGGTACCTTTATGATAAAAAAACTGCTTTTATTAACCTGCTTGTTAGGTTTATCTTCGACGGGATTCGCGATTAATCTTCAATTAAATCAACCTGTCCCCGCCGTTACCGTCACAGATAAAGGCGAATTACAGTTAGATAATGCGGGAAAATTCAATTACCAACCGTGGAAGAGCCAGCAACTTTCCGGTAAAGTTCGCACCATTCAACACATTGCTGGACGCTCTTCAGCCAAAGAGCTTAATGCTCCGCTTATCGAAGCGATTAAACAAGCCAAATTCCCTCACGATAAATACCAAACCACCAGCATTATCAATACGGATGATTCAATTTTTGGTACCGGTGTATTTGTAAAAAACAGCGTGGAAGACAGCAAGAAAGAGTTTCCTTACTCCCAATTTATTGTTGATAGTGATGGTGTCGTGAAGAATGCATGGAGCCTTGCGCCAGACAGTTCCGCCATTATCATTCTCAACAAGCAAGGTAATGTCTTATTTTATAAAGATGGCGCACTAACGCCTCAAGAAATCAATAAAGCCATTAGCGTGATTGTCACCGAATTAGAAAAGCCGTAATTAGCAGAACCAGAGTTAGCAAAATCAACATTCAACAGATAAGAAAAGAGCCACTCCGGCTCTCATTATCATAAACATCATGTTTTCCTGAGCGTCGACTGACATTGACGCTCAGGAATTTGTTTTACTATCATGAGTTCCTGCTGAACATAACCGCAAAAGCACATCACAATAAGATTAAAATTCAGCGGATTATTCTGCAACAATCTCATTCAATATTGTGCATAAAATAGACTAAATTATGCATTCCAGCGAACAGTAACACAAAAGCCCCCTTCCGTGACATTATTAAACGTCACATGGAGATGGTGTAACTGAGCCACGCGTTTAACAATTGATAACCCTAAGCCACTGCCCGTTTTTTCTTGTCCCGGTGGTCGATAGAAACGCTCCCCTAAGCGCGCTAATACCTCAGAAGAAACCCCATCACCATCATCTTTCACTTCCAGATAGTGGCGATACAAATTGACTTCAACCTTACCGGCAGCCTTACCATAGCGGATAGCATTGTGAAGAAGATTTCTTAAGAGTACGGACAATAAAAGTTTCTGCCCTTTAAAAGGCGGCGGCGTTTCAATGATTGATATTTTCAACGTTACCTGATTTTGCCGAGCTTCCAGCTCGCTCTCTTTAACGGCTTGCTCAATTAATTCCTGCCAACTCACTTCGTTCACATCATCTAACTGATTAGAAGACTCTAAGCGGGATAAGGTTAATAGCTGATCCACTAGCCGAGTGGCTCGGTCAATCCCTTCTGAAAGATTAGCCACTGCATGTTGGCGAATCGCCTCGTCACTTCCAGCAATTTGCACCACTTCGGTTTGGACTTTCAGTGCAGCAAGAGGACTACGCAGTTCATGGGCAGCATCAGAGGTAAATTGCCGTTCACGAACAAACATGTGGTTTATTTTGTCGAATAATCCGTTCAGGGAATCTAGGATTGGCTTTGCTTCACTAGGAATTGTCGGCACCATCACTGGGCTCAGCTCATCCGGTTTTCTCTGCCGTAGCTGTTTAGCCACATCCCGCAGGGGTTTTAATGCTCGAGTGAGCAACCATAAAAATACGATTAACATTATCGGCAGCGCCACCAGCCACGGTATGAGCTGGGAAAACATAATGCTATTAGCCATACTTTGGCGGTATTCCCATTCTTGCCCTACTGCAATAATATATTGATTATCAATAGATTTAAGCCAAACAAAGCGCCACTCATCATCACTACCTTTGAGTGTTCCCTCGATGAATCCTTCACGCGTAAATTGAAACTCGATTTTACGTCCGTTGTCCCCATCATTGAGCACCATTTCTCCACTCGGAGTAAAAATCGCAAACGCCAACGCGTCATCGTCTTGGCTTCCACGATTTTTTCGCAATAACTTTTTGGTTTTACTCAATGATGCTTGAGGCAAGTCGATATCCGTCGGTAACACAGATAAGCGCTTTGCAAATACCATTTGTTGAGTATCAAACAATTCGTTAATGGTTTTATAGGTTTGATACCACGCCAATGAGCTAGCAATTCCCCACGTCATTACCGCGAGGAGCAATAACATCAAAGTCAATTTGAGCCTTAAGCTGAACGTTTTCATGCTTCATCACCCAGTCGATAACCAACACCATGAACAGTTTGAATAAACTTACTGCCTAATTTACGGCGTAAGTGGTGAATATGAACTTCAACCGAGTTACTAGAGACTTCTTCATCCCAGTTATACAGCTTTTCTTCTATCGCACTACGGGACAGCACTTTTTTCGGGTTATGCAAAAATAATGATAATAGCGCCAGCTCCTTACCCTTCAACTGCACAGGATTTCCTTGATAAGTGACCGTCATCGCTAAAGGATCCATCTCCACGTCACCATGAACCAAAGTGGGTGATAGCTGCCCACTGCGCCGACGGATCAACGCTTGCAAACGTGCTGCAACCTCCGCAAGCGCAAACGGCTTACACAGATAATCATCAGCCCCTTGCTGTAACCCATTCACTCGTTGCTCAAGGGCATCCCGCGCCGTCAGAATCAAAACAGGCTCATCACGCCCTTGCTTACGCCAGAACTTCAAAATATCCATACCATCAATATGCGGAAGTGATAAATCCAGCACAACAGCATCATAAGGGGCATCAAACAAAGCTTGTTGACCTTGTTTACCATCCATAAACCAATCAAGGGTAAACCCCAATTGTGTTAACCCTACTTTTAGACCATCGCCAATTAATCGATCATCTTCTATTAATAAAATACGCATACTCAACCTCCGCATCGAATATTGTTATATTTATCTTATTAAATTCATGATGACCAGTGGTGATTGTCCAAATTAAAAATATATTTAATTAATTTGAGTTCTTAAGATCCTGTTAAGATTTACTTGGTTAAATACATCCCATAGACCAAATTTCTGGTTACTTGTGGAGAAACAAAAATGAAAAAATTACCTTTAATCACCTTAATCGCTGCCCTTGCTACCGCCCCTGTTTTTGCTGCTACCGGTGGTTTTTCAGGTCCAGGTGAAGTCGCCAACACCACTAACACTGAAACCATGAAAACCCAAGAAGGCGGTTTTAACGGACCGAATGCAAGTGAAACAACGGTTGCAAAAGCCCTTGAATTATCTGACAACAGCTGGGTTGTTTTACGCGGTAATCTCGTTAAACAACTGGATAAAAAACATTACGAATTCACCGATGGCACAGGCACAATCACCGTTGAAATTAGCCAAAAACGCTTCAATGGAGTGAACGTCACGCCGAAAGATAAAATCGAAATTCGCGGTGAAGTTGATAAAGACTGGAACTCTAAAGAGATCGACGTTAAACAACTGCAAATCATCAAATAATCCATCTCGATAAAAAGCCAGTAATACAACCTTACTGGCTTTTTATTATTTACTGTCTATTTTCCCTTTCTATTTATAGTGCTAGATTAAATTTATCTTATCTCTGCGCGACTTATTTATGAAACAGCCTCAAGTTAGGAATATCAGCGAAAAATTACTGTCAGATAATTGGTACATTCTCAAAAAATATACCTATGAATTACAGCGACACGACGGTTCTTGGCAAAAACAAGAGCGTGAAGTGTATGACCGTGGCGATGGCGCTGTCATTTTGCTGTATAACACATCCAAAAATAGCATTATCTTGATCCGTCAATTCCGTATGCCAATGTACGTTTCTGGATATAAACAGTTGCTGATTGAAGCCGCTGCCGGACTACTTGAAGGTTCTTCCCCTGAAGCAAGAATTATTGCTGAAGCCGAAGAAGAGACTGGCTATAAAATTGATAATATCGAAAAGGTGTTTGAAGCCTTTATGAGCCCAGGCTCCGTCACGGAAAAGCTGCATTTTTACATTGCCCAATACAGTGATAAAGACCGCCAAAGTGATGGTGGCGGACTCGCTGATGAAGGTGAAGATATTGAGGTTATGGAATGGTCATTCCCTGATGCACTTGCCGCTATCAAAAATGGTGAAATCATGGATGGCAAAACCATTATGCTTATTCAACATCTCGCCTTAAGCGGAATTCTAAATCCAAAAAATAGTTAATTTTTAAAGGGTGAAAATAGCATTTTTACCCTTCTACTCTTAAACTATTTTATATAGTCATCATTAAACGATTTCTTTGCTATTTATTTTTCTATTCTCTTTCTTATTTTCATACTTTATTCTCTTATTTTTTATAAATTACAATTTATTACACTTTCCATTACCGAGCATCTAAACTCGATAATAAAAAGAATAAAATAGAGTTTATTCCATCAAAAAAGAATTATCTTTTATCGCTTTGATTTAAATTAAAAAAACATCAAATAAACCCATCCAAAAACAATCATCGATAAAATTAAAAAGTCTATTTTTTCAATAAAATACTTTCACTTAAAAATATTAACTTTGACCTTGCCATTAAAAAACTTTAGATTTAAAGACATCCTATTTTCTGAACTTCACTATTTTTCGTTAAGGTAAAAATCGAAACACTGAATATTATCTTAGTTATTAAGCAATATTATTCTTAAGTTAAGGAGCTAAATAAGATGATCCGTTGTATTCGTATGTGGACAGGTGAAGACGGTAACTCTCTGTTTGAAGAAGGCACCATTGAACTGAATGGTGTTGCTCGTGGAGATGACCAAAGCCCTGTCATTGCCGTCAGTGAGCTCACCTTCCGCGAAACCGTTTCAGGTGGCTCGTGGGATTGGCATAAAGACCCCGTTCCTCGCTATGTAATCACCCTCACTGGTACCTTAGAGTTCGAAACCAAAGATGGCTCCACATTTATTATCAAACCAGGTGACATTCTGCTTGCTCAAGACAACACCGGAACAGGACACAAATGGCGTCTGATTGGTGATGAGCCTTGGAGACGCGCTTATGTAGTGTATCAAGACGGTACAGACTTGTGTTTCACTCCGAATAAAAAATAGGGATTTCCATGACTAAACCCATTGCAGAAAATGTTGATATCGCACTAGTCGGTGCAGGGATCATGAGCGCCACGCTCGGCACTTTTCTTAAAGAGCTGGAGCCAAATCTCACTATCGCGGTATTCGAAAGATTAAATGATTGTGCCCAAGAGAGTTCCCATCCATGGAATAACGCGGGAACAGGTCACGCAGCAAACTGTGAAATGAACTATACCCCGCCAAACCCTGATGGCACGGTAGATATCAGCAAAGCCCTTGAAGTAAACACTGAATTTGACCTATCTCGCCAGCTATGGTCCTACTTAGTCACCAAAGGCAAAATCAAAAATCCACGGGACTTTATCCATCCTTGTCCACACATGAGCTTTGTCTCTGGTGCAGACAACATCAAGTTTTTACAACAACGTTTCCGTCAAATGTCTGCCCATCACTGTTACCATAATATGGAATACAGCGATGACCTAAAACAGATTGATGAGTGGGCGCCATTAGTGGTTGAAGGCCGTGATCCTAATGAAAAAATTGCGGTTACCCGTGTCGTTACTGGGGCTGACGTAGATTACGGTGCCTTAACCCACTTATTGATGGCGCAACTGAGCGAACAAAAAGGGTTTTCTCTTCACTATAAACATGAAGTGATTGATGTGACACAGACGCCTGATGGGCGCTGGAATGTGGAAGTGAAGAACCTTCTGACCCACGAAAAAACCATCACGTCCGCAAAATTTGTGTTTGTGGGAGCCGGTGGTCGCGCCATTGAATTACTGCAAAAATCCGGTATTCCGGAAGGTAAAGGCTATGGCGGATTCCCTGTGAGTGGAATTTGGTTGCGCTGTGACGATGAAAAAGTCGCTGCTCGCCACCACGCCAAAGTTTACGGAAAAGCCGATAAGGGCTCACCACCGATGTCTGTACCGCATTTAGATACCCGTATCATCGGCGGAAAACGCTCTTTACTGTTTGGACCGTATGCTGGTTTCTCGAGTAAGTTCCTAAAACATGGATCTTATTTGGATCTGTTTGATTCCATCAGACTGAACAATATTGAACCGATGCTTGCCATCGCGAAAGATGATTGGTCATTGGCTGAATATCTCGTGGGACAAGTGCTGCAAACGTCTGCCCATCAATTCTCTATGCTGCAAAAATTCTATCCTGATGCGCAGCGTGAAGATTGGAAAGAAGTGGTCGCGGGTCAACGCGTTCAGATCATTAAACCTGATCCGGTGAAAAAAGGCGTATTAGAGTTCGGTACTGAGCTGATTACGAGTGCAGATAAATCGTTCACCGTATTAATGGGTGCATCACCGGGCGCATCGACTGCTGCGTTTATCGCACTCAATGTACTGAAAACCTGCTTTGCAGATCAACTCTCTGCGGATGGTTGGGAAGCACGCCTGAAGACTATCATTCCAACTTATGGAATTGATTTAAAACAGGATGCAAAAGCATGTTTAGATATTCGTACTGCAACGGCTAAAGTGCTGCAATTAGATAACTAAACATTAAATCATATTGTTCAAGTCGGGGAAGTTGATCATTAGCTACCCGACTTTTTATTATCTTGCTATTTTCGCTATCTTAACGACATTCAAAACCGGGGTTCAAAAAAGACTCTCTCGGGGAATAATCCAGTGTATTTCCCTGCCAATCCACCACGCTTGCCCCTGCACCTAATGCCACTGCATGCCCTGCGGCTGTATCCCAGATATTGGTAGGCCCAAAACGAGGGTATAACTGTGCGCTACCTTCAGCCACTAAACAAAATTTTAGCGATGAACCTATCTCAGCTGTGCGATGTTCCGGAAGGTTAGCGAGATACGCCATCAATTGGGGGTCTTGATGAGAACGGCTGATCACCACCACAGGCGGCGTCGCAGCTTTGACGTGAATGCGCTGAACTTGTCCATGCTCTTCTTTCCACGCTTGAGAGCCTTCGGCGTAATACATCAAACCTTTTGCGGGTGCGAAAACCACCCCCATGACTGGAATGCCATTTTCAATTAACGCAATATTCACGGTGAAGTCACCATTGCGATTAATGAATTCTTTAGTTCCATCCAATGGGTCAATAAGCCAGTAACGTTGCCAATCACGACGTACAGACCATTCTGGTGGATCTTCTTCTGAAAGTTGAGGGATATCAGGTGATAAACCTGAAAGCCCCTTCTTGATGATTTGATGGGCAGCAATATCCGCAGCCGTGACAGGGGAATCATCTTGTTTATGTTCAACCCGCAATGGCGCATGCCCATTGTAGATTTTCATGATGGCATCACCCGCCTCTCGGGCAAGCGTACAAAGTTGTTGGCGCATTTTATTTCCCCTAATGACACTAAGCCTTTAAGAGTAACAAGAGCAGAATATTTACGCTAATAAAAAAGCCTCATTAGCTATACCAAAATGGCAAGCGAATGAGGCTATTATTCTTTTCTGTAAGTCAGTCAGAAAATTATAAAATTTCCAGTAACTCAACTTCGAAAACGAGGGTGCTGAATGGCGGAATGGATGCGCCAGCACCACGCTCACCGTAAGCTAATTCATGAGGAATGTATAATTCCCATTTTGAACCCACTGGCATTAATGTCAGTGCTTCAATCCAACCAGGGATCACGCCGCTTACTGGGAATTCTGCTGGCTGACCGCGCTGTACGGAACTGTCGAACACAGTACCGTCAATTAAACGACCGGTGTAATGAACGCGAACACGGTCAGAACGAGCTGGGATTGCGCCTTCACCTTGGTTGATCACAGAGAATTGCAAACCAGACTCAGTAGTCGATACGCCGTCTTTCTTCTGGTTTTCATCTAAGAATTTTTGACCTTCTGCAGCCAGTTCTTTTTGACGCTCTTGGCGAACTGCATCTGCACGCTCGTGCATTTCACGCAGTGCTTTATGCAGAGCTTCAACTGGAACTGATGGCATGTTGCCTTCTAAAGAATCAGTCAGACCCGCTAAAATTGCGTCTGGAACTAAACCTTCTAGTCCTGATTCTAATAATTGCTGTCCAATTTGTAGACCAATGCCATAGCTCGCTTGAGCTTCTACTGAATCAAAGTTTTGGTTTGCCATGAAAATACCCATTTCATTTTTGAGAAAAACCAAGGATAGCAGCCCCTTTCCTATGGGTAAACCTAAACCCGATAACGGAAGAATAAAACTGTCTAAATTATTCAGTGTTCTCCTAAATTAGTCTTCAACTTGTTAATTTACGCGTAAATAGTGCTAGTATGCGTTAAAACGTCTGTGATTAATTATTCCTCAAATATAGGAGGGGTCATGTTGAGACTATCCACTTTTCATCGCTATGGAATTGCTATTCTAGCGCTGATCGTTATTGCTGCCTTATTTTGGCCTGCTGGCGATAAATCTAATTCCACCCAAAATAATACAAGCAATGTGCCAAACCAACCTATCGTGATCCCACCGACTTCGCAGCCTAATCCAATCCCGGATACGGTGTTATCGCAACCAGAGCAACCGACAACCAACATCCCAGAGACATCACCGCCATTGCCAAGTGAGCCTGAAATTATTCAAGAGCCGCAAACATCTCAGCCGACACAGCAGCCAAGCACCAGCGTGCCATCACAGCCATCCACGCCACCAACCACTCGCCCGTCAGCTAATGAATGGCAGAATTATCGCGTTCAGAAAGGAAAAACATTGGCGCAGCTATTTCGTGATAATAACTTGCAGGCAAATGATGCCTTTATCATGGCAAAAGCTGAAGGCTCAGAAAAACCCCTTAGCAACTTGCAGCAAGGGCAGAAAATCCGATTGAAAGCCAATGGGAAAGGTGAAGTTCAACAGCTGGAAATTACAGCAACCAACGGTCAAACCTATAGCTTTACACGCTTAAGCGATGGTAGCTATTACCGAACACCTTAATTTATATTTTAACGTCGGGGATTTCATACAATACCCCGACCTTTCTTTTATTTTCAGAATAAAAATTCAATTGAGACGTTATTTGATGACATTTCTCACCATAAACTACATATAATCACTGTTCTTTATTACACTTAATAGTTAAACAGGGAAAAGAACAGGACAATCTATGCAGAAAAACAACAATACCTGCAAAAAGAAGCTCATTAAAATTATTGCCGCCGTAGTTTTACTCCTACTACTCAGTCTTATTGGCTATATTTCATGGATTAAATACCATGCAGATGGGCTGTGGAATATCATTAGCCAGCAGTGCATTGCTATCAATGATCCTGACCAGCGTAATCCATCTTGCATGAAAGTGGATTTAGACAATCGCTATGTACTCTTCAAAGATAAAAAAGGCCCGGTTCATAATTTGGTACTGCCAACCGATAAAGTCAGTGGTATCGAATCCCCTTTATTACTCGAAGATAATAGTCCGGATTACTTTACACTTGCCTGGAATGAACGTGAGAGTGTTAGCCCCGCGGGTCAACCCGTTATTAGCGATGATAAACTCGCTTTAGCGATTAATTCACAATATGGGCGTTCCCAAGATCAACTTCATATCCATATTGCTTGCCTAAAACCGCAGGTTATTGAGCTAGTTAACCAACATGCAGATGCGATTAAATCTGAGTGGCATGTTTTTCCAGTGGAATTGGAAGGGTATGAATATTGGGCGAAAAAGTTAGATAGCCAACAAAGCCCTTTCAAGCAGCTAAATGAATATGTTCAAGCACATAATGACAACATGGGGAACTATGGACTGGCGGTGACGGAGCTGAAAGATGGTTCGATGGTATTATTAGCGAATCGGATGGATGTTTGGCAGTTTAATTTAGGTAGTGCAGGAGAATTACTGGATTACCAATGTTCAGTTAATCAGTAAGTTTTAGATATGCTAGAAATAAAAAAACACCGGATTCCCGGTGTTTTTTTATTGTGCCACCGCGTTAACAGTGGCAACTATCATCATTATTGATTACTCAGCAACGATGATAACGTTCAGCTCTGCGAAAACATCGCTGTGTAACTGGAAGTGAACTTCGTGGTCACCAGTAGTACGCAGAACGCCGTTTGGCAGGCGAACTTCGCTTTTCGCAACTTTAACGCCAGCCGCAGTGATTGCGTCAGCGATGTCACGAGTACCGATTGAACCGAACAGTTTACCTTCGTCACCAGCTTTAGAAGCCAGAGTAACAGAACCCAGCGCAGTAACAGCTGCTGCACGAGCCTGTGCTGCTGCCAGAACGTCAGCTAATTTAGCTTCCAGTTCAGCGCGGCGAGCTTCGAAGAATTCAACGTTTTTCTTAGTTGCAGGAACAGCTTTGCCCTGTGGTACTAAGAAGTTACGAGCGTAGCCCGATTTAACGTTAACTTGGTCACCCAGGCTACCTAGGTTAGCTACTTTATCAAGCAGAATAACTTGCATTACCTTATCCTCTATTAGTCGTTAATGGACTGTACCAATTACTGATGACGATCAGTGTATGGTAACAGAGACAGGTAGCGAGCGCGCTTGATAGCACGAGCGAGCTGGCGTTGATATTTTGCACGAGTACCGGTGATACGGCTTGGTACAATTTTACCACTTTCAGTGATATAGTTTTTCAGCGTTGCGATATCTTTATAGTCGATCTCTTGAACGCCTTCCGCTGTGAAACGGCAGAACTTGCGACGACGGAAATAACGTGCCATATGGCTAGTCTCCAGAATCTATCAAATCAATCTGCTCGGCATGTAAGACTAATTTACTGATTCCATTACGTCCCTGATGGGTACTAATGAAACCTGTAACAGTAATCAGACTGCCGACCGTTATACTGTGAGTATGGGTTTGTAAGGCTTGTCCGCTGGCAATGACGGGCATTCTGCACCATGCTTGCCGTGACATTCCAGCTTCCTGTTGTCCAGAACGATGTTCTAAAACAAACTGGCAATGTGGAATGCCGGACGGACTCACTTTTCGAATCAATGCTTTACAGACTGTGCCTGTCAGCACTAGACGATTAGTGATCACCTGAGCAATTACTCTTCAGAATCCCCAGTTTCTTCTGCTTCTTCGTCTTGATAATCATCAGACATGTCACGGCCGCGACGTTCGTCTTTGGCTTTGACCATTGGAGAAGCTTCTGTTACTGCGTGTTTTAAGCGCATAACCATGCTGCGGATAACGGCATCGTTGAAGCGGAAGTTAGTTTCCAGCTCATCAATCGCTTCCTGTGGAGCTTCTACGTTCAGCAGAACATAGTGAGCTTTGTGCAGTTTGTTGATTGGGTAAGCCAGTTGACGACGGCCCCAGTCTTCCAGACGGTGAATCTGACCTTGTGCGTTAGTGATAACAGCACTGTAACGCTCGATCATGCCCGGAACCTGTTCGCTTTGGTCAGGATGGACCATAAAAACGATTTCGTAATGACGCATTAGTAGTTGCTCCTTACGGATTATTAGCCTCCTGTCTGGGTTAACCGCGGCCCGCGGAGGCAAGGAACTTGTTGAGTGCGGCTAAAAAATTGACGCGTAACTATACCCATCCCAGATAAAAAACTCAAGAGATGGGGACAAATTAAGCAAAAATTATTTTATGATTTATTTGGCAATGCGTTGACGTACTGCTTCAAACAGGCACACGCCCGTTGCCACAGAGACGTTCAGCGATGAAACTGAGCCCGCCATTGGGATGCTAATCAGCTCGTCGCAATGTTCGCGAGTCAAACGACGCATACCTTCACCTTCCGCGCCCATCACTAATGCGATAGCGCCAGTCAGTTTACTTTGATACAAGTTATGGTCAGCTTCGCCGGCGGTGCCGACAATCCACACATTGTACTCTTGCAGTAAACGTAAGGTTCTTGCCAAGTTAGTCACACGGATCAGCGGAACATTTTCCGCTGCACCACATGCCACTTTCTTCGCGGTTGCGTTCAATTGTGCGGATTTGTCTTTAGGAACAATCACTGCATGAACACCGGCTGCGTCTGCACTACGTAAACACGCACCTAAGTTATGTGGGTCAGTCACACCGTCGAGGATCAGTAAAAATGGCGATTCGGTGCTTTCCAGTAAATCTGGAAGATCCCCTTCTTGATACTGTTTACCGGCTAACACATTGGCGATAATCCCTTGGTGTACTGCACCTTCAGTTTGTGCGTCCATCCATTGGCGATTTGCCACTTGCACCACAATCCCCAACGCTTCGATTTCATGAACGATAGGCATCAGGCGGCGGTCTTCACGACCTTTTAAAATATAGACTTCTTTAATACGTTGCGGAGAACGCTCAAGCAGGGCTTTCACTGCGTGAATGCCATAAATAATTTCGCTCATAAATATCTTTTAGGTTGAGAACATTAAATAGGTGGAAAATCAAAAGGTGGCGATTGCCCGCCACCTTGTATCATGAAACGCGCTTATCCCTCTTGTTTTTGGGATTTTTTCGCCACGCGTTTTGCTTTTAACTTGGCACTGATTTTTTTGGTTTTATCGGACGGCTTTTTGCTTTTCGCTTTACCGTTTCCTTTACCTTCAGGTTTAGCTTCTTTGCTGTCTTTCTTGCCTTTTTTCTCTGAACGACGAAATGCAGAATCAGGTTCGAAGTTTTTTTCTTTGCTCACATCACCTTTTCGACGGGCTGAACGTGTCGCATTTTTAACTTCTTTCTTCATCTTATCCCGCGTGGTTTTGCCCGGGTTTTTCGCTTTTCGTGTCGTTGAAATTAAAGCAAAATCAATGGTGCGCTCATCCATATGTACCGCTTCTACACGGATTTCCACTTCATCGCCAAGGCGATAAGTTGTACCGGAAGATTCACCGATTAAGCGCTGTCCAACCGCGTCATAACGATAATAGTCGTTATCGAGGGTTGAGATATGCACTAAGCCATCAATGAATAGGTCATTTAAGCGAACAAAGAAACCGAAACCTGTCACGCTAGTGATAAGTCCAGTAAATACTTGTCCCACTTGGTCTTGCATGAAGTCACATTTTAACCAATCTGCGACGTCACGGGTAGCTTCATCGGCACGGCGCTCAGTCAGTGAGCAGTGCTCGCCCAATTGCAGCATGCTGTCCATATCGGAGTGCCATCCGCCCGTTTCCGTCCAGCGCTTATCGCCATGACCATGCTCTTTTGCCAGTAAGTATTTAATACCACGGTGCAAGCTTAAGTCAGGATAACGACGAATTGGCGAGGTAAAGTGCGCATACGATTTTAGACCTAAACCAAAGTGACCGCGGTTTTCTGGATCATAAATCGCTTGCTTCATTGAACGCAAAATCATGGTCTGCAATAGCTCATGGTCTGGGCGCTCAGCCACTTCGTTCATTACTTGGGCGTAATCTCTTGGCTCTGGCTTCATGCCACCCGGCAGTGTTAAACCTAACTCGCTGAATACTGAGCGTAAGTTCATAACGCTCTCTTCTTTCGGACGGTCATGCACACGGTATAGTGCAGGCTCTTCGTTTTTCTCAACAAATCGCGCCGCCGCAATATTAGCTAAAATCATGCACTCTTCAATTAATTTGTGTGCATCATTACGCTCTACAGGCTCAATACGCTCAATGCGACGTTCCGCATTGAAGATAAATTTGGCTTCTTCAGACTCAAACGAGATAGCGCCACGCTCAATACGTGCTGCATCTAACGCTTTGTATAATTGGTGTAAATGCTCGATATGAGGCACTAACGCTTTGTAATGCTCGCGTAGCTCTTCATCCCCTTGCAGCATTTTCCACACTTTGGTGTAGGTTAAACGCGCGTGGGAGCTCATCACCGCTTCATAGAATTTATATGAAGAAAGTTTTCCAGATGCCGAAACCGTCATTTCACATACCATACACAGACGATCTACGCCTGGGTTTAGTGAACATAATCCGTTAGACAGCACTTCCGGTAGCATTGGCACAACTTGGGATGGGAAGTAGACCGAGTTACCACGGCTATGGGCTTCCGTATCCAGTGCCGTTTGTGGGCGGACATAATAGCTCACATCCGCAATCGCCACCCATAAACGCCAACCGCCACCTTTTTTCGGTGCACAGTAAACGGCGTCATCGAAGTCACGAGCGTCTTCGCCATCGATGGTAACGAGTGGAAGATCGCGTAGATCCACACGCCCTTTCTTCGCAGCTTCAGGGACTGTTTCACTGTAATCAGCCACTTGCTTTGTCACTTGTGGCGGCCAAGAGTGCGGAATTTCATGAGTACGTAATGCGATTTCTACCGCCATACCCGTACCCATAGTCTCACCGAGTACTTCAATAATATTCCCAACAGCTTGAGAGCGGCGTTGTGGGCGAGTTTCTAATTCTACCACCACCACGTTACCCATACGGGCGCCACACTGTTTGTCTTTCGGAATTAAAATATCGAAACTTAAACGGCTATCATCAGGAACAACAAACCCCATTCCCGCTTCAATAAAATAGCGTCCAACAATTTGGTTATTGCGCGGCTCTAATACACGTACAACACGCACTTCAGTACGCCCTTTACGGTCTTGACCATAAGGTTGAGCCAAAATCACATCGCCATGTAAAGCGCGCTTCATCTCATCTTGAGATAAGTAGTAATCTTCTTTTTTACCTTCGACACGCAAGAAACCATAACCATCACGGTGACCAATAACTTTACCTTTTAATAGGTCAATACGCTCTGGTAATGCATAACATTTGCGGCGAGTGAAAACTAACTGTCCATCACGTTCCATCGCACGTAAGCGACGACGCAATGCTTCCAATTCATCTTCCGTAGAGAGGTTGAGTAGCTGTGCAATTTCTTCACGGTTTGCAGGTGCTGTGCGCTTAGATAAGAGATCTAAAATAAACTCTCTACTCGGAATTGGGGATTCGTATTTTTCTGCTTCTCTTTCCTGAAAAGGATCGTTTGACATTGTTACCTCCATTGTCATCAGAGTGATAAATTACTGAGACATTAATCGAGCAGTAATTGATACAGCGGACTATTATCTTTGACCATGTCCGCTAGCGTATATTGGTCTAGTTCTTGTAAAAATTGGTGTATCGCCTTTTGCAATACACCTTTTAGGCGGCAAGCGGGCGTAATATGGCAAAATTCGCCACTACAATTGACTAGAGTGAGTGGTTCTAATGCGCGGACAACATCACCGATCCGAATGGATTCCGCCGGTTGACCCAGTGCGATCCCGCCATTTTTACCACGGGTGGCTTTTACATAGCCAAGGTGGCTTAGCTGATTAATAATTTTAACCATGTGATTACGAGAAACACCATACACTTCAGTGACTTGTGTAATACTCGTCATTTGCCCTTTTTCTAGGGCGGCTAAATAAATTAGGGCGCGTAACCCATAATCAGTAAAACTTGTCAGCTGCACAATCACCTCAAAAATTTTTGGTACTACAGTATGTAGTGAAATACTTATCTGCCATTTTCGTTATATTTGTTTTTTTGGCTACCATCTAACGGTCAATTTGAACGATTTTCTACAGTATATCGCCTTAGTTTTAGTCTAGCCCATCCTTGCCCGTAAAGATGCTTACAATGGCACATAATGTTCAACTTGATGGATATTATCTGAAAATTTTAGCGTTTTATCAAAAAGGAATTCATCGGAAGGAAAATGGGAGAGATAAAAAAACAGCGCTCAGTGAGCGCTGTTCTGTCTATTACTCAACGTCAAACGGATCACGCAGGATCATCGTTTCTGAACGGTCTGGACCAGTTGAAATAATATCAACAGGAATGCCCGTCAATTCTTCAATGCGTTGGATGTAATCTAAAGCTGCTTGTGGCAGTAACGCTCTTTCTTTAACGCCGAAAGTCGTTTCGCTCCAGCCTGGCATGCTTTCGTAAACTGGCTCTAAACCAACCCACTCATCGGCGGCTAAAGGTGTTGTTTCTAACACTTTGCCATCTGGACGACGGTAGCCAACACAGATTTTCACTTCTTCTAAACCGTCTAAAACGTCCAGTTTAGTTAAGCAGAAACCTGACAGGGAGTTAATTTGTACAGCACGGTTGATAGCCACGATGTCTAACCAACCAGTACGACGTTTACGACCAGTGGTTGCACCGAATTCTTGGCCTTTCTCACGCAGGAATTCACCCGTTTCATCAAACAGTTCAGTTGGGAATGGACCCGCACCAACACGTGTTGAGTAAGCTTTGATGATCCCCAGAACGTAGTTCACATAACGTGGACCTAAGCCTGAGCCTGTTGCAACACCACCCGCTGTTGTGTTTGAAGAAGTTACATACGGATAAGTACCGTGGTCGATATCCAGCAGCGTACCTTGTGCACCTTCAAACATCACTAATTCATTCTTCTGATGCGCTTTGTAGAGCAAATCAGAAACATCAATTACCATGCTAGTCAGAAGGTCTGCAACTGACATGACGTAATCTAACGTTTTTTGGTAATCAACCGCTGGCTCTTTGTAGTAGTGAACCAGTTGGAAGTTATGGTATTCGATGATTTCTTTTAATTTTTCAGCGAAAGTTGCTTTATCGAATAAGTCACCAACACGCAGACCGCGACGTGCAACTTTATCTTCGTATGCAGGACCGATGCCACGACCAGTTGTACCGATAGCTTTTGCTCCACGCGCTTTTTCACGCGCATTGTCTAATGCGATGTGATAAGGCAGGATCAGTGGGCATGCTTCAGAGATACGTAAACGCTCACGAACAGGAACACCGCGATCTTCCAGTTCTTTCATCTCTTTCATTAAAGCATCAGGCGCAAGAACAACACCATTAGCAATGATGCTGATGACATTTTCACGAAGAATACCGGATGGAATTAAGTGGAGAACGGTTTTTTCACCGTTTACAACAAGAGTATGGCCAGCATTATGGCCGCCCTGATAGCGAACTACATATTTAGCTCGTTCTGTCAGCAAGTCAACGATCTTGCCCTTCCCTTCGTCACCCCATTGGGTGCCCAGTACGACAACGTTCTTACCCATTTCGAAATACACTCGGTTGCTTAAAAATGAATTCTACCATCAAAAATGAACTGTTCCAGTGATATTTTGGCATTACAAAAATTTTTTTCTAGAAAGCAAGTAAAATGGTAGTTTTATTTCTGTCGTAGACTCAAAGTGAATTTTCCCAACCTGAGCAGCTCAAATTTTCCCTGAAAAATCCATCACTTAAAACGACAGGCGAAAAAAAGCCCACCGAAGCGGGCTTTTCTTTATTAGATTAACAGTAATTTAAGCTCGTTGCACGTAACTTAATCTGTTTATCATTTAATCCGTTGAACGCAGCTTAGTTGGCGCCTTCATAAAACGGAAGAAATCAGTGTCTGGGCTAAGCACCATCACATCATCACCGTTCTTGAAGCTCTGCTCATAAGCACGCAGGCTACGAATAAAGGCATAAAACTCTGGGTCTTGGTTGAATGCATCAGCAAACAGTTTCGTTGCCATTGCATCACCTTCACCTCGCAGGGTCAGCGCTGTACGCTCTGATTCTGCCAGTGTTTCTGTTACTGTCTTATCCGCTACCGCACGAATTTTAGTTGCTTCTTCTTGACCTTGTGAACGATGCTGACGCGCTACCGCTTCACGCTCTGCACGCATACGTGCATAGATGGCTTCAGAAACTTCATTTGGTAATTCAATACGTTTGATACGCACGTCAACCACTTCGATACCTAACGCCGCCATACTGTTTGCGTTAACAACCAGTGGCTTCAAGTTAGTTTCTTTTTCAACGCGAGCCGCCGCATCTGCAATTGCAGCATCAGCGTCTTTGGTTGCTTCGTCAGTTGCTGTACCTTTGTTCAGTGCATCGCGAACATCAACGGTTAAACGACCACGAGAGTCAGTGATGATGTCTTTAACGCTTAAACGACCAAACTCAGAACGTAAACGGTCACTGAACTTACGTTTTAACAGGGTTTCTGCTTGGAATGGGTTACCGCCGCCAGTCGCTACATAGTAACGGCTGAAATCAGTAACACGCCATTTCAGGTATGAATCCACCATTAAGTCTTTGTTTTCGCTAGTTAGGTAACGGTCAGCTTGAATTTCTAACGTTTGAATACGTGCATCTAGCATTTTTACAGTTTCAATAAATGGAACTTTGAAATGCAGACCTGGTTCATAAACGATGGGTTTATTCTCAGAATCACGTAAAACCTTACCAAAGCGTAATACAATACCGCGCTCAGTTTGAGGAACAATAAAGATTGATGCGTAGGCAACGGCTAAAACAGCAATCACTACAAAAATAAATGACTTACGCATGATTATTGTCTCCCAACTCTAACTGCATCACCACGCACAGAATTGTTTGGCTGCGCAGGTGCTGAACTCGTAGAAGATGAATTGTTCGTTGAGTTCGTCATTCTTGCTGACTGATTCACTTTTGGCGCCGCAGGCGTATTGCCCGTCGCACCACGCATGATTTGATCCAACGGCAGGACTAACATGCTGTTGCTCTTATCATTAGCAATTACTTTACGTGTATTTGCTAATACGCGTTCCATCGTTTCGATGTATAAACGCTCGCGGGTAATTTCTGGTGCAGCACGATATTCAGGTAGCATTTTCGCAAAGCTTGCGACCTCACCCTCTGCTTTGAAGACGACGCTCGCCTTGTAAGCTTCAGCTTCTTCGATCATACGTTGCGCGTTACCTTTCGCGAGAGGCAGAACTTCATTTCGGTAAGCGTGCGCTTCACGAATTGTTTTTTGTTCTTCTTCCCTTGCGGAGATTACATCATCAAACGCCGCTTTAACATCTTCTGGCGGACGAGCCGCTTGGAAGTTGACGTCCAGCAGGGTAATACCCATTTTGTATGGTGCAATCGTAGCTTCTAGCTCTTTCTGCGTAACATCACGGATAAAGGCTCGATTCGTAGTCAATACTTGCTCCATAGCAGATTGACCAATAACGCCACGCACCGCACTATCCAGCGCTTGACGCAGGCTATTATCAGGATTAGTTACGCTGAACAGGTATTGAGCAGGATCAGTAACACGATACTGGACGTTCATTTCAACGCGGATAACGTTTTCATCTGATGTCAGCATCATACCGTTAGTCGCTTGCTCGCGAACAGTTTCAACGTTCACAGGAATGACTTGATCGATAAACGTTGGTTTCCAGTTCAGACCAGGTCCGACAACACCACTATATTCACCAAAACGTAATACTACGCCACGGTCACTTTCTTTAATGGTATAGAAGCCTGAGCCAGCCCATACTACGACAACCGCAGCAAGTGCTAACATACCTAGACGACCGCTCAGCTGTGATGGCTGTTTGTTGTTACCTTCACCGCCGCCGCCTTTATTACCGCCGCCGCCAAGCTTGCTGCCTATTTTACGAAAGAGATCGTCGAGATCATAAGCCCCAGGTTTCCGACCACCTTTGTTCCCGCCAGAGTTGCTGCCTTTATTGCCGCTTCCCCACGGATCGCGGTCTTGTCCGTCATTACCGGGCTGATTCCACGCCATGTTTTAGCTCCATTCTTTATGATTGATTTTTAGGGCTAAGAGCGATATTTCTCATCATTCATTTCACCCATGGGCGTCTTGAATCAAGTCGAGGATATTGGGCTCTTAATATCAATTCCATTGCCTAACTGTGTTGCGGTTAATTCAGTCAACTAACTGTTTTAACATCATTTTTAAACAACATAGTTAGGTAATTGTTGCTCCTGCTTACATAAACGTCGCCAATCCACCATTGGCATACGCACCTCAAGTCCAATAGTGCCGTCTTCTTCTTGCCATTCACGTTCGATGGATTGAAGTTGATAAAAACGACTCCGTAAGCGACCTTCATTCGGCGGTAAACGCAATTCAAAATGTGCGATCTCACCTGAAAGACATTCCGTTAATGCTTGAAGCAACAAAGGGATACCTTCACCTGTTTGCGCTGAAACCCAGACACGAACCGGCTTGTTATCCTCATCTCTGTCAATACGCGGGACAAAATCGCCGAGCATATCAACTTTGTTCATCACTAAAAGTGTTGGGATTTCATTTGCTTCGATTTCTTCCAGCACACTGTCAACCGCTTGGATATTTTCATCCAGTCGGACATCAACTGCATCAATCACATGGAGTAGTAAAGTGGCTTCACGTGTTTCTTGCAGAGTTGCTTTAAATGCAGCAACTAGATCATGTGGAAGGTGGCGAATAAAACCCACAGTGTCCGCTAAAACGACAGTTCCTACATCATCAACATCGATACGACGTAAAGTAGGATCTAACGTAGCAAACAGTTGGTCTGCTGCGTAAACATCTGCCGACGTCATCCGATTAAATAAACTGGATTTTCCGGCGTTGGTATAGCCCACCAAGGAAACAGTTGGAATATCTGCTTTGCTTCTTGATTGGCGACCTTGCTCACGCTGCTTTTCGACTCGTCCGAGACGAGATAAAATCTGTTTGATTTTATCTCTGAGTAATCGGCGGTCAGTTTCAAGCTGAGTTTCGCCGGGACCACGTAAACCAATCCCGCCTTTTTGTCGCTCAAGGTGCGTCCATCCCCTCACTAAGCGAGTGGATAAATGCCGTAATTGAGCTAATTCAACTTGAAGTTTACCTTCATGCGTACGCGCACGTTGTGCAAATATATCTAAAATTACCCCTGTACGATCAACGACCTTACATTGGCAAACCCGTTCGAGATTACGTTCTTGAGCAGGGCTAAGCGTGTGGTTAAATAGCACCACATCCGCACCACTAGCTTCGACGGCTTCAGCGATTTCTTCAGCTTTCCCTTCCCCAACGAAAAATTTTGGGTGGGGAGCCTTACGGCTGCCAGTTACTATTTGTACAGGTTTAACGCCAGCAGACGTCACTAAAGACTCAAATTCTGCTAAATTATCAACGTCTTTTTCTTGATCAAAAAAGACATGAACCAGTACAGCTAGTTCACCGCCTTCATACCTATCAAACAAGGTGTAACCTCTTAGGCTAAACAATAATTGCAAAGGAAAAACACAGGTATAGTCTCCCTACCCATGCTTTCCTTGTTTTTAGCGTACAGTCTTACTCAGTTGATTCGCCATCTTGCCCAGCAGAAGCACCACCGTGGTAGTTGCCATTGCCAGCGCCAGCAGTACCAGTACCGCTATGATGAGAAACAGGGCGTGCTGGAACCACAGTAGAGATAGCGTGTTTATAAACCATCTGGCTAACTGTGTTTTTCAGCAAAATAACAAATTGGTCAAAAGATTCGATTTGACCCTGCAATTTAATACCATTAACTAAATAAATAGAGACCGGAACCCTTTCACGACGTAATGCGTTCAGGAACGGATCTTGCAAAGATTGCCCCTTAGCCATTCTATGTTTTCCTTATTTTGTTGTTTTTTAAATGAGAATCTTACGATTCCTAAAAATTACTACTCAAAAATTACGCTTAACGCTTTAATTGTACACAAAGAATAGCCCTATGCACTAATAACCTGTATAACGGTGTCAAGCGCTTGCTGAGGTTGTTCACTATCTAACCGATGAACATTGTCCCAGCTTCTCAACCAAGTGATCTGCCGTTTAGCCAATTGGCGCGTCGCGCAAATCCCTCGATAAACCATTTCATCATAATCTATTTCACCATCGAGATAAGACCACATTTGCCGATAACCTACACAACGAATGGAAGGTAAATCAACATGAAGATCACCTCGTTGGTATAGCGCTTTAACTTCGTCTTCAAACCCTGCTTCTAGCATTAAACGAAAACGACGTTCGATACGCTCATGTAAAATTTTACGATCTTGTGGCTCAATAGCAAACTGAAACACATTATAAGGCAATTCTGTGCCTGCTGTTTGAGTCATTTCAGTCAAAGTTTGTCCCGAAATGAGATATACCTCTAAAGCTCGGGATAATCTTTGTGGATCATTAGGATGAATACGTGCCGCAGAGACGGGGTCGACCTCAGCCAAACGACGATGAACCTCACCCCAACCTTGTTCTTGCGCTATCTTCTCAATTGCCTCACGAACTTCTGGAGAGGCTGATGGCAGCGGTGATAACCCTTCTAATAAGGCTTTAAAATAAAGCATAGTGCCGCCGACCAGTAATGGAATCTTACCTTGAGACGAAATTTCATCCATTACATTTAATGCGTCACGACGAAAATCAGCCGCAGAATAAGGCTGAGATGGATCGAGGATATCTATCAAATGATGCGGGGCTTGGCTAAGCTCTTCTTGAGTAGGCTTCGCGGTACCAATATCCATTCCTCGATAAATCAATGCCGAATCGACACTAATAATCTCCACAGGCAAATGCTTGCGTAATTCGATGGCCAATGCCGTTTTGCCCGAAGCCGTTGGCCCCATTAAGAAGATGGCATTTGGTTTTTGTTGAGTTACTAAATCACTCATTTGTCAGTGTAGCTACCACGGGTTGTAAATTAATTAATTGTAATAATGTTGGCGGTGGATTTGTAACCAACTGCGGACAGATCCGCTCAACATCAGCCAGTAATTGAACTGCTTGCGCCAAACTCCAACTTTCTTCGTTTTTTGCCTGAGAAATCGCATTTGCTAGCCATTTCGCGATATTTTCATTCGAGACACTCTCTTTTGCTGACAAAAATACGATTAAATCAGAAAAAAGCTGCGATAAATTTTGCGTTCTTAACGGTAACGATACCGTATGAATTGTTACTTTTCCATGAAATATCGAGGCATCGATACCAAATAGTGTCAATTGTTCCTTATAACGTTGCAAAACCTCTATTTCGTCACTTTTTAGTGACAATTTTAAGGGAATTAGCAACGGTTGAGGTTTTAATCCACCATTTTCTGGCGTTAATTGAGCCAGCTTGAGTAAGTAATTCGCTTCATTCAAGGATAACAGGATTATCCCTAATGAAGACTCAATTAATGCAAAGTTTTTTGCGTAAATTGTCAATACTTTACCGAATTGGTAGTTATCCGCACTTTTCGCTACAGATTGGCTGTCTACAACATTGACACTCAACGGCTTTCTTTCAGGAAATAATGGTTTTTTATCTTCAGGCGCAACGGGAATCGACATCAAACGTTGATACAGCTCTCCCGTTTTGCGTTCATAGCTTGGCTCTGGGCGGCTGTAGTTTGGTTGTGAACGGTTATAGCTTGGTACTGGGCTGGATTTGTCTGCATTGTCTGAAGCAAAAGAGCGACTTTTGCCCATTACTGATTCACTTCGTGGTTCATCATAAGAAAGTGAAGGCTCTTTAGCATGAATCCGTTGAGATCCTTGCGGTTTATCTATTTCTGGTGAAGCAGGAGATGCAAAGTAGTTATCTCCTGCAGATGCACGGTTTTCAACTTCATTGGATACTGACTCTATTCCAGGAAGTTCATTTTCCGTCAGCGCATTAAGCAATACAGTACGTACCGCTTGATAAATGAAATCATGCACTAATCTGGCTTGATGAAAACGCACCTCATGTTTAGCGGGATGGACGTTCACATCCACTTGCTTTGGATCGATGGTCAAATACAGCACATAAGCAGGTTGTTGATTCTCATCCAAATGACCTTCATAAGCTTGACGGATCGCATGGTTGATCAGCTTATCGCGCATCATACGACCATTCACATAGCAATACTGAATATCACTGACTCCGCTAGACGTCGTTGATGGTGTAACCACCCAGCCTTTGATTCCTAAATCACTGTGCTCCCATGAAAGCGCTAACGCGCCTTGCATAAAGCCCGTTCCACAGATTGTGCCTAAACGGCGCTCTTGCTGGTTGGCATCTTGCGCTGCACGATACTGCTTAACTAACTTGCCATTGTGCGACAAATTAATCGCTACATCAGGGCGGGAAAGTGCAATTCGACGCACGATTTCATCAATATGCCCAAACTCGGTTTTTTCTGTGCGCATAAATTTGCGACGCGCTGGCGTATTGTAAAAAAGATCCAGCACTTCGACTGTAGTGCCATTTGGATGGGCTGCGGGTTTTACGGTCACCTGCATGTCACGACCTTCTGCATAGGATTGCCATGCCTCAGTTTGCTCTGCAGGTTTGGAGGTTAATGTCAGGCGGGAAACAGAGCTAATACTGGCAAGGGCTTCCCCACGGAACCCCATGCTCATGATAGCTTCAAGGTCATCTAATGTCGCAATTTTACTGGTGGCATGGCGCGCTAAAGCGAGGATCAACTCATCTTTGTTGATCCCACAGCCATTATCTCGAATACGGATCAGCTTTTCCCCTCCTCGCTCAATCTCGATATCGATACGAGTTGCCCCTGAATCAAGACTATTTTCGACTAACTCTTTAACCACGGAGGCGGGTCTTTCGACCACTTCACCCGCCGCTATTTGGTTCGCTAATTGAGGAGAAAGGATCTGGATTGCCATAACCTAATTCACTTATTTTGGCGCTGCTTGCAGCGGATTCGCTAAAAAGTACTGACGTAACCCTTGGTGAATACCATCAGCCACTTTTTCTTGATAATCATTGGACTTCAATAGCTGCTCTTCGGATGTATTACTGATAAACCCAGTTTCCACTAAAATGGATGGAATATCGGGAGAACGTAGTACGCCAAGGCTCGCATGTTCTGGCGTTTTCTTATGAATATTACCAATTTTTCTGAGCTGCTGAATGACATGAACGGCAACATCGTAACCCACACGTTGTGAGTGCCCAAACTGTAAATCCAATACCGCTTGGCTTAAATACGGATCTGCACCACTAAGTGCGTCACCCGCCCCACCAAGAAGTTCAGATTGTTTTTCACGTTGCTCCAACCAACTACCTAATTCACTGTTTGCTCGGCGATTAGATAGTACCCAAACGGATGCCCCACGAGCGCTACTGTTTGGTGCTGAATCAGCATGAATAGAAACCAGCATGTTGGCGCCTTTCTTACGAGCAACGTCTGAACGACCGCTGACGGAAATAAAATAGTCTCCGTCCCTTGTCATTACAGGCTTAAACATCGGATCTGCATCCAGTTTTTGATACAATTTACGCGCCACACTTAGTGTCACGTCTTTTTCTTTATAACCGTTTTTACCAATCGCACCTGGGTCTTTTCCACCATGACCCGCATCAATCGCAATCACCACCTGCTTAGTGCCTTTTGGCAAGGTTTTGGTTGGTGTTGCAGGGGTTGATGGCGTGGTCGATGACGCCGCCGCTGGCGCATTCATTTTTAGTGGTTTTTCTTGCACGGGCTGAACGGGCTGCGAATTACGTGTAGATGGCGTTGCCGTCGGCTGAGCTGGCATCACAGTATTATTATATGAATTTGATGTCTGTCCTTTACCTGTTGATACAGTAAAGACAACTTGGTATTGACCTGATACCTGCTGAACAACCGCTTTAGTTTTTGCCGCTTGAGAAAGCTCAAGGACGATACGTTTGTGCTGGCTATCAGGTGCTTGGCTAGCGCGAACTTGCTTCACCAAGTCCCCTTTCGGTAGCTTAAGTGGTAAGCCAATAATTTCACCACGTTGCTGAACATCAATCACTAAGCGTTCTGGTGAGTGCAACGGGAAGTAGGAATAATCAGGCTTTCCATCAACAAATGTTAATGTCACTTGCGCCTGTGAAGGGCTATTACTAACTTGAATATTAGAGAGAGATGCAGCTTTGGCGGTTGATGTCACCAGAGCCAGAGCAAACATCATCAATAATAAGAAAAGAGAAAAAATACCCTTGGTAGTTATTCTGTTCATCGATGCATTCATCATGAGCTATATGTTCCTTAGAATACCGTTAACGCTTCCAATAACGACTCTCCGGTTGTCGAAAAAGCGACAACCCGAGCCTGACGCCCTTCATCTTGATAGGTTAAATGGATCTCTAGATCCGCTTCAGGTAAGAAGCCTTTACCCTGCTGTGGCCATTCCACTAAACAAACTGAGTTGTCTGAAAAATAGTCGCGGATCCCCATAAACTCAAGTTCTTCAGGATCGGCTAAGCGATACAGATCAAAGTGAAAAACGTGTCTATCCGCTAATTCATAAGGCTCAACGAGTGTATAGGTTGGGCTTTTTACATGGCCTTGATGGCCCAATGCTTGTAAAAATCCACGACTAAATGTGGTTTTTCCTGCACCTAAATCGCCATACAGGTTAATAACTGCGCCTTGTTTACAGGCCATAGCGATCGTGCGCCCAAGCGCGACTGTTTGCTCTTCATTAGCAAGTTGTACTGTGCGTTCTTTCATAGTTAGCGAAGCCAATTATAATGATAAAATTCATTCAATATTGATATTAACGCCTATTTTAACTCAAGCAGATCTATTTGTGTTATTTAACATTGTTGGAACATCGAGATCGGACATTTCCGAGCAAGATCGTGCCAACGCGATCCGTAGATTTTGAGAAATCCAATGATCGTGTTAGAGTGCCTGCGAATCCACTTTTACCTAGATATTTCCCATGTCCACACGCCTCGATCTCGACCTTCTTGCCCAAAATATTAAACAATGGGGCATCGATGCTGGCTTTCAACAAGTCGGTATTTGCGATACGGATCTTACCCTTGAAGAACCCAAGCTCCAAGCATGGCTGGATAAACAATATCATGGAGAAATGGAGTGGATGAAGCGCCATGGTATGATGCGGGCGAGACCCCATGAATTACACCCCGGCACACTGCGTGTCATTAGTGTTCGAATGAACTACCTTCCTGCTAAGGCAGCTTTTGCCAGCACGCTAAACAATCCAGAACTAGGCTATGTCAGCCGCTACGCCCTTGGTCGCGATTATCATAAGCTATTAAAAAAACGCTTAAAAGTGCTTAGTGATCGGATCCTCGAGTATTGCAGCCAGTTTGAATGCTCCGATGATTTGAATTTTCGCCCTTTTGTTGACTCGGCACCTATCCTAGAACGCCCGCTTGCTGTCAAAGCGGGTTTAGGCTGGACGGGTAAGCACTCACTGGTGCTTAACCAACATTCAGGCTCATGGTTTTTCCTTGGCGAATTGCTTGTCAATCTTCCTCTACCCGTTGATCAACCCGTTGAAGAGCAGTGCGGGCGCTGCGTTGCTTGTATGACAACTTGCCCAACGGGTGCAATTGTCGAGCCTTATACTGTTGATGCAAGGCGCTGTATTTCCTATCTAACCATTGAACTCGATAGTGCGATCCCCGAAGAGTTTCGCCCTCTAATGGGTAATCGGATTTATGGCTGTGATGACTGCCAACTTATCTGCCCGTGGAATCGCTTTTCTCAGTTGACGGATGAAGAGGATTTTAGCCCTAGAGCCGCATTGCATACGCCGGAGCTATTGGATCTTTTTTCATGGGACGAAGAGAAATTTCTCCGTATTACGGAAGGATCGGCGATTCGCCGTATCGGCTATATAAAATGGCTACGTAATATCAGCGTTGCTTTGGGTAATGCGCCCTATCAAGATAATATTATTCTCGCATTACAGAGTCGTCTTGGGATCAACCCTATGTTAGACGAGCACTTCCAATGGTCGATTGGACAACAACTCAAGCGTCGAGAAGAAAACCAAGTCACAATTCAAACTTCGCAACAAAAACGTCTTGTTCGGGCAATTACTAAAGGTTTACCCCGAGACGCCTAAAAAAAGTCCAGCCTTATATCCTAATCTATCAATTGTCAAACTGATGTGAATAAAATAAAAAAGTGCTTACCCGACAATAGGTAAAGGATTTGCAAGTTGTGCTAAGCACATTTTGAAGAAATAGTTTTTTACTTTAATTTCAATGAATTAAAAATAAAATTAATAATATTCATTTTGTGATAATCAAAAATTAACCAATAACTAACCTGTGGATAACTCTGTGCAGCAAAGTATTTCTGCCTAGGATAAAACGAACCTAGCCCTACTCAGGTTGTGGATAACTTTCTCATGGAGAGAAGTAATAAAAAAACGCTGAATTTTAGTTAACTAACTAAAGTAAAGTTATCAAAAAGCCAGGTTAATAAGATATTTTAACTGAACCGGTGAAAATAGGATTTTTTACCTTTTACTCGAACGTTCGCCATTTTAGCTGAAGTTCTTATAGGATGCCCTATTGCTAAGGGGTGGCTATTCTATGGCTCCCCGTCTATTAATGCAAGCAAAAAACTCACTTGGATCCTAAAAAGATCATAAATAATAAAAGGATCGTGGGCAAGGAAGGTAAAAGCTGCTTTTGTGTAAATAATGAACGCTAAAAGGCGAATAAGTATTAACGCGTAAGCACAAAACTAGCGTTTAATAGAATGTTTATTAGGGGATAATACAGAAAGAAAAACAAAAAAATTGAGAGGTAAAAATTTGGAGCGGGAAACGAGACTCGAACTCGCGACCCCGACCTTGGCAAGGTCGTGCTCTACCAACTGAGCTATTCCCGCATTTGGTGGGTACTGCTTTTGCTAAAAACTATTATAACTAAAGCACTAAGAAAGTTTGGAGCGGGAAACGAGACTCGAACTCGCGACCCCGACCTTGGCAAGGTCGTGCTCTACCAACTGAGCTATTCCCGCATTCCGAAAATAGTGCTCTAGCTAAAACATCAAGAAAATTTGGAGCGGGAAACGAGACTCGAACTCGCGACCCCGACCTTGGCAAGGTCGTGCTCTACCAACTGAGCTATTCCCGCATAACCAATTCTTGGTGCCTTAATCGTGCCAATAAAATCACAAAAACTTCATCGGTACGGGGAGCGCATTATACGAGAAATTAAGATACTAGCAAGCGTTTGAACTCAAATTTTTTATTTTTTTGTTCGTTTGATGATAAAACAATCATAGTGATGATTTTGTCGTCGCCGTTTGTTAAATAAGCATTTCAAGGTGTTAAGTTTGTTAACCTTAGCGCCTTTTTATGATGAATTGACCCAATCCTCTAATCTTAAACCATCAACCCTTTCAAACTCGCGAGTATTATTTGTAACGACGATAAGCCCTTTGCTTCTAGCGTGAGCCGCTATGTGTAGATCATTTTCCCCGATTTTTTTACCTTGTTTTTCGAGATTTGCTCGAATATCACCGTAATGACAAGCGGCCGCTTCATCATAAGGCAACACGCAAAGCCGAGAAACGAAATCATTAACAACAGCTAAATTTCGTTCTGGATTCATGCTTTTTTCTGCACCAAAAACCAGCTCTGCTAACGTAATTGTTGAAATTGCCAATTGGTCAGCATGCTGGTTAAACTTTGGTAATAATGCTGCAGGTCGTCGTTTGATGGTGAAAATAACAATATTAGTATCAAGCAAGTATTTAATCATCGAAAGATTCTCTTGGGGTAGGAACTTGCTCTGCTCTCGAAACTAAAAAATCATCCGTGGCCGAAGTTTCCGTTAAAAAGAAGCTATCCCACGTATTTTGCAGTGGTGTAATAATACGCTCTTTACCTTTCATTCTAACGGTGACTTCTTTCACATCATCAGGAAACCGTAACTCTGCGGGTAAACGAACATTTTGAGTCCGATTACTCATAAAAACCTTACTGTGTAGGATCATGATGATTCCTCCTAAATAGTGCCATATAGCTTGAGTATATAGCACCATTAGGATTGCTGCAATATTGAGCACTTTAGAGCAAGTTATTTAATAAACGTTTCTCGGTAATATACCAGCTCAGCGATTGATTCGCGGATATCATCCAGCGCTTGGTGGGTATTTTTCTTTGAGAATCCGGCGAGGATCTCAGGCTTCCAGCGGCGGGCTAACTCTTTTAATGTACTCACATCAAGATAGCGGTAGTGAAAATAGCTTTCTAACTCTGGCATATAATTAAATAAGAAACGGCGGTCTTGCCCTACGCTATTCCCACAAATAGGCGATGCGCCTTTTGGTACCCATTTCTCTAAAAATTCAATGGTCGCCAGCTCTGCTTCACGCTCACCAATAGAACTTTTACGAATACGCTCGACTAAGCCGCTATTAGTATGGGTGTTTACATTCCACTCATCCATCAATGCCAACTGCTCTTCGGTTTGGTGTACCGCGATAACAGGGCCTTCGGCTAAGATATTCAAGTTACTGTCAGTCACAATAGTAGCTATTTCAATAATACGATCACGAATAGGATCGAGCCCGGTCATTTCTAAATCGATCCAAATTAAATTATTCTCATTCTTTTGCATGATATGCCCTAACTGAATACGGTGGAGTTAAGGTATGATAACACCCTTCGTTCTATCCGTTATAGGTATGTTGTTTTTCAATAATATCCCTATCGGTTATAATATAGACGCCAAATTATTTAAGTGAGAGAGGTCAGGTGGCTAAGCAGAAACTTTCGAAAGGCCAACAGCGCCGCGTGCAAGAAAATCATCAAAAAAGACTCAAAAAGCAAAAAACTATTGAGATTGATGATAGCCAATTAGGTGAGGCTCAAGAGGGCTTAGTGATTAGCCGCTTTGGTCAACATGCGGATATTGAAGCCTCAGACGGCACTATACAGCGTTGTAACCTGCGTCGAACCATCTCATCTTTAGTGACCGGGGACAAAGTTGTCTGGCGTCCTGCGCTAAACACACAGAGTGATATCAAAGTGAACGGTATTGTCGAAGCCGTTCATGAGCGCCACTCCGTCTTAACTCGTCCTGATTATTATGATGGGTTAAAACCTATCGCCGCCAATATCGACCAAATCGTCGTGGTTTCTGCGATTTTACCTGAATTATCGCTTAATATTATCGACCGCTACTTGGTCGCCTGCGAAACCACAGGGATCCAGCCGATTATTGTCTTAAACAAAGTTGACTTGCTAGATGAAGAAAATCGCGAGTGGGTCAGTGATTTAATGACAATTTATAGCGATATTGGCTACCAAGTGCTTGAAGTTTCCAGCCATACCGGTGAAGGCATGGAAGCACTCACTAACACGCTATCCGGTAAAGTGTCGGTCTTTGTTGGTCAATCTGGTGTCGGTAAATCCAGTTTATTGAATACGCTGTTACCTCAAAATGAGGCCGCGATCTTGGTCAATGATGTCTCTGATACCTCGGGCTTAGGGCAACACACCACGACTGCATCCAGGCTGTACCACTTCCCACAGGGTGGTGATGTCATCGATTCACCGGGCGTGCGTGAATTTGGTCTCTGGCATCTGACAAAGGAACAAGTGACCAAAGGATTTGTCGAATTTAAAGATTACCTTGGTGGCTGTAAATTCCGCGATTGTAAACACTTAGATGACCCCGGCTGTTTACTGCGAGACGCAATGGAAGACGGCAAAATTGCCGAATCACGCTTTGAAAACTATCACCGTATTTTAGAAAGTATGGAACAAGTTAAACTGCGTGGTAACTTTACCGCTAAAGAGAAATAATCCCCGAAATCAGTCTAAAATAAGTTAGTGAACGCTCACATTTTATCTGCTTTGTGAAATAATTCGAAAGCAGATTAGTTTCAGTTACAATAGCGCCCTTTCACTAACTTACCTTTAAAATTCAGAGGTTAACGTGCTAGATAAAATCAAAATCCGCCTGCAATTTATGCTTCCTAAACAAGGACTTACTCAACTTGCAGGATGGTTTGCTAGTCGAAACGTCGGGTTTGTAACCCAATGGGCAATAAAGCTGTTCGCTAAAGCCTATAAAGTGAATATGAATGAAGCTCAAAAAAGTGAATTGACTGCATATTCAACCTTTAATGACTTCTTCATCCGTACGCTGAAAGATGGCGCGCGCCCAATTGTTGAAGCTGAACATCAACTTGCACAACCTGCGGACGGTGCCGTTAGCCAATTAGGGCCTATTGATAATGACCTAATCTTTCAGGCAAAAGGTCATAACTATACGGTTGAAGCCCTGCTTGCTGGTCAATATCAGTTAGCGGATAAATTCCGTGGTGGTGATTTTATCACAACCTATTTATCCCCAAGCGACTACCACCGCGTGCATATGCCATGTGATGGCTTATTAACAGAGATGATTTACGTCCCTGGCGATCTGTTCTCCGTTAACCCATTAACCGCAGCAAATGTGCCGAACCTATTCGCGCGTAATGAACGTTTGATCTGCGTGTTTGATACCCCATTTGGCACAATGGTGCAGATTTTAGTTGGTGCAACTATTGTAGGCAGCATTGATACGGTTTGGAGCGGTTGTGTTAACCCACAACGTGAAGGCGTGATTAAACGTTGGACGTATCCAGCACAAGGTGAAGAAGGCGCTATCTTCCTACAAAAAGGGGAAGAAATGGGTCTATTTAAACTGGGTTCTACTGTTATTAACCTGTTTGAGCCTAACAAAATTCGCTTTAATGCTTCATTGATCCCAGGCTATGCAACCCGCATGGGTGAGCTGTTGGCTGAATCAACGGATGAACAGCAACGCACTGAAACTGTTAGCTAATCATTTAAACTATAATTAAGTTATTCTATCGCTGAAGGAGCTCCTCACTGTGCGTTTGATTATCAGTTTTTTACTTAGCCTGTTAATCGTTTTTTCATCCCAAGCGGCGCCAGCCTCCGCGCAAGATGAAGCACAGATTACACAGGAGCTCAAACAGCTTGATCCAAGCAAAAACCCCAAAGATGCTGAGATTGCTCAAGCGTTACAAGGGGCATTAAGCTGGATTAATGAAGCTCGAGATGCGGACAATAAGGCAAAGTCTTACCAAGATGCTATTGATAATTTTCCTAGAATTATCAAAACAATCCGTCAAAACTTGCTCAATGAAACCGATACGCCGCCCGCTATCCCCACGAGCATTAGCTTAAGTGAACTCGAGCAGCGTATTACCCAACTCAGCAGCCAGCTACTTGATCAAGGGCGCTTGATGCAGCAAGAGCAAGACAAAGGACGCGAAATCAGCGAATCCCTGAATCTCTTGCCACAGCAGTTATCTGAAGCACGACGCCAGTTAACGGATGCCTCAACGCGATTCCAATCGCTCAATACGCCAACGACACCGTTAGCTGAAGCCCAATATACCTTAGCTCAAGCCGAAGTAAGCGCTCGCAAATCGATTGTGAACGAGCTAGAAATGGCGCAATTATCAGCCAATAACCGCCAAGAAATTTCTCGAATGGCGCTAGAGCTTGAGAAAAAGCGTTATCAGCGCCTAGAGCTTGAACTTCAGCAACTCCGTGATTTTCAAAATACCCAACGCCAGCAAAAAGCAATATTGGCGTTAGAGCATACAGAAATGTTGGCGGAACAGGGTGAATTGACCCCGTTCTTAAAAGAACAGCTCGATATCAACCGCAAAATGTCCCAAGAGTTGACCGAGCAAGCGCAGCGCATGAGCGCGATCACCACCAACCAAGCCGAAATCTCCACCAGCATTCGAAATGCTCGACAAGCACTGTCCACTATCCGTGAACAAGCCCAGTGGATCAGCAGTTCAAGTTCCTTAGGGGAAGCGCTTCGAACACAACTTTCTCGCCTTCCAGATATCCCTAAAAGCCAGCAACTTGACCGTGAAATGGCGGATTTACGTGTTCAACGGCTAAATTATGAAGATATGCTTGAGCGCTTATCCAAGCTCGATGTGTCGGTGCAAGAAAGTGCTAATGATTTAAGTCCTGCCCAGTCGCAGGTTTATCAATCACTGATGAAGACCCGCAAAGAGCTATTAACCTCTCTCATTTCGGGCTTTGATGGCGAAATGTTAGAGCTGACCAAGCTCAATGTTGCAACGGGACAATTAACTGATGCACTAAAAGAGGTGAAAGACGCCTCAAACCGTTATCTATTCTGGGTCGCTGACGTCCCGCCGATTAGCATTAATTATCCGGTACTTGTGGTTACTGACATGACCCAGCTACTTTCACTGGATACTCTCTCCCAGCTAACGGGCGCACTACAAGTGATGGTCACTAGCCAAGACTCGTTCTTATACCTGCTAGGTTCCATTATCTTAGTGATTTTCAGTGTCAGCACGCGCCGCCATTATCAAGCATTCTTAGACCGCTCGAGTCTACGCATTGGTAAAGTCACACAAGACCGTTTCTATTTAACCGTTCGTACTATTTTCTGGTCGATTATTGTCGCACTTCCTCTTCCAATGATGTGGTCTGCCATTGGTTATGGCTTACAAAGTGCATGGCAATACCCGATGGCAGCGGCCATTGGCTACGGCGTTAGCGCAACCACCCCGCTGCTCTGGCTGTTTATGATCAGTGAAACATTCTCACGCCCAACCGGGCTGTTCATTTCCCACTTTGGTTGGGATAAAGACGCAGTTAAGCGCGCAATGCGCCATTATCGATTAGCCATTTTTGTGATTGTGCCGTTAGTGATGGCAATCATCACCTTTGAACATTACAGCGAAAGAGAGTTCTCCGCGACCTTAGGCCGCCTCTGCTTCTTAGTGCTGTGCGTCGCATTAAGCCTAATTACCAACAACTTACGCCGTTCTAAAATTCCATTGTATTTGGACAGGCACGGCTCCGGTGAAAACTTAGTTAATACCGCATTATGGTGGCTCATTTTCATTGCGCCGGTGATTGCTGCATTTTTCTCCGTATTAGGTTATTTCTCAACGTCTCAAGCACTACTAGCGCGGCTCGAAACCTCTGTTGCGATTTGGTTTGTGATTTTAATTGTTTATCACACAATCCAGCGCTGGATGTCGATGCAGCGCCGCAAACTCGCCTTCGAGCGAGCAAAACAGCGCCGTGCGGAGATCTTAGCCCAGCGAGCTAAAGGGGAAGAAGACTCTCAATTACCCAATGCTAGCGGTGAAGGGAATATTGATATCGAAGAGCAGGTTCTTGACCTTGATACTATCAGTTCCCAATCAGTTGGATTGGTACGCTCCATTCTGACTATGATAGCGCTGGTCTCGTTAATCTGGCTGTGGTCCGAATTACATACCGCATTTTCATTCCTTGAAAATATTCGCCTGTGGGATGTAACCTCATCCATCAATGGAGTCGAAACCGTTCAAGCCATCACAATGGGGTCGATTTTCATCGCTATTTTGGTGATTATCGTTACTGCACAGCTCGTCAGAAACTTGCCTGCACTATTAGAACTGGCGGTTCTTCAGCATCTCGATTTAACACCGGGTACCGGTTATGCCATCAGTACCTTGACCAAGTACAGCATCACCATCATCGGAACTATTGTCGGTTTCTCAATGCTGGGGATCGACTGGTCAAAACTGCAGTGGCTTATTGCTGCAATGGGGGTCGGGCTCGGGTTTGGTTTACAAGAAATTTTCGCCAATATTATCTCTGGCTTGATGATCCTGTTTGAAAAACCGATCCGTATCGGCGATACGGTCACTATCCGTAACTTAACCGGTAGTATCACTAAGATTAATACCCGCGCCACTACCTTAACGGACTGGGATAGAAAAGAGATTATTGTGCCGAACAAGGCATTTATTACTGAACAGTTTATTAACTGGTCTCTGACCGACACCATTACCCGTATCGTGATGACCATCCCTGCTCCTGCGGATGCCGATAGCGAAAAAGTGACAGAGATTATCCTGCGCGCCGCAAAACGCTCGTCCATGATCTTGGATAACCCGAATCCTGAAGTTTATCTCGTGGACCTACAGCAAGGGATCCAAATTTTCGAGCTGCGGGTGTATGCAGGTGAAATGGGGCACCGTTTACCGGCTCGCCACGAAATCCATCAGCATATTTTAGAAGCCTTTGCAGAACAAGGAATTACATTGCCATTCCCACCGTTCCAAGCCCGTGTGGATGTGCGCAGTAATTCGATTCAAAGCGCCACAAATAACCTTTCTGGTCGAAACCCACCTCGTGGTACTGGTGAGCTATAAGTTGATTGAGGGAGCACTTGCTCCCTTATTTTCTATGGTAAAAAAGGCAGAGTAATGACCCAAGCAGTAGAAATCCAAGACGAATCCATCAAATTAAAAATTGCACAGTATGAGCGTGTAGGCTCCATTCTATTTTTTCTGATTCCATTGGTGATTTTGCTGATTGTCGGAAAGGGTTTTGCCTTTAATACGCTCTATCTGTGGCAAGGATTCAGCCTGCTGTATTTAGTGGTTTACCGTTTGAAAGTGCGCCAATTATCGACAAAGGTGCAACAACTCAGTGTACGCCGAGGATGGGGATATAATCGATTTTACCGCTTTTGCTGGGGATATTTGATTCTGTCTGTGATCGGATTAACGGGATACCTGCTGATATCCCGTTAAATTAATATTGGACTATTAGCTTTCTTCGCTATTACCGTAGGTTTTAATGTAGTTGTCAGCCAGTTTTTGCGCTTGTTTCAGCTCTTCTGCGTTCAACTGCTCTGCGATTTTTTTCTGTAAACGTTGGCTCTCTTTATTGCCACTATAAACCGCCGTAGAAAGCCATGCATACGCTTGCTGTAGGTTCTTTTTCACCCCTTTCCCTTCAGAGTACATCACCCCTAAACGGTCTTGGGAATTTGCATCACGCTGTTTTGCGGCTTTTCTGAACCAAAACACGGCTTTTTCATTATCTAATGCGACGCCACTACCAATCGAATACATTTGCCCAATTTTGAACTGTGCAATCACATTACCGCCTTGCGCTGCCTTTCTAAACCAGTATGCAGCTTTTTCCAGATCCTGTTTAACCCCTAAGCCCTGTGCATACATGGTGGCCATGTTGGTTTCTGCGCGAGTATCACCATTTTTAGCGGCTTCTTCGTACCACAGCATCGCTTTATCATAATCTCGGCGAACACCAAAACCATTTACATACATAGTACCAAGGCGGAATTGGGCATCTGAATTACCTTGATCACCAGCTTTGATAAACCATTCCGCTGCCACTTTGGAGTCTTGGGAAACGCCCTGACCTTTAAAATAACGCTCACCTAACAGGAATTGAGATGCGGGATCACCTTTTTCAGCTAACTGCGTAATTTGCTCTATCGTCGTCTGTTCACTGGCGGTCGTTGGTTTCGCCGGTGTAGCCAGTAATAATGAACTATAACAAACAGATCCTAACAACAGCGCTAACGCAATTCTTTTCATCCTAAGTAACCCTCAACAGTGCAGTATGGCAACTGGCGACACAGTAATACCCGTTATTATCGGCTGATCTGGCAGATTATACAGCCTAAACTCGCTTTTCATTTGAAGTAGTTTAAATTTACTCGTCAGAAGACAAAATAGGATAAACGCCTTAATTTAGACAAATAGCACTTTTCGTTATCATTCATGACAAAAGGCAAATAAAAAGCCAGATAGTTTTTTATTCTATCTGGCTTTCTGCTAATACACATAGCAAAAGTGATTATTTGTTGTCTAAATATTTACTTCGCAAATAACGAGCAACTGCATCATCTTGGTTAGAACCAATCACTTCCATCTGAGGTAAAGCCTCTTTCAGCAGCTGATGAGCATTCTGCATAATGCAGCCCTTGCCCGCTAACTTCAGCATCTCTTTATCATTCATGCCATCACCAAACGCGATGCAATCATGGGTTCCATAACCATGCAATGCCGTGACTTGTTTCAATGCTTCCCCTTTAGAAACAGAGCCTGCCATCACTTCAAGGCAGCTGTGTAAGGAGAAAGTAACATGCACTTTATCTTGCCAGCGACGTTGAATACGCTGTTGCAGATCGACCAGTAAATCATGATCTTCACTGGTGTAATACACTTTACAGACTTCCGAGGTTGGAAAATCGCGGTGGTCAAACAGTTGGTAATTAAATACAGACTCTTTGAAAAACTCTTTCTGCTCAGGGCTTTCACGGTTAATAAACCAATCATCACCATGGTAGTAATTGGTAAGAATTTCAGGGTGATCAAACTCCATTAAGCACAGTTCTTTCGCTATCTGCGAGTCAACGTTGTTCGCAAAAATGAGGTCACCATTGGTATTATGAATACGCGCCCCATTCGAGGTGATCATATAAGCATCAATACCCAGACCATCACGGATCTGTGCAACATCAATATGATGGCGTCCCGTCGCGAACACAAACCGGACTTCTTCGGTCGCTACAAGCTGCTTAAGTGTATCTTTGGTATACAGAGTTAAATCATGATTGGGAGATAAAAGTGTTCCGTCCAAATCGGAAGCAACAACCGGATATTTCATACAAGATCCCTAATTATGGCTAATGCTGCTCAAAAAAATCACAAATTGCATTGAGTGCCATGGCTCTCAATGCATCTATTTCAAACAGGATTTCGTGGTGAGCCCCTTCGATAATGAGGGGTAATTTTTCTTCTCGTCCTGTTTGCGCTTTTTGCCGACTTTGACAAAAAGCTTGTAGCTCTCGATTACTGACTACCTTCTCTTCGCTCGCTTCAAGGAGCATCAGAGGGGTTTCAATCTCTCCCGCTTTCGCAACCAGCTCTTTGCCAATCGCAAAACTTTCTCGTAACCAGTGGTAAGTTGGACCACCGAGACGTAATTCAGGATAATCCGCATAGTAGCGTAAGTAACGTCGATAACGCTCTTGGCTATGGGTTAACACATTGATTAAATAAGGTAATGGCTGCCATTTTCCCGTTGAAACCGCATAATCATTTCGCACACTGCGGCGCGGTTCTGCACGCTCAACAATAAAGCTCGCGAGCCAGTGGGGCATTGGTAAATTCACACCAATCATGGGAGCACACAATGCGGCAGCGTCAAATGTCACGCTATCTCGGAGTAAATACCCAGCGAGGATCGCGCCGCCCATCGAATGAGCCAACGCATAGCATTTAGGATAGTGACGATCTCTCACTTCTAAATCAATGAATTTTTCAAAATCATCAATGTAATCTGTGAATTTTTCGACATGCCCTTTTTGGGGATCCGCCAGCATACGGCCAGATCGCCCTTGCCCACGATGATCAATAATAAAAACATCGAATCCTAGATGATAAAAATCGTAGGCGACTTCAGGGTACTTAACGTAACTCTCACTGCGCCCCGGTGAGATAACCACGGCTTTATGGTGCTTTGCATGAATAAAACGTACATAGCGAATAGGAACATCATCAACACCTAAAAACTCAGCTTCTTCACGTAGTTGCCAAAAATCTAAAAGCGGACCGTTGGTAAAGGCCGAAAACTCAGTTTCTCGATTTAACCAACTGGCTTTTAGACTATCTGGCGTCATGGGGTTTCCTCATTCATAACCTTCTAGATGGTCTTGGATGAGTGTCATAAACGCCTCACCAAAACGCTCTAATTTTTTCTCACCAACCCCATTAATCAGTAATAATTCAACGGGTTTGGTCGGGCAATGCTCTGCCATTTCAATCAACGTTGCATCGTTGAAAACCACAAAAGGCGGAATGTTTTCTTCATCCGCAATGGATTTACGTAATTTACGCAATTTGGCAAACAGCTTCTTATCATAATTGCCATGGTAAATTTTGTTTTGTTGATTCCGGCTTTTGGTGACTAAAACGCGTGGAACGGCTAACTGTAATGGCATTTCACCACGCAGTATGGGTCTGGCCGCTTCCGTCAATTGTAATGCGGAAAAATGCGCGATATTTTGCGTGATCATGCCTAAATGAATTAATTGACGTAAGACGCTCACCCAATGTTCATTCGTTTGCTCTTTACCAATGCCATAAACTGGCAGTTTATCGTGCCCTAAATCGCGGATCCGTTGATTGTTAGCGCCTCGTAACACCTCAACAATATAGCCAATACCAAACCGCTGCCCAACGCGATAAATACAGGAGAGTGCTTTTTGCGCATCCATCAGCCCATCATAACGCTTTGGCGGATCAAGGCAGATATCACAGTTACCGCAAGGTTTTTGGCGGTTTTCACCAAAATAGTTTAGTAAAACTAGGCGACGACAAGTTTGCGCTTCCGCAAAGGCAGCAATCGCATTCAGTTTATGACGTTCAATATCCTGATGCATTCCCGCTGGTTTTTCTTCTAAGCATCGGCGGAGCCACGCCATATCAGCAGGATCGTAGAAGAGAATGGCTTCGGCTTCGACGCCATCACGCCCCGCTCGTCCTGTTTCTTGGTAATACGCTTCAATGTTGCGAGGAATATCAAAGTGTGCCACAAAGCGGACATTGGACTTGTTAATCCCCATTCCAAATGCCACGGTCGCAACCACAATTTGCAGATTATCTTTCTGGAATGCATCTTGCACCCAGTCACGTTGAGCGCTCTCCAAACCTGCGTGGTAGGCAGCCACACTCAAGCCACGTTTTTGCAATCTTTCCGCGGTTTCTTCAACTTTACTACGGCTATTACAGTAAACAATTCCCGATTTACCTTTCTGAGCCTTAATAAAAAACAATAATTGATCTAACGGCTTATACTTCTCGACTAAAGTATAGCGGATGTTCGGGCGATCAAAGCTGCTCACATGAACTAATGGGTCATTAAGCTCGAGTAAGCGAATAATATCAGCGCGCGTGGTTTCATCTGCCGTGGCAGTCAGCGCCATCACTGGTACATTCGGTAAAGAATGGCGTAATTGACCTAACGAACGATATTCAGGGCGGAAATCGTGGCCCCATTGGGAAATACAGTGCGCTTCATCTACCGCCAGTAAGGCAATATCCCAGCCACCAATTTGCTGAATAAAGTAGTCGGTCAATAAGCGCTCTGGCGCCACATACAAAAGTTTGATTTTCCCTTGAGCGCATAATTCCATAATTTGGCGCTGCTCTAGCGGGGTTTGTGAGGAATTTAAACAAGCCGCTTCAACGCCGTGTAACTTGAGTTGATCAACTTGATCCTTCATTAAGGAAATTAAAGGTGATACCACCAGCGTAATGCCTTGTTTGACCAGCGCAGGCACTTGGTAGCAGAGCGACTTTCCGCCCCCTGTTGGCATCAATACTAAGCAGTCACGACCATCGAGGATACCGCCAATGACAGCATCTTGTCCCGGACGAAAGGATTGGTAGCCGAACGTGCTGTTGAGCACATTTTCAGCTAGTGAAAGTTGATTGATAACGCAAGCGGTAGACACGAATTCCCTCTAGAGGTTGAAACAAATAGCTGCCCAAAAAGAGCAGCTATTGGCAAGATATTACCCTGAAATGACTGGGATGTCTGCCCAGATCACATGATATCGTTAAGCATCACACCGATACCAAAACGTGTTTGGCGATAGTCGTAGTCTATCATCGACTCACCATAACCGCTAAACAGTTGGGTATACAAACGCACGTGCTTCGTCATTGGATAGCTCCAGCCCAACTCCGCGTTACCATACCCTGAGTTCCAGTTATAGTGACCCGCAGCTGAAATAACGCTATCCCCAAGTGCATACCCCACTTTTACGCGGTAATAGCCGAGATATTTATTAATGTCTGGGTTGTCATCACTGCTTTCACTTTCAGGAATGCGGTACCATGGTTTTAATTCAACTTGCCAGTCACCCTTTTGCGCCATTGCTCGGGCATAAATACGGTTCCAACTACGGGATGTTGGATCAGAGCGACCATTTGATTCATGGTTAAAGCCCGTTTCGAATTCGCGTAACGTCCAGCCTGCAAATTGGTTATCAAGCGCCCAACCGACAAAAATCTGTGGTTCATAGTTGGTTTCACGAAATGGTGAAGACTCTTTCTTATTACTTAGTTGCCACCAAGAACGCTGAGTATAAGACGCCGCAAGAACCGAGTTTTCCCCCGCAATTCCACGCCAAATAGGAAACGCCAAGCTTAATTGGAATTTCACTTCATCTTTCAGTGCATCATTACCCCAATCATAACTCGCGATGGCTTTCTTATTTATCGAAGACGTATAGGTATAAATGATGTAATTGGGTTCATAAGGATACAGAACGAATGGGTTATCATAATTTTGCAGTAACCCCGAAATAATACTTCCGCGAACGGGCGTATGATTTTCAGTATCCTGCTGTGCCGGTTCGTTGGTATTGTCAGATGCAAAAAGTGAAACAGACCAGAAACAGAGCACAGAACTCAACAACATTTGTAAAGCGAGCATTTGCCATTCCTATTTCAACTGCGGTGAAAAAATTTGTCTCATTTTACACCGAAAAATGATTCACCGTTGAAAGATTATTCATTTGTTTTCTAGATATTAGCACATACATAATGTTAACTTATCATTAACATCACAGACAAGGATCCTAAAATGAATGACCGCATCTATACCTTCGAAGAAGCTAGCAAATTTATGAGCGATGCATTTATCTATAGAATGCCTTTTAATCAATTACTTGGGATTGAACTACTACAAATGACGGATGACTTAGTCCAGCTATCCGTGAAAAATCGACCTGAGCTTATTGGTAATTTCACCCAAAACATTCTCCATGGCGGTGTTATTGCATCCCTATTAGATGTGGCAGGAGGCATGGTGTGCATCAACCGGATCCTTCAACGCATTGAGCCTCTCGTTCACCAAGATATTGCCGACAAGATGTCCAAAATGGGTACGATTGATTTACGCGTTGATTATTTGCGCCCTGGGCGTGGAGAGGTTTTTATCGCGAGCGCCAGCTTACTACGCGATGGTAATAAAATCGCCGTCACCCGCAGTGAATTACATAATGAGAAAAATCAGCATATTGCTACAGCCACTGCGACTTATTTGATTGGGTAAAAAAATCTGAGCGGATGAAACAGCCTAGTAAATAATTAATAACCTCATTAACTAATAGCTTGTAAAAAAACCTGAGCAATGTCACATTAACGGCATCACACATCGAGCCTCTCACATTCTTGGCTTCGATCTCTCAGTTTGACTTTATATCAATTTCAGAGCTATTCATGAGCCAACAAAATACTACCAAAGGCGTACTATGTGCCTTAGGCGCTTATTTTATTTGGGGTGTCGCTCCCATTTATTTTAAATCAATCAAAGAAGTGCCTGCAGAAGAAATTTTGACTCACCGTATTATTTGGTCATTCTTCTTTATGCTGCTATTACTGACCATCACGCGCCATTGGAATTATTTCCGCCAAGTCTTAAAACAGCCTAAAAAGATCTTAATTTTAGGTGTAACAGCTGTGACAATTGCGTCTAACTGGCTGATTTATATCTGGGCGGTAAATAATGGGCATATGCTACAAGCCAGCTTAGGGTATTTTATCAACCCTCTGGTTAACGTATTGTTTGGCATGATATTTTTACATGAACGCTTCCGCCGAATGCAATGGGTTGCGGTCGGATTAGCACTTACCGGCGTATTAATTCAACTCTGGCAGTTTGGCTCCGTGCCAATCATTGGATTAAGCCTTGCCGTGACGTTTGCCACCTACGGTTTATTACGTAAAAAATTGGGTGTTGATGCGCAAACGGGTATGACATTTGAAACCTTATGGTTGCTACCTGTCGGCGTTATCTTTCTACTATTCTTTGCAGATAGCCCAACAAGCGACATGACAATGAACAGCTGGCATTTAAATATTCTCCTGATCGCTGCAGGGATTATTACCACAGTGCCATTGTTACTGTTTACTGAAGCCGCTAACCATTTAAGACTATCAACGTTAGGGTTCTTCCAGTATTTAGGTCCAAGCATTATGTTCTTGCTTGCCGTATTTGTGTATGGTGAGGTGATGACCCAAGAATTGTTAATTACATTTGGTTTTATCTGGGTTGCATTAATTTTATTTACTTTAGATGCTTTATATACACAGCAGAAACTCAGAAGAAAATAGAATTTAATTTTTCGTATTATGGGCATTCGTGCCCATAATATCTGTCTTAAATTAGTATTAACCCGCTTATTATATTACCCACTTAATGCACGTTTCATTTAATGGAACTGGAAAGTTTAAATTATTTAATATAATCAGCTTATTTTCATTAAAAATAATTTACCTTTTGGGTGTTTTTCTCTTGTTTGGATTAATTCTAAAATAAAAGATTTTCTTTTTATATTTCAATATATTATAAAAATTTTTATTCCTTGATTTTATCGGGAATTTGATTCATATTTAACTTACGTTAAATTTAACCTTATTTATACACCTTTCAAATATCAACCCATTGAAATAAAACAGTATATTTATTTGTTGAAATAAATGATTGCTTAATAGGAACTTGATAATTATATTGTACGCCGCTTGTATTCACCCCAGCGGATGGTAATGGTCCGATTCATTACTGACGTTTCATTAAAGTGCGCACGATGACAGTGATTTATATTCTGTCCTGGTGCGAGGTTTTCTGAAATTGAATACAAGGCGTCTATCCACATACCTAATTAAATGATTTGTGTATGTAAAAAAACAAAACATGTAGTGCTATAGCTCAAGTTATATGGCTGCATTTTAGGTTCACTCGGCCTGTGTATTCAGACAGAGTTAACGTTGTTAAGGGCTTTTGGGAAGGGCTTCAAAATGCAACAGAATACCGTTCAAATGAAACGTGTACTGACCACCCCTGCGTTAGTATTTTTCGGGCTGGCCTATATGGTGCCACTCGGAATTTTTACCACCTATGGACAAGTGACTGTATTAAGTGAAGGGCATCTGCCTATCGCTTATTTAATTACGCTCGCTGCTGTCTTCTTTACCGCCATGAGCTATTGCCGTATGACCAGCGCACTCCCGCTTTCTGGGTCTGCTTATTCGTATGTGCAAAAAACCTTTGGTGGCACTCTTGGATTTCTTGTTGGTTGGGCACAACTGCTGGATTATCTATTTCTGCCGATTATTAACTACATTGCGATTGGGATCTTTGTCCACGAAGCGTTCCCGAATATCCCAATGCCAGTGATAATCTGCTCAACCATCGCTGTTGTCAGCATCATGAACATTTTGGGTATCAAATTGGTATCTTGGATGAATATGCTGATTATTCTGATGCAATTTGTCTTCATCGCCATCTTCTTATACATCTGCTTGCAAAACGCGATGGTACTGGATGTTGAAGCATTGATGGCACCGCTCACTGTGATGTCATCACAAGTGTCGGGGCTGTTTGCGGGTGCTGCGGTACTGTGCTTAGCTTTCTTGGGCTTTGATGCTATTTCAACCATGGCCGAAGAGACAAAAGACGCACGCCGTGCTTTACCTAAAGCGATTTTATATACCGTATTTATTGCGGGAGCCTTGTTTATTGCCATCTCTTACGGCGCACATTTAATGTATCCGGTATGGCAAGATTTTCTCCCTAATACGGATGTCGCCAGTATCGCGGTGATGCAGCAAGTGGGCGATAAAATGAAGTGGATCGGCGCCTCCTTGATGGCATCGAGCTTTATTACCGCTTATGTTATTGGTGTCTTTGCGTCTGCAATGACTTCGCAAGCCAGTATCGTGCGTATTTTCTATGCAATGGGTCGTGAAGGTGTGTTACCTCGCTCAATCTTCGCGTATTTGCACCCGCGCCTGAATACACCGGTCTATTCCATTATCTTTGTGGCTGTGGCTTCGTTGATGTCGCTGGTGTTATCACTCAGCATGGTTGCGTCGATGATTAGCTTTGGTGCGCTGATAGCCTTTACCTTTGTGAACTTGTCAGTCATCAAACATTTCTACATCGACCGCAAAGCCTCCTTGGATAATACCAAGTTGCTCACTTGCCTGGTCATGCCATCCATTGGGGTTGTTTTAACCTTGTGGTTATGGACAAGTTTAGATGCAGAAGCCTTCACAGTCGGCTTATGCTGGCTAGCGGCAGGGGCAGGCTACCTCACGCTTCTGACTCATGGTTTTACTCGTCGTCCACCTGCTATCTCTGATGCCGAGACTGAGATGATTATCAATTAATCCTCCGGTACCTTTCGTTGATTATGGGGAAGCTTATCTTCCCCATTGTTTTTTTGGTTCTGGCTCCGTAGGAGCCCCTGATACAGACGGTTTACGATGAATAATAAAATTGCTGATGTTATTTATTTCAACGGTTATATCTATACCGCAGACAGTCAAGATAGTGTTGTCGACGCTATCGCCTTGAAAGAAGGTTATATTCTTGCAACAGGGACTTCGGATGAATTACATCAATATGTTGGTCCAGAAACTGAGAGCATCGACCTTGAAGGCAAGATGATGATGCCAGGGATCATTGATGGACATATGCACCCATTTTGGGGCGGCATTCAGCTGTTCGGCTGCCATCTTAATTACGAATCCCTGACTATCGACCAAATTTTACAGCGCGTGCAAGATCACCTAGATAAAGATCCTCGCACCGGCGAAAATGACTGGCTAAAAGTCACGGCATGGTTACGCCAAGGCATGTTACCAGCAGGTATTGATATGTACCGTGAAGACATGGACAAGCTCAATACTAAGCGCCCAGTGGTATTGTTCTCTAATGACTGCCATACCCTCTTAGCCAATAGTCGCGCCCTCGAATTATTCGGGATCACCAAAGAGACTCCTGAGCCACCTGATGGCAAAATCGGTAAATACGAGAATGGTGAACTCAACGGAATTTTAGAAGATGCACCTGCCATGCGTGCTGCGGATAGTATCCCGTCTATTCGTGATGAGCAAGCGATTGAAGTGGCTGAGTTAGTCCAAAAAGTATTGAATCAGCAAGGCGTTACCATGGTGATGGATGCCCGTGTTTCTGAGCAGCAATTAAGCGCGTTCCACCAACTTCAACAACGTGGTGAACTCACTTTGCGCTTCCAAGCTGCGCGCGAAATCACGCCTGATGATACCCCGAATGTGGCTGCCGTTGCGGCTGCTGTCGATAAAGCCGTGGCGTTCGCCAAAAAATGGCACCAATCAGAGTGGACACCGACACCAGGTATCGGTCTGCGTAATATCAAAATGTTTGTGGATGGCGTGCTGCAATACCCAACCATGACCGCCTCATTATTACAGCCATACCGCGTGAACAAAGGAACTGATTCCGCCCCGAATTGGGTAGAAACCGATAACTACGGCGACCTCTATTTCACGGCTGAAATTCTGGATGAGCTACTCGAAAAAATCGCCGCAGCGGGTTACGATCCTCACTTACATACCGTCGGTGAAGGTGCCGTATCTATCGTGCTGGATGCCATTGAAAAAATGCGAGCAGCTCACCCAGAGAAAGATATCCGCCCAGGCCTTGCCCATAATGAGCTGGTTGATGCCAAAGATTATGCCCGTTTTGCACGCCTGAAAACCATTGCATGCTTATCATTCCAATGGGCTGCGCCAACACCAGAGCTGGCTGCATTCGAAAAAAACATGCTGGGTGAAACCCGCTTCCAGCAGCTAGAGCCGATCGCTAAGTTTATTGATGCAGGTGCGGTGGTTGCCTTTGGTAGTGACTGGCCAATCGATGATTTTGACGAATGGTATGACTTAAAAGTCGCCGCGACCCGCCGTGGTCGTGATATTAATGGTCAGCCAGCCCCAAGGCTGGATAACGACCGTGATATGACCGTGATCGAAGTTTTGCGTTCGGCAACGATTGATTCTGCTTATGCTCAACATCGTGAAGATGTTTTAGGATCACTTGAGGCAGGTAAATTCGCGGATATGATTGTGCTGGATCGCAATGTATTTACCATCCCAGCAGATGATATTGAAAATGTGAAAGTACTGCGCACTATTGTAGGCGGAAAAACAGTTCATATCGCGTCTTAAGTATTTAATTATCATTAATCTGATGAAGGCATAAAAATATGCCTTCATCTCAATCAATTAAACCAGTAAGTTAAAACCAATAACTTTTTAGTCTAAAATAATAATTTAATGCTAAAAGTCTGTTATATAGACAGGAACACCAAATAGGGCTTCATGATAGAAGTTAGTGATCTCTGCACTTTTAACATGATCTGAAATGCTGACTTCCTTATTCATGCGAGCAACACCCTCAGCAATACAACTTATTGATGTGTCGAAATTATGTTGGTCGTCCAACTTTACATACTCGGACTCCCATTTGTCGTAGAGTGCTTGATTGGTTAGCGGAAGTATATTGTAATTTCTATACTTATAAATTAATTTATCGGCCTCAATTAATTTAGCTTTTATTTCATTAATCTCGTTACATTTTTCATCATATTCATTAATAAGTTCACCTCCCTCACCGGCATATTTATAATAATCCGTATAAGTATCTAAACAATTTACATTCTTATCAGGAGGCTCAGAAATTAAATAATTCCTTAATTTATTATGATTGAATTTCAATGAATCATATCTATCTTTCAATTCATTTCTTTCTTTTATCATCGAATCCAGATCTTCATACTTCTTCTTACATGCTTTCATTTATAATTTTATCCATATTGAAAGCATGACGTTCTTTATAAGAAGTCATGCTTTTATTAAAAAGCAAAAACCAGATAACAAAACATCTATTTAGCCGTTAACCAATAATGGAGTTTTGTCAATCAATTAAACCAGTAAGTTAAAACCAATAACCTCCTGATCTAAAATAATCATTTAATGCTAAAAGCCTGTTGTATAAACAGGGACACCGAATATGACTTGATAATAAGAGTTTATGGTATCTGCACTTTTAACATGATCTGAAACGCTGACTTCCATCTTCATGCTAGCACTGTTTTCAACTATACGATTTGCTGTTGTGTCAATATTGTATTGATGAGATGAGATTTTACCAAAATTCAATTTGCTATCCGAAATAAATTTGCCTTCATCGTGCTCTATAATTGGTTGCTTAGCTTTCCTTATCAACCTATCATTATGCTCAGCTTCACGAATTAATTCACTGTTCTCCTTTATTTTAGCTTCTTTTTCTTTTATCCTGGCATTATTTTCATAATACTCATCAAAAACCTTACTTTGCTCAATTCTAAATTCATAATATTCTAAATCACTAGAAAAACCATCCCTATTCTTATTAAGAAACTCAGAATCCAAGCGTTCTTCTAATTTATAGTTATTATATCTCAGTACATTAACCTCATGTTCCAGTTCATATTTTTCCTTCCTTAGCAATTCAAGGAATTTATTGTTACTTTCAAGTTCATTCATTTATAACTTCATCCATGCTGAAAGAATTATTCCTTCCATAAGAAATAATTCTTTTATTAAAAAACCATCTGATTAGAGAGTACAAACTAGATAAAATATCCATTTAGCTATTATCATTAAGATTAATAATATAGATCAATTAAATTAACAACAATCATTCACAGTTTGAAAATAAATCATTATTAATACATCAATAGCTATTGAGAAATATAAAAAATTAAGTATTGCAACCCTACTTAATCGATACTATTGATTAATTTTCAAATTATCAATAGACAATGTAAATTTAAACTTATTTTAGGAGCTAATTCAAAACCTGAAAAGAAATCAACGAAAATACTCATATAAAAAATTAAAGCCATAAAGTTAAAGAATGAAACATTTATTTATAAAGGAATTAATTTTAGGATAAAGATTAATTTTAAACTTTTTTTCTTTCTCCTCTTGCAAAAGAAAAAAGTTCCCGTTAATATCCGCCGCGTTTTCATTCATTCAATCAATTCACTGCAAGGAGGTTCATCATGACAACAACTAATCAAACTCTTTGCGGGCAACCACAGAAATAGTCTTAAACGTTAAAAATAACCTTAGGCGTTATAAATCGTTTTAAACGTTAGTTCAGCTATCTTCTCAAAACTTGCCTGCTAATCACCTTATTTTTCACATTAAAATGAGTTAATAGCTTATGGGCAATACCCTTCATTCTGTCGGTGAACACGTTAGTTATATCGCGACAGAATCTACATGGATTGAAAGTAAAGCAATCCAGCAATTACAAACAACCGCTAATTTACCCGACATGGTTTCTGTGGTCGGCATGCCTGACTTACACCCAGGACGTGGCTACCCAATTGGTGCAGCATTTTTCTCAGCTAAACGCTTCTATCCGGCGTTGGTTGGCAATGATATTGGCTGTGGCATGAGCCTGTTTCAAACTGATATTAAGCGCGCCAAAGTTAACTTGGATAAGCTGGAAAAACAGCTGTCTGAAATGACGGATCATGCGCCATTAGAGTGGCTAAATGAACACGTTCCTGAGTCGATGAAATCCCATGATTTTATGACTTCGCTCAGTTCTATTGGTGGCGGTAACCATTTCGCGGAGTTTCAATCCGTCGATAAAATCATAAACCAAGAATTGTTTGAGCAAAGCGGTCTTGATAAACAAAAATTGTTATTACTCGTGCACAGTGGATCGCGTGGTTTAGGGCAATCTATTCTACGCCAGCATGTTGAGCAACATAGCCATAATGGGCTGGATGAACAATCCGATGATGCCAAGACTTACCTCAAAGCACACCAAGACGCGCTACAGTTTGCACAGATCAACCGCCAATTGATTGGGCTGCGCATGATGCAGCAAGTTAAAGCTTCGGGGGAGCAGCGTTTCGACCTCAATCATAATCTTGTTGAGCCAAGCTGTATTGATGGCATTGACGGTTGGCTACATCGCAAAGGTGCGACCCCATCCGATAGAGGTTTCGTGGTGATCCCCGGCTCTCGCGGTGACTACAGCTATTTAGTGGCGCCAGTTGCCAGTGATTTGAGCTTAAATTCCCTCGCTCATGGCGCTGGACGCAAGTGGATGAGAACGGAATGCAAAGGTCGTTTATCACATAAATATACGCCATTACAGCTATCCCGAACCACTTTAGGCAGCCGAGTTATTTGTGCAAACAAACAATTGATTTATGAAGAAGCACCGCAGTCCTATAAATCCATTGATACCGTTATCGAAAGCATGGTTGAGGTCGGCATTATTCAGGTTATTGCCCGCTTAGCGCCCGTGATCACCTATAAAACGAGCGGACATTGTTAATGACATTATTACAGTTTTCCTCAGCTCAAGGACCCGATGAGTGCTGTATCGCCGTGGAAAAAGCGTTTTCTTGTTTTTTAAAAGAAGCCGCTTTGTTAGATGTTCAAGTTGATGTGTTGGAGTCTTTTCCATCCAAGCAGGGACTAAAGTCAGTGTTAGTCTCCTTAGAGGGGAAACAGAGCGAACAGCTGGTCAACGCGTGGAGTGGAACCGTTCAATGGCAATGCCAAAGCCCTCTGCGACCACGCCATAAACGCAAAAACTGGTTTATTAGCATAATCACATTTGCGCCTATTCAGCCCCTAGAGGAGAGTGAAATCGAATATGAATTCACAAAATCTCAAGGTGCCGGAGGTCAGCATGTGAATAAAACCTGTTCCGCGGTACGAGCCAAGCATGTCGCAACGGGGATCAGTGTGAAAGTCCAATCGGAGCGCAGCCAGCATGCAAATAAGAAACTGGCGAAAGAGCTAATCCATTGGAAGCTCAGTGAGTTTCAATCTCAGCAACTGAATTCCTTAGATAAGCAGCGCCATCTTTCTCATTATCAAATTGAGCGGGGCAATGCGTCATTAATGTTTGCTGGAAAAGAGTTTAAACGAGTTAATTAAGTTATGGGGAGCCACCGTAAATCGGTGGCTCCCCAATTTACTTCCTAGTAGCAATATTGAGTACCAAGATAAATTTCACAGCCACCATAAATGGTGCTTGGCTCAAATGCATTCAACAGATTGTTATTAACTGGGCTACCGTCTTTTGAACTTAATATAGCCATTTGCTCAATCATCACCGATTCAATTTCATCACCACCAAAACAGATCGAAATTTGCGGCTCATTCATTCTTGTTAATGTCTCATTTGCAACCTCACTGAGTTGAAGATATTGACCATTTAAATTATAAAATTTCTTGTCCATTCCTAAGTTATTATTATAAAGCGACAATACTGCGTGCTGAATAAGTGGGGTTGACGATAAATTCATCTTAGGAAAAGCAGCCGGTTTCTGAGGCAGTGAATCTATAATGGATTGCAATTTATTAATAAAATTCACGGCATCATCTAAATTATCACCGTATTCTAAACTATCCATATAGTTATCAATTTTTATTATTGCAGCCTCATAGCTAGAATATCTTTTTTGGTTAATGCGAATATCTCTTTGCGCTTGTGAAATATATCTATCTGTAGGTTTTCTATCTCTCGTCAAAATTTCACCATATCTATCAGTCAGCCTTTCCAATTCACTCAGATACTTTTTATGGTTTTCTTCGTATTTTTTAAAAGATTGTTTGTATTCTTCGAAGTCTAATTTAAATTTGGCAAATTCATTTTTTAACTTAATCATATAATTCATCCTTTATTTATATTTAAATTAACAAATATTTATTATCTTTATGCCGCTCAAGATAATAAATTTAAAATAAAGGGAATAATTAAAAAAAACAAACTCATAGTTTATATACAACTTTTAGTTTTATTATTAAGGTGATTAGTTTACAGCCCGCCCCTTTGCAGAGGCGGCATAGACGAGAAAGGGTTACAGTATTTTTTCGGTCAGAAACCAACCGGCAATACTTTCACGCTTTTTTTGGGTAGGCAGAACTTCATGGGGAAAATCTTCAGACATAAAAAATACCATGCGACCCGCTAGCGGCTCCAAGGTAAATAGCTCGTTATCTTGCATGTCATACATCACAATTTCACCACCATCACCCTGCTGCCATGATTCATTCATATATAGCACAGTGGTGATTTTACGGCGTCCTTGCCCACGGAAGTTATCCACATGCTTTTTATAGAATCCACCATTAGGATAACGACAGAAATGGGTTTCAAAATCCCGCAATCCAAGAAATAACTGACAGTTAAGTTCCTGACGCAAGTTTTCCATTTTATCTAGATAATGTACGACTGGCGCCCCCATTTCAGGTTCAAGCCACACCGTTTGGTCGCCACGGATGGTTTTGTTGTCTTGTAATGTATTTTGATAGCCAATACGCGCGTCTTGTAGCGTATCGGGGATACAACTTTTAATAGCCTGAATTTCTGACAGATTCAGAAAATCGTTCCACACATACCAACCTTGTGTGGAAAGTGAATCAATAAGTTGATTGATAGACATGATGAATCTAAGAGTGGTTATTAGGTGAGATTTTATACTTGATTATCGGAAAAAATTAAAATAAAAAACGTAAATCTTAATGATTCAATCGATGAATCAAAGAAAAAACTAAAAATATCCTTATTTTTCAAATAAAACTCTATTTCCATTCCCCCAAAATTACCGCGCTATAACAAAAATGGTGCTTAACTGCCATTAAGCACCAAATAATCTCGATGGCTAAGCTTACATTCCTATATTATCAATACCCTTTACGATGTGGTTCACTGGGGTTTGTGGCATACCTTGCTGATATTCACCCATAACGCTCATTTCATTACTTGAAAACGCTGACATTTGATCTCTTATACGGCTTTCACGAGAAGATAAAATATATACTTTCCCGTCATGCATAGAATAATTTTCATTTCCAAGTGCATTGTTGTAATCGTACATCCTAGCAAAAGAAAGGCTTCTTACCTCCTGAATAGCATAATTAGTTTGTCGTATATGGTTGTCAATCCTAATAGTTAACGCCTTTTCATCATTAAATGACTGTTTCTTTATATTAAATCCAATTTCAGAGGGTAAATATTTATTTTTAAATTTAATAGAATTACTCTCTAGCATTTCAATCTGAATCTTATTATTCTCTTTTTCTAATCTTTTAAATCGCTGATTAAATTCTTTTTTACTATTAAATTCCAACACTAAATTATCAGAAATGTATTTTTTATCATCATCATTATATTCTTTAATTTGAACTAAGAACATTTCATAATGATGAATAGCTGCCATTAATTCATTATATTGAGATAAGCGTTCTGCTCCACCTTCCCTCTCGACTATCTCATAAAAATCAGATGCATCTTTTTTTAATCTATCTATTTGCCTTTCTACATAACCAATTTTCCTCTCTATTTCCTTATACTTTTTATCATTAATATCAAAATCAACATAAACAGTTTTATAAACCATACAATCATCCTTAATTTAACAAATCAAATAACTCAGAGATTATGATGATAAATAGAACCGAAACTAATTAATAATTTATTATTTATATAGATAAAGAGAATGGAAGCTTAAATCTAATAATATTTCCATTCTCTATAATTGACTATAAATTCTCTAACCGCGCGTAAGACGCCACTAGCCATTTAATCCCTTGCCCTTGAAAAGCAATTTGCAAGCGGCAATGTTCACCACTACCTTCGAGATTAATAATGGTGCCTTCGCCGAATTTAGGGTGCATCACTCTCTGCCCTAACGCATAGCCAGAATCATTTTGGCTAATCGGTGTGCCAAGACGTTGATGGCTGACAGGCCGTGAAACCGTGGCTCTTAATCGAACTTCTTCCACACACTCCGTCGGTAGCTCACCAATAAAGCGGGATGGGCGATGGTAAACTTCCTTGCCATATAGGCGGCGACTCTCGGCATAAGTGATTGTCAATTTCACCATAGCACGGGTGATACCCACATAGGCAAGACGGCGCTCCTCTTCTAAGCGCCCACTTTCATCCATCGACATTTGGCTTGGGAACATGCCTTCTTCCACGCCAACCATAAACACGACAGGGAATTCCAGCCCTTTCGCTGAGTGTAGCGTCATCAATTGCACCGCATCTTGGCTGGCATCCGCTTGACCGTCCCCAGACTCCAATGCCGCATGAGATAAAAATGCCTGCAATGGCATCAAATCTTGGTCTTCATCTTGATAGCTAAAATCGCGGGTTGCGTTAACTAACTCTTCCAAGTTTTCAATTCGCGCTTGGGCTTTTTCACCTTTTTCCTGCTCATACATCGCACGCAAACCAGAGTCATTAATCACGCGGTCAGCTTGCACATGCAGTGGCATCTCTTGGGTTTCTTTCGCTAATGCGTCGATTAACTCTAAGAAACGCTCGATGGAGCTTGCCGCTCTACCTCCCAGGACTTGCTCGCGAAGTAAGTACTCACAACTTTCCCATAATGTCAGTTGCTGATCCCGAGCAGTTTGGCGAACGGTATCCAGCGTTCGCTCACCAATGCCTCGTGTTGGAGTGTTGACCACACGCTCAAAAGAGGCATCGTCGTTACGGTTAGCAATTAATCGAAGGTAGGATAATGCGTCTTTGATCTCTTGGCGTTCAAAGAAGCGCTGACCGCCATAAATACGGTATGCCATCGCCCCTTGAATTAACGCTTCTTCCATCACACGGGATTGTGCGTTGCTACGGTAAAGAATGGCACAATCTTGTAGCGCTCCCCCGTTTTCATGCCACTGTTTAATGCGCCCAACCACATAGCGAGCTTCATCAAGCTCATTAAAGGCGCAATAAAGGGAAATCGGCTCACCATCACCGCCCTCCGTCCATAAATTCTTACCGAGACGGTCGCTGTTATTGGCGATAAGCGTATTTGCCGCTTTCAAAATATTATTGGTCGAGCGGTAGTTTTGCTCGAGTCGGATAGTTTCTGCACCGGGAAAATCACTCAAGAAACGCTGAATATTTTCAACTTGAGCGCCACGCCAGCCATAGATTGACTGGTCATCATCGCCGACAATCATCACTTTGCCAGTCTCACCCGCTAACACACGGATCCACGCATATTGAATGCTGTTGGTATCTTGGAACTCATCCACCAAAATATTGGTAAAGCGCTCGCGATAATGCTGTAAAACATGGGGCTTATTCAGCCATAACTCATGTGCACGTAGCAGTAATTCGGCAAAATCCACCAGCCCTGCACGGTCACAAGCTTCTTGATAGGCTTGATACACTTTCAGCCATGTCGCTTCGACTGGATTACCATAGCTTTCAACATGCTGGGGACGCAGCCCTTCATCTTTTTTACCGTTGATGTACCACATTCCCTGACGAGGCGGCCACTGCTTCTCATCAAGATTCACGGCTTTAAGCAGACGACGAATCAAACGGTACTGGTCATCACTGTCTAGAATTTGGAAATCTTGCGGCAGATTCGCATCCAAGTAATGCTGGCGAAGTAAACGGTGTGCGAGACCGTGGAAAGTACCGATCCACATGCCGCCTTCACTAGTCCCCACCAACTGATTGATACGATGACGCATTTCTGCGGCAGCTTTGTTGGTAAACGTCACGGCCATAATCGAAAATGGGGAGGCATTCTCCACCGACATAAGCCATGCAATGCGATGAACCAACACACGGGTTTTACCGCTACCTGCACCTGCAAGTACCAGTAAATTAGTGCGCGGGGCTGCAACCGCTTCGCGCTGTTTGTCATTAAGACCTTCGAGCAGATATGAGACGTCCATAGTTACCATCAAAGCAAGACAGTGGCCACCACCACTGTGTTTTTATACAGAGAAAGGATTATACCAATGACAGGAGAGAATCCAACCGACAAATTTCCACATGAGGCAATATACGCCCCTCTTTCTCATCCATTAACGTCATATGATCCACGTTGAACCAGCAGGCTTGCATACCGCTATTAATCGCCCCTTCTACGTCGGTCAGCAGATTATCTCCAACATGTAAAATAGCGCCTGGCTCGATATTCAAACGCGTAGAGGCAAGGTGATACATATCGCAGCATGGCTTAGAGCGCCCATCCGGCCCCGCTTTTAATACAAACTGAAAATATTGCCCTAGCCCACACGCTTGCGGCTCGGCGTTACCATTCGTAATCGCCACCAGCGGTAATTTTTCGGCTAATTTTGCTAGCGTTTCATGAGTGGATTGCGGGACATGAATTTGATTACGCCAGTAGGTAAAGTGCGCCATAATATCGTCCGCACCTTTGAGGGCATCCTCTTTATTATAACCATAGTGGCACAGCATCATTTTCGACGATAGCCAGCGCCAGCGGGTAATATCATGGCGAATATCCGGTTCTTGTTCTTCCACAAGATAGCGAAAAGCATAAATGTCATCGTTCGTAAAATGATGAAAACGCGGGTCATATTCACGAATAAACCGTAAAACTTCTTCCTCCGTTTTATCAATCACGGGATGGTTGTCGTACAACGTATCATCCAAATCAAATGTCATCGCTTTGATGGGTGATAACGGACGGTAAAAATGCATTAAGATTTCTCCCTCTTCGCTCGCGGATGTGCCACATCATAAACATTAGCGAGATGTTGGAAATCAAGATGGGTATAGATTTGGGTGGTAGAGAGATTAGCATGACCTAATAACTCTTGTACCCCACGTAAATTACCACTTGATTCGAGAATATGAGTTGCAAAAGAGTGACGTAATTTATGGGGATTTATATGGCTATTTACCGCTTGTTTAATACCCCACTGCTCAAACCGCTTTTGCACATTGCGATTCGAGATACGCTTACCACTTTTCGTGGAAATAAATACCGCACCATCGACAGGCTCGTACAATTCACGCATTTCAAGCCAGCGTTTTAGCCAACTCACTGCCGTTTTCCCTAGAGGAATTTTGCGTTCCTTGCTGCCTTTCCCCATCACCCAAACCTCACCTAAATTGAGGTCAAGGTGCTTCACATCCAAACCAACCAGCTCAGAGAGACGCAATCCCGCGCCATACATCACTTCCAGCATGGTTCTGTCTCGCACCACGAGCGGGTCGCCACTGTCCATATTCAACAGTTGAGAAACTTCGTCCACATCCATATTTTTCGGTAGACGTTTTTTCGCTTTAGGGGCATGAATAGTTTTAACTGGGTTTGCCGGTAGTTCGCCTTGCTGCACCATCCAATCACAAAAACTACGTAGTGCGGAAAGCCTTAATGCCATGCTCGCTGCTTGCAAGCCTGTTCGACGGCTCTTCGCGGCAATATTGCGCCCTATCGTCATATCCAACTGCTGCCATTGGCTCACTTTCAGTTCACCTAAAATTTGGCAAACTGCACCTAATTGGCGACGATAATTCGTTATCGTGACTGGACTCAATCGGCGTTCAACACGGAGGTAACGCAAAAAGGCTTCCACTTGAATCATCAGCCCTTCGGGCTGAATGTCTACAGACGCTCTATCCATTGACATAATAACCTCGGTAGAATTTGAGCCACTTTTTCCAGCATTACTGTACCCATACCCTGTTGATAGTGCTCACGGTCACGACTGGTAAATATCACCATGCCGGATTCCCCATGATGCCCAAACAACGAAATCGCTACTGAACCTACATTTTGTGCATCAGGAAGTAAAAGCTGCAACTCAGGACCATTTAGCCGCCCAAGATAATTGAGGTTATCCCCAAAACGCTGAATACGTACGGGTTCAAAAACGCGGCGTGGGAGCACCAATTCGTAGGCATCCAATGGCGCAGATAATCGCCAGCTATCACTAAATAGGCGTACAGAAGCCCCCGATAACCCGAGCTTTTTAGCCCAGCGATTCAACACAAACAGCATCTCCCGCAAACTATTTGCGGAAGACATTTCAATGACGAGATAAAGAAGCTCATCGAACAGTTGCCCATTTTCGTGGGCTTGTTCCACCATAAAGCGGATATCCTGCTCGAGATTTTTGATTTTTTGACGTTGACGGCTCATCACCAATTCAGGAAGCGAGATAGCCTCCTGAACGGCATGAGGAACCTTGATATGTTCAGCAAGAGACGCATTGCGAATAAAGAAATAAGGGTTCTGTTTTAAATATTGCACCACATCTTGCTCATCAATTAACTGAGCAATCTCCGGCACTTGTTCAGGCTTATCCATTATTCCCCTCTTTCCACTCAATCAAGATTAAATTTGGATCACTCCATCATAAACATGGGTCGCAGGACCTGTCATATACAGTGGTGATCCGGGACCTTCCCAACTAATATCGAGGGAGCCGCCCGGCAAATCGACACGAACACGGCTAGCTAATAATCCCTGTCCTACACCCACGGCAACTGCGGCGCATGCACCGCTACCGCACGCTTGGGTTTCCCCCGCACCACGTTCATAAACACGTAAGCGAATATAGTCTGCGCTGACAATCTCCATAAAACCGATGTTGGCACGTTCAGGGAAGCGTTCGTGGCTTTCCAATGCAGGGCCCAATACTTCTACCTCTGCAGTTTGGACACTGTCCACTTGCACCACACAGTGCGGATTTCCCATGGAGACAACACCCGCAAACACTGTACGTTCTTGTGCTCGAATAATATAGGTTTTTTCCGCTTTCACGGCACGAAAAGGGACGTTTTGCGGCTCAAAATCAGGCTCGCCCATATTCACACAAACATCATCATTTTCATTAATTGTGAGAGTCATACGCCCAGACTGAGTGCTCACTTTAATTTTTTGTTTGTTTGTCAGACCTTTTAAACGGACAAAACGTGCAAAACAGCGCGCTCCGTTGCCACATTGTGCAACTTCACTGCCATCTGCGTTAAAAATACGGTAATGGAAATCGAGATCAGGATCATAAGGGGCTTCGACCAATAAAAGTTGGTCAAAACCGACGCCAGTATGCCTATCCGCTAAACGACAAATCAGTTCAGGTGAAAAATAGACATTCTGTGTGACGCCATCCACCACCATAAAATCATTGCCTAAGCCATGCATTTTTGAGAACTGCAATTCACGTTCCATAACAGAGGCTTACTGTTTGGTCGCAGCAGGCTCTTGGTTCGAGCTGCTTGGAGCTTTAGGTTGCACGTCAGATTTAGCAGGCGCCGCTGCATTGTCTTCAGGCGGAAAATACAACGGCCCTTTTAAGCCACAGCCAGAAAGGGTGAATAAAACGAGAAGTGCACTAAGTCCAAATAAACTTTTTTTCATTATGATGTTTCGCCTGTAAGACTAAATTTTGCAATCTGATATTTCACACAGTAACAGGTGTCGCTTTTCAAATCACGCCTGTTTATCAAACATATTAATATTATATACGTTAAATAATTCAAATGGCATCTCACAAGTAAGATGTGCGCCGTTTGACCCCTGAACACATTCAACCCTATAATTTCGCCTAAATAAAAGTATAAACAGGAAATACATCATGAACGATAGCGAATTTCATCAGTTAGCAGAGCAATTGCTCAGCTCGATTGAAGAGCATTTAGATAATTACGATGGCGATGCGGATATTGATAGTGAAATTAATGGCGGCGTCATGACCTTAAGCTTTGAAGATGGCAGCAAAATCATCATCAACAAACAAGAAGCCTTCCACCAAATCTGGTTAGCAACCAAACAAGGTGGCTATCATTATGATTATAAAGATGGAAAATGGATTTGCGACCGTTCAGGTCAAGAGTTTTTGTCCATGCTGGGCAATGCAATTACCTTCCAAAGCCACTTCCCATTCTCGTTCTAAATACGCACACAAAAAATCATAGGCGGAGTCTATAATTTACTCTGCCTATTTTTTATCTTAATAAAATCAATAATATTGAGCGTGCTGTTTAGAGTGCTCTAGCTGCTCAGATTGGCTTAACTGAGGTGCTGAGGGATATTCATCATCCTCTTCTTCTTCAGTAAATGACCAAGAGGCGTCAGAGAAGACAATAACTTGCTTTTTGCCTTCTTCTTCCACAATTTGATAAAACTGTGGCAAATTGAAATTGATAAAGTTTGCACCGTAGGTAAAGCGGTCATGGGAGGAAGAGTAGAATTTGCTAACATCGCGCACTAGCTCTTCTTTGGAACCCTCACAATGAGAGTATATTTCCACGCGATTAGCTTCATCCAATACGTAGATATTAAACCCTGTATTATCTGGCGTATTTTCAAAGAAAAACTGCACAATTCCTTCGCTGGCATAGCCATCCACAACTGCAGGAAGATGATTATCCCCTTTCGCTTGTAATTTTACCGGCCAACCATGCAACTTGTTATGGGAGATTGCACCGTAAAACTCAACAGCATTTTCGAGTTTTTGTACAGAGACGTTTAAACGCTCAAAGAACAGACCCCATGTTTGCCCTGCAATGCGTAATGCCTTAAAGCGACCAGGTTCATGACGATTGCTGGATAAGCGCAATTCAATGCATTCGGACACTAGCTGCTGTACACGAGTACGAATAAGCCCACGTAAATGTTCGCTATAACAGAATACTTCAACTGCTTCAGGCGGAGCCGCGTCTTGGTGCATTTTACCGAGGATGGTTTTTAGCGCTTCTAACATGCACTGCTCGCCGCTGAAATGCAGGGTACGAACTTCATTCCATGAATTGCGATACAGAAGATCGATGCTGCTTATCAAACATTGTTGAGATTCACCAAAACTGAAAATATCCAGTTTTCTGAAATCCACATGCACCACCTGCTCAGAATAGACCTGTGTCGGATCTTTTTCTAAGTTAACGATGATGGCTAAGTGGCGGATTTCACACGGGCTATACAGTGCTTTAGGGGTTGGTGCTGGCAATCTTATTGGGAAATGGCTCGATACATCATGCATTAATTCCAATAACTTACGCTCATCGCATTGGGATTTGCCATGATGCATATGAACTTGCGTATTTTCAGTCAGTAACCCATTAAAATAGGCCCACGCCACCAACTTATTCAGATAGCGGTTATATTCTAAAGGTTGATGACCGATAATCGTGTCGATTTGCGGCGCTTGGTTATACAGATACCAGCCGCTACGATTGGCACGCCCTTCAGGCACATAAATAAATGTCAGGTGCTCTTCGCTAAGATCCGGTGAAATTTGTGGATTTACTAATGTCACTTTACCAGGTAGCGCTTCAAACGCGGCATATAACTTACGGGTTAATACCCCAATATCTTGCGGGCTAGCACTAACACTTAAATTATTACGACGGGCAAATCGAATTAAGTTACGGTAACTTTGCATCATCGTATCGAGCAGCTCATTATGCGCTTCACGCACACGCTCAATTTTCCACTGGCTACGCGTATCTAACACAGCCAGACGCTCGGCGCTCCATCCCCACGACTCCACTAACTGGGACAGTACATCACGACGCCAACCGGAACATTGGTCATCTTCATCTTCAGAAAGCTTTTCACAGACTTTTAGATAGAAGCAGCGACGAATTAAATCCAAACGCGTGGAATCATTAATTTCAGTCAGATAACGAGTTACGCGCTCCAACATGAGGCAATATGAATCCAATCCATAACAGACGATTTCACCGGCATGTAAATGGCGTTTAAACTCCAACGCTAACAACTTACCGTGTGGATAATCCCAAGAGTAGGACTCCAGTAAAATACTTTTCAACACCGCTTTATACGGAGAATCGACACTTTTATATAGCTGCCACAAACTGGCACCAAAGTATTCCGCGGCTGACAATTCACCGAGGCCGCCTAAATCCAGCCATTCGTTTGGTGTTAGTACCCCTTGAGCGTACAGCCCCATGACATATTCGTCATAGTGTTGCTCTTCTTCAACAGGCACCATTGTCCATAACAGACGTTTCCCAGCCATACGCACCGCTGTACGATAAAATTCATCCAGCAATAAAATATGTTGTGTGGAGCCACAATCTTCACCACCAAGATGCCCGCTTGCATTATGGCGAAAACGATTTTCATCGATTAAAAAGACAGTGACATCAATGCCCAGCGAGGCTGCCCACTGTTCAATTAACGTACATTTTTTCTGTAAAGATCGTTTTTCTTCGTTATCTAACCAAGAAGGATGACAAACCCACACATCAATATCAGAGCAGTGACTTTGCCCCACAGAAGAGGTACTACCCATCGAGTAAATGCCTGTAATTGGCAATTCACCATTAGCTTGGTTGTTTGTGGATAAGAAGCGTTCGAAAGGTTGTAACCATTTGAGTTGTTCTGCATCTGGCGAGAAGAAACAGACGCCATGAGGGACGTTGCCTTCAATATAACCCGGCATCATTGGATGATGATAATGAAACAAGACCGGCAACAAGCTGTAAACCTTCGAAAAGGTTTCACTCATAGAAGCCGTCGCGCGTTCCAACCGTAATTGGTTTATCGCATCAAGTCTTTGCTTTAAAGTTTCAATATAGAGGTACAAAGGTTACGCCTGACTGAAAGAATGTAATGACAAACCTGGGGAATTTTCCCAGCACCCAACAGATAGAGAAAAACTTAAATTACTTTTCAAAGGGATTGTCGGAAACGTGATCAATTTAACACCTTGGAGTAAAAGGGTAAAGTAGATCACATAATTTTTCCCGTCTATTTTTAGTACAAATTATTTTTCAACATATTGTATAAAAAGACTTTTTATTTTTGCATTGCAGAAATATCCCTTGTTTTTCAATGGAATAATATCACCATCATGGGTTGTATAACAAAAAAGCGGCCTTACTCTAAATTCAGCCCAGTGCTGGCAGGCTCTGCGCTTACACGCTTCAACAAAATTCCTTCAAAATATCACCCACTGCAATTCTAAAAAAGCACGAATAGCTAAAGAAATTTGTTATCTAGATCCTCTTTTAAGTCATTTTTTTCCAAGAGACTCACAAAAAAGATGTAAAAAAGCGAACTTCACTTGATACATCTCATCTGTTCATTCTTCTTATATCGCTCATTCTGCGACCAACTGGAAAAATTACCGCTAACATGTTAAAACTAACGCCAATTGTATGGTTAATCTGCGGCGATATTCGCCTGAGAAAACAGTGAAATGACATCAACAAATATCGTGCGTATCGCAACGCGTAAAAGCCCTCTAGCGCTATGGCAAGCTTATTTCGTAAAAGCAGAATTAGAGCAACGACATCCCGGCTTACAAGTAGAGTTAGTCCCAATGGTTACCAAAGGGGACATTATTTTAGATACCCCATTAGCGAAAGTCGGTGGAAAAGGTTTATTCGTCAAAGAATTAGAGCTGGCGTTACTTGAAGGTCGCGCAGATATTGCCGTTCACTCAATGAAGGACGTACCTGTAGAGTTCCCTGAAGGGTTAGGCTTGGTCACCATTTGTGAGCGAGAAGACCCACGAGATGCGTTCGTTTCTAACCATTATGCCAATATTGATGCACTCCCAGCGGGCAGCATCGTCGGTACATCCAGCTTACGCCGTCAGTGCCAGTTACGAGAATTACGTCCAGATTTAGTTATCCGTGACCTACGCGGCAACGTCGGCACCCGCCTGTCTAAGCTCGACAACGGCGAATACGATGCCATTATCCTTGCGGTGGCAGGTCTAAAACGCTTAAAACTTGATGAGCGTATCAAAGCTGCACTAGAACCAGAGCAATCTTTACCTGCCGTTGGACAAGGCGCCGTAGGTATTGAGTGCCGCTTAGATGATCAACGCACCCGTGACTTACTCGCCGCATTGAATCACGATGAAACCTCCGTGTGTGTCCTTGCTGAACGCGCCATGAATATGCGCCTTGAAGGTGGTTGCCAAGTGCCTATTGGGAGCTATGCTATTTGGCAAGGGGATAAAATCTGGTTACGTGCGCTCGTCGGTGCCCCAGATGGCAGCCAAGTCATTCGTGGAGAACGCTTAATCGCGCCTGCCGACGCAATCCAAGCTGGTATTTCTCTCGCAGAAGAGTTACTTGATAATGGCGCCCGTGAAATTCTCGCGGAAGTCTATAAAGGCAATGCACCAGCATGAGGGTCCTTGTTACTCGCCCAGAGCCATCAGGCTCCGCGTTGATAACAGCCATTAATGCTACTGGGGGGCAGGCTTACCCGGCTCCCTTAATTACGATTGAAGCGGGCTCACAGCTCAATACTTTGTCTTCTCGCTTAGATGGATTATCGGAAAACGACCTTGTCTTTCTTTTATCCAAAAATGCCGTCTGGTATGCAAATTTAGCATTGGAACAAGCAGGACGAGACTGGTCAGATAAGTTATCCTACTATGGTATAGGACAATCTACAGGTCACTATTTTCAGCAACTAACTGGGCAAACTATCCGTTGGGCTGAAGCAGGAGAAACCAGCGAGGTGTTACTCACCCACCCTAACCTGCAAAATTTAGTGGGGAAACGTGCCTTACTCCTTCGAGGTAATGGCGGTCGTGAACTCCTTGCCTCAACATTACGCGCTCGAGGTGCAGATGTTGATTACTGCGAATGCTACGCAAGGCGACCTGTACACTATGATAAAACTGAGTTTAACCAAACTTGGTTTAACACGGATATCACCGATATTGTGGTTACAAGCGGTGAAATGTTGACCCTACTTAACGATTTGATTGCTGAAGACATGCAACAATGGTGGTATTCCCGCCGGCTACTGGTTGTCAGCGAACGAATCGCAGAAAAAGCCCGCCAAAGTGGGTGGCGTCGGGTCTGTGTGGCAACTAGCGCAGATAATCACGCTTTACTTGAAGCATTAATTTCAACCGATATGGGATGCTAATTTATGACGGAACAAGACAAAATTACCGACACTGTTAATGATGAAGCTGTAACAGAGAAAAAAGAGACTCGTCAGCCGACGCCTTCATCCAAACAGAAACGCCCTGGTCTTGCAGTCAGTGCGATCGCTATCGCCATTATCGTCGTCATGGGCGGCGGGATGTACTACTTTACTCAGCAAAGTAATGCGCAATTGGTTCATGATAATAACCAACTGAAACAGCAAGTCAGTGAATTAGTTGAACAACAAAATGCCGATAGACAACGTGTGGATGCGCTCATCGCAACCAACACGGAGCTGAAAAACCATGCGCGTGATTATGAAGATCAACTCAATCGTCGCATGCAAGAATTACAAGCTCACGTCACCGCACTTTCCAGCTCGGACGTAAAAAACTGGTTGATTGCCCAAGCTGATTTTATGGTGAAAATGGCGGGTCGCAAATTATGGAATGACCATGATCCAGTTACCGCTGCCGTTCTGCTCAAAAGCGCAGACACCAGTTTAGCGGAAATGAATGACCCAAGTTTGCTGGATATTCGTAAAGCTATCGCCAATGATATGAACAAGCTAGCTGCCATCAACCAAATTGACTATGACGGCATTATTTTACGTTTGAATCAGCTCAGTAATGATGTCGATAACTTACGCCTCGCCGATTTAAATAATGGCGACGCACCGGAAGATACTGGCACCAATGTCAGCGACGATATTGCAGACTGGAAAGATAACCTCGCGCGCAGCTGGAAAAGTTTCACGAGCGATTTTATCACCGTACGCGCTCGTGATGGCTCCGAAGCTCCATTGCTAGCACCAAACCAAGATATTTATCTACGTGAAAATATTCGCTCCCAATTGCTCATTGCGGCTCAAGCTGTACCACGTTATCAAGAAGAGACATATAAACAGTCCCTTGAGCAAGCTTCCACGTGGGTACGCGCTTACTTTGATGTGGACGCACCAGCCACTAAAGCCTTTTTGACGGAACTCGATGATTTAATTAATCAACCGATTGATGCCGATATGCCTGAAACTTTAGAAAGCCAAGCCAAGCTGGAAAAGGTGATGCAAACGCGAGTGCGCAATTTATTATCTCAAAATCCAGAGCCGACTGGCGTTTCCGAGGATGCCGCGCTTGAGGCAGTAAAAGAAGCCGATAAAGCTGCTGAAGAGGTGACGGCTCCATCAGATACACAAACCGACAAACCGGACGTTGCCACCGAAGCTCCTGTAACGGACGCGGCAAACGCCCCTGAGCATAAGGGGTGATCATGATTAAAGTCTTTGTTCTCTTTATCGTCCTGATTGCGGGCATTATCTTGGGTCCTCTATTAGCAGGTCACCAAGGCTATGTATTTATTCGTACCGATAGCTACGATATTACGACCAGCGTCACCAGCCTTGTGCTGTGTTTTATCCTGCTGCAATTTGTTCTGTTATTCCTTGGATGGTGCTACCGCCGCTTTATGAGCACCACCTCACGGACAAAAGGCTGGCTCAGCGGTCATAAATACCATAAAGCGCACACTCAAACGCAAAAAGCCTTACTCAAATTAGCCGAAGGTGATTTGGAGCAAGTCGAGAAACTAATGAGTAAGCATGCTGATTTTTCTCAGCAGCCAGTCATTAACTACTTGATGGCAGCTGAAGCCGCCCAGCAGCGTGGGGATAGTTATCGCACCCATCAATATTTAGATAGGGCTGCTGAAGCCGCAGGTAAAGATCAACTTCCCGTGGATATTAGCCGTGTTCGCATCCAATTGGCGGAAGGCGAAATTCATGCTGCCCGTAATGGCATCGACAAGCTGCTCGACCAAGCACCACGCCACCCAGAAATTTTACGTTTAGCTGAACAAGCTTATTTAGGTACCGGCGCATACCAAGCACTCATTGAGCTGCTGCCGATTATGGCAAAAGTCCAGTTACATAATGAAGATGAGCTTGAAGCGTTAAAACTCAAAGCGTACAAAGGGCTCATGAACCAATGTATGGCTGAAGGTGGTAGCGATGGCTTGAAAAATTGGTGGAAAGCTCAGCCGCGTAAAGTTCGCCATGAAGTGCCATTACAAGCTTTCTTAGCCGAACATTTAATTGAATGTGGTGATACGCGTAGCGCAGAAAAGATGATTATTGATGGATTGAAGCAGCAATATGACGAACGTCTATTGTTGTTGATCCCGAAATTACAGAGCGAGCAACCTGAAGTGCTTGAAAAAACTCTGTTAAGCCTCGTCAAACAGTCTGGTGCGACACCATTACTCAATAGCACATTGGGGATCCTTGCGCTTCAACATGCCCAATGGGAAAAAGCAGAAACCTACTTTAAAGCCGCATTAGCGCAGCGTTTTGATGCTTATGATGCAGCTTGGTTAGCCGATGCTTATGACAAGCTACACAAACCGAATGAAGCGGCGAAAATTCGCCAAGAGGCGCTCACTCACTCCCTCAAACAAGAGCGAGCAAAAGCGTAAATTTTTAACTCATTCGTTAAGCTTTGATCTAAAACGCCTCCTAGTCCGAGGCGTTTTTTATATCTACGATTTGGATCTTTACTATTTATCTCAAAAAGATAGTCTTTGAGAGCGTCACTTTTAGCGAATCGAGGCAAACCGCATATTGCTATATTATAAAAGGGTCACATAGTGTATAAATAATCGTATACATTTTCGTTTTGAATGAATTCAGGATAAAGATATGAATGTAGTGAAAACTCTCTGGCGTTGGATTGTAGCGAGCCAAAATCGTTTACAGATCTTTTTTGACCTGCTACTTCTGATTTTATCCCCGTTTATTTTTATTTCGATCATTGGCTTCAATACCGCCGATCTGAATAAAGATATCTTTATTATTACCTTTATTATTATTGCCTATACCTATGTGACTCGCTGGATCAGCAAGTGGTTAAGCAAAGAGAAAAAAGCGTAAGCGAGAAGATAACGTTTCTTTCCTAATGCTCATCAGGTTAGGAAAGAACATGACAACCCAAGATTGATACAAAAAAAACACCTGCCGAAGCAGGTGTAAATAACAATCAGGTCTACAGACGGATGGTGCCTCACTCAACGTTTCGCCCGTTCGCTGATGGTAAGAGGATTAGCTCTTGATCATCTAAATTGGACAATAGGCACCGATAATCGGCTTTGCGTCATCCCTGGGTTTATGAAGCTAGGCTGTCATAATAAGTGGGATGAGCATCTACATAATAGATAATGCAGAATGCATGCCAACTTTTATATCGCTGCACGTTTTTCTATTCTTAACCTCGTAACTCCCCTGCTTCTAAACGATATTTTTATTTCTTACTTATTGTGATTTTTTAACACCTCACTCTTACCAAATCCCATTCTGTTCGATTCAGCTATTTTGTCTCAATTTAGAGACAGCTTAGAATGCCTATTAATTTCTCCATATAAATCAATCAGTAAAATGTCTCTTTTTGACGACATGGAAATAGGGATTTGTATCGGATCTGAGACAAATATTTTTATTCATAAAAAACATAACGTTATAAGCACATTCAGATAAGAACCATTCTTGTTAAAAGCGATGCCTGAGATATTAAGAATAAAGATAATAAAAAATAGACTCATAGATAAAGATAAGAAGATAAGAAGATAAGAAGATAAGAAGATAAGAAGATAAGAATACGGAAAGGAAAATAATCAGGTTAGAAATGGTTACGGTTTTAAAATGCAAAAACCCCGCTCGATTGAGCGGGGTTCTTTAAATTGGTCGGCGAGAGAGGATTCGAACCTCCGACCCACTGGTCCCAAACCAGTTGCGCTACCAAGCTGCGCTACTCGCCGAAATTTAACTGCTTAAGGCAGTAACTCGATATCATTTTTTTCGTGGTGCGAAAGGGGGGACTTGAACCCCCACGTCCATAGGACACTAACACCTGAAGCTAGCGCGTCTACCAATTCCGCCACCCTCGCAATGTCACAAAAAAAATGGGGTGGCTAATGGGACTCGAACCCACGACAACTGGAATCACAATCCAGGGCTCTACCAACTGAGCTATAGCCACCATAACTTCACTTATTTCAAAGTGTTGTCATACTACTACATACAACTTTATTTTGCCACCGTAGCTTGTCACCTTTTGATGGTGCGCCCGACAGGATTCGAACCTGAGACCTCTGCCTCCGGAGGGCAGCGCTCTATCCAGCTGAGCTACGGGCGCTTAACGCCGTTGCGGGAGAGGATAGTACGGATTTATCCCCCTGCTGTCTAGTCCTTTTTTCAATAAAATTATCGATTGCTTGCCTTTTATCCATTTCGTCGAGAAAGAGAGCATTTTTTCCCTCTTTCTCGTCTATTAGATGAAATTTTACCCACAAAATATTTTTACGATGGGCTTTTATCATGGCGACTAAAGCTGCGGATCACAAAATAAAGCCCGGAAACCGTCAATAAAAAGATAGCCCCTACAATCAGTGACAAACGCGTTTCTGGATTAATCGCCATCCCCACCAGCACACAGGCTAAAAACAGCAGCGTGGCGTAGTTCACCCATGGAAACAGAATCGATTTAAACGTATGCCCTGCCATCTGCTGCTGGTTCTGCTTACGAAAACGTAGCTGGCTGGTCAAGATCACTAGCCAAGGCACCATTCCTGGCAAGACGCTTGCACTATATACATACACAAATACCTGTTCAGGGTTTGGAATGATATAGTTCAAGCTCGACCCTGCAACCAAGCATAAGATAGTAAAACCGACACAACGCGCCGGAACGCCGTTTTTCGTCAGTTTTAATAGTCCACTCGGTAACTGCTTATTTTGCGCCAGCGCGTATAACATACGCCCGCCGCTGTACATGCCGCTATTGCAGCCAGACAATGCTGCAGTGAGCACCACAAAGTTAATTACCGCCGCTGCCGAGACAATCCCCACTTTAGCGAATGTCATCACAAACGGGCTGCCTTGTTGCCCGACTTCTGTCCACGGGAACAGCGTCACCACAATAAAAATGGCGCCGACATAGAAAATAAGAATGCGCCACAGAATATTATTGATGGCTTTTTTCAGTGTCACTTGTGGGTTTTTGGCTTCTCCTGCGGTGATCCCGACGAGCTCAACGCCTTGATAAGATGCCACCACGATACACAACGCAAATAAGAAACCTTTCCAGCCGCCAGCGAAGAATCCGCCATGCTCGGTCAAGTTAGCCAATCCAATCGGCTCGAAATTATTGCCAAGACCAAAGAAAATTAGCCCCAAACCAATCAAAATCATCACGACGATCGTGGTCACTTTGATCATCGCAAACCAGAATTCTAGCTCGCCGTATAGCCTTACTGCGGCGAGGTTTGCCAGTGCCACCAACGCAACGGCAACCATCGCAAATATCCACTGGGGCACATCAGGGAACCAATACTTTGCATATTCCCCTATTGCAGTTATCTCTGAAATTCCAACCGCGACCCACATAAACCAATAACCCCACGCGGTTAAACATCCCCAAAAAGGACTTAAATATTTATAACCAAATGAAGCAAATGAACCAGTGACTGGCTCCAGAAAGAGCATTTCGCCCATAGAACGCATGATGAAGAAGACAAATAACCCTGCGATAATATACGCCAACAATACGGATGGTCCCGCCCACTTCAACGTACTCGCTGAGCCCATAAATAGCCCAACCCCAATTGTCCCGCCCAAAGCAATCAGCTCAATATGACGGGCTTCTAGCCCTCGCTGAAGACCTTGCTGTGGCTTATCCATAATTTCCCCTGTCGATAATAACCATTCGATATTCGCAGCTCTAATAGCCATAACTTTTTAGTCATCGCGGCTGGTTGTCAAAAATAAAATAAAAAATACAATCCCCCAAGATACCGTGAGATCCCTTAGGTTGCATCTATTTTTGAACAATTGTAGGTATATTTGAAGATAGAATGGGGGCGCCAGAAATAAATAGACCCGCATAATGCGGGTCTATTCAGTCGGAAAAGCGCTTAAAGCTTACCACCGTAGTAGTAGCCTAAAAACTTCAGCAATTTAAACTGTCGTTTAATTCGTGTTGGTTGGGAAAGTAAGCGATACAGCCATTCTAGCCCTAAGTTTTGCCAGACTTTAGGCGCACGCTTAACATGCCCGGTGAACACATCATAAGTTCCACCGACGCCCATATACAAAGCATCAGGATGCACAACACGGCAATCACGCATAAAGATTTCTTGCTTAGGAGAGCCCATCGCCACGGTCACAATCTTGGCACCGCTCGCGTGAATACGCTCAAACAGCGCACTGCGATCTTCTGCCGTAAAGTAGCCATCTTGGGAATCCACAATGTTGACATTCCATTGTGCGCGTAGCTTCGCTTTAGTCTGCTCAAGAATTTCTGGCTTGCCGCCCACTAAAAATACTGGGGTGCCTTCTTTTCCTGCGCGCTCCATTAAGCCTTCCCATAAATCGGCACCTGCCACACGAGAAACCTCGGCTTTTGGATATTTACGGCGAATAGCACGCACAATGCTGATCCCATCTGCATAAAGGTATTCCGCCTGCCCTAATAAGGTATTCAGCGCAGTATCTTGCTCTGCGATCATCACTTTCTCTGCGTTGATAGCCACTAATGTGCCTGTTTTGGTCTTACCGTCAGCAAACAGATAGTCCAAGAAATGGGCCATGTTTTTAAAGCCCCAAATATTATGACCTCTGATGCTATATTGAGGAATTGACGACTGTTCCATGATGCTCCTTTTAACGGCTTTCCCGTTGACCACTTTTTAAATATAAAGCGGCTTTGGTACGAATAAGACCGGCACTTTCAAATAACCAGTACAGTAATTTAGCTAACACTAAACATAGCCCGAAGACTAAGCAGAAAAAGACTACGCGCGAGACAAAGGAATCGACCCCTTCACGAGCTAATACAATCATGTTGAAGATGGCGCCGAAACAAAATGCCTGCATAATCGCAGCCTTGTAACGGTTGGATTCTTTTAGACTTAACCCATAAATCCAATCAAACCATTTAATGATCATGCCCACCACGATAGCGCCCAGCGGGATAAACAGCACGCCCCCCATGACCACCAGCGAGCCAATTAACGTAGGCGAAATCGCTAACCCAGAATGGTTATTCAGCACTTCCCAGGTAAAATAGTTAGCCGAGTTTAATACCGTATCAGGGCGTTCAGGCCATACCCATGCTGGAATAAACACATAGAAATCACGGATAATCGGCGCTAAACCTTGGAATTCCATTTGGTCATAATAGCTGAGCAATAATCCTAAGTTTTCCCATGGCGAGAACGTATCGCGAGTTAGATACAAGAAGGTGTAAAACGCTTCGGCACCGCTCACATCAAGACCGTAACGCTTGAGAGCTAACCAGAACATCCCAACAATACTTGCCACACCCGCCGCTGCCAGCATCCAAAGCGTGATCCAGCCTCTGACAATCCCGATAAATAGGAACAGGGCAAATGCCAAGATAATGTTGGCACGGGTTCCGCCCACAATCACATAGGTTAAGAAACCGAATGAAACCGTGCTGATCAGGAAGAAAATCCAGCGTTTTTGCGTGGGTTTCAAGAAATAAACAATCAGCATTGCAGGGATAAAGAAGTAAAAAAAGCGCTTCAATGCCACGCCCGACACCTGACTGGAGAATATCTGGCTATAGGATTTCAACTTAAACAGCAAGAAACCGTTATCCATGAAAAAAATGCCTACAGTAACCACCGCCACGGCAATCAGCAGTAGACAGGTCAGATTGGTTTCCACCTTATTCATACTAAATACGGCGCGACGCTGGGTATCCACGCGCTTAGTTAAACGCGTTTTGTACGTCACGTAGTAAATGGCGTAGAAGCTGGTTGACGCCAACATGGCATACATCAAGTAATCTGCGGGGACGATTGCCACGTCAAACTGGAAAACCAATGCACAAGTCAGCGGGAATCCGAAGTAAAACGTCAGCAAATACAATAAGGTAAAGAAAATATTAAAATTAAAGCGCACGCGCAAAAACTCTTTATACATCAGCGTGCCGATAAAGATAATAGAGATTAGGTAGATAAGCGCTAAGCCACCCAATTCAAGCAATGTCATGCTTTCGCCTCCGCAATGCTGAGGATCTGTTTCCAGCCATCAGTAAAGTTAGGCGCAAAGAATTCAATATGCTGTTTATTCAGCGAATTCATTTGGCGTTGTGCTTCATCCACTAATGGCAGAGTCAGCTCATCACCATAGAAAAAGACTGGGACATTCTGCGCCGTTAAATCTTGCCAGAAGGTATTTTGGCGACTAATGACAAAAGGAATAGAGAACTGAATAAGCAAACAAACCGTTCCAACCCCTTGTTGGCGATTAAAAATAAAGTAGCCAAGATCGCAGGTTTTCAGCAAATTCAGGTAATCTTCGAACGCCATACGTTCTTTAAGAATATCCACCTGCCCCTGAGGGAATTCGCTTTGTGCTGCTTGCTCAACTTCAGCAATATAGTTTTGGTTATTCGCTGGGTAGCCCATCGGGACTATCACCTTCACCTTGTCACCAAATTGCTGTTTAATCGCGCTCAGCGCTTCCACATGACGATTAGAGCGGTCACCTGAGTTACCGAGCAGGATAGTTAATTGCTCGCCCTCACGAGGCTGACGTTCGTTTAGCGTCAATGCCGGATCCATACGCGTCGGGAAATAGAGAACCGACGATGGCACATTAGGATTCGACTGCTGAAAATGGCACAAATCTCCCCGTGTTGCACAAACGTGCCCCACTTTTTTTTGAGCCAGACGACGTAGAATATAAAACAGCTTGAATTTCAGTGAGCTAGATTCTTCATAGAGATCAGCGCCCCAAATATGCCACCAGAATTGATGGGATTTTATCTTGCCAAAAAGCAGTGCTAACCAAATTGGCGCATTAAATTGCCCATGGAAGAAAAAGCGTGTACGACGCTCCGCTTTCGCGCGACGAATAACGCTATCTGCAATAGATTGTTTGCTGTCAAAAACTTCAATTTCAAGCATCGGATAGGCAGCAGCAAGCTGCGCATCCTGGCTCACCACCATAAAATGCGGCTTTTGTGACGGTGCCATCTCTTGGCAAATAACGTTATTAAAAAACGTTAAAACCGTCTGATTATGATGCGGGAGATCAGATCCCAGTACATGTATTAAGGTTGTCATGCTCGCCTACGGTAGATCAAAAATACGCAACAACAGAGAGTAAAATATACGATATAGGTCGCCATATAGGCTTGTGTCGCCCCCACGGCGCCATGTTCAGGAATAAACCAATGGGCAAAGCCCGTTAACAGAACAAATTGGCTAACTTCCGTAAGAACATAAAAACGTAGCGCTGCTTTCGCGATGACGAGATAACCAAAGACGTAAGCACCCACTTTCAATACATCGCCGACCAGCTGCCAAGCAAACAGGTCTCTCATCCCTGTAAACTCTTTTGAGAACAGCAGCCAAATCGCAAAATCACGCAGCAGCCAAACCGTAAAGCTCACGGCGGCAACAGCCGGTAATACAAACTTCAATGCCTTAACAATTTCGGCAGAAATTTCATTTTTATGCTGTAAACGGGACAGCGTGGGCAGTAAATATACCGAAAATGTTGCTGTGATGAATTGTAAATAGGCATCCGAAATCGTGGTAACGCCCGTCCATAATCCCACTTCATCCCAGCTATAAGTCTGTGCCAATAAATTTCGCATCATGATATAGGCAACAGGCAGTGTGATTGCCGTGAGCATTGCCATGATGGTGAACTTACCTAAATTAGTGGCAATAGCTTTATCCCATGCGGGTTTTAGTGATGACAACGCAAATTGTTTACGTCGAATAATCATCCCAACCGCAGGCAATACCACTAAAGCGGGTACCAATGCTAGCCCTGCAAGTGCGCCATCATAACCTCCCATCAGATAGCATAAATAATAGGCGACTACGCCGATTATGCTACCAAAAATGATGGCCGTCGCATTCCCAGCAGCGTCTCGGTAACCTTTCAAAATCGCCAAGAAATAGTTCGCATACGCGATACCCATTTGAATCAAGGCAACCATGCGGATCACGCCACTGTATTGCTCAGTATCAAATAGTGCAGCACTGATAGGGGCGCTACATAGCAAGAAAATAATCGCCAGTAACGTTGAAAATCCGAGGATTATCGTTGAAGACGTTCCCAGCACAGCCCGTAATTTCTGCGGATCTTGATGGTGTTCTGCCACATATTTTGTGACGCCATTGAAGATCCCAGCGCCAGACAATACGCCTAGCACCGTAATTAATTGGCGGAAGTTCCCCGCCAGACCCACACCACTCGGGCCAAATGAGACTGCAAATAATTTCACGATCAACAGGCCCACCCCGATTTTAATCAGGGTAGACCCAGCAGTCCAAACCGATGCTTTAGCGAGTGACATTAGGCAAAGAACGCTTTGATTCGCTCAATAACCACTTGTTGCTCGTCGTCTGTCATGTTGTAGAACATTGGCAGGCGCACTAAACGGTCACTTTCAACCGAGGTGTATTTGTCTTCACCGTGGAAATAGCCGAATTCCAGTCCAGCAGGGCTGGTGTGCAGTGGCACATAATGGAACACCGTCAAAATACCATGGGATTTCATATAGTCATTGAACGCTGTGCGCTCTTCCACATCTTTGAGTTTGATATAGAACATATGGGCATTATGCTTCAGCCCTTCCGGCACGGTTGCTAACACTAAACGACCTGCAGCCACCAGTGGTTGTAACGCTTGATAATAGCGATCCCACAGCAGTAAGCGGCGTTCGTTGATTTTGTCTGCTTCTTCTAACTGCGCCCATAAATAGGCTGCTTGTAAGTCAGATAACAGGTAGCTTGAACCGATGTCGCGCCAGGTGTATTTGTCCACTTGACCACGGAAGAATTGACTGCGGTTTGTGCCTTTTTCACGGATCACTTCTGCACGGTTAATCAACGCTTTATCATTGATTAAGGTCGCACCACCTTCACCACCCGAAGAGTAGTTTTTGGTTTCATGGAAGCTATAGCAACCAATATGACCGATGGTACCCAGTGCTTTACCTTTATAGGTGGACATCACGCCTTGCGCTGCGTCTTCAATCACAAATAAATTGTGTTTCTTCGCAATCGCCATGATGGTGTCCATTTCGCAAGCCACGCCTGCGTAGTGAACAGGAACAATTGCACGTGTACGATCAGTGATTGCCGCTTCAATTTTGGTTTCATCGATATTCATCGTATCTGGACGAATATCCACAAACACAATTTTAGCGCCACGTAACACGAATGCGTTAGAGGTCGATACGAAGGTAAAGCTTGGCATGATGACTTCATCGCCTGGCTTAATATCAATCAGGATCGCTGCCATTTCTAATGAAGCGGTGCAAGACGGCGTTAACTGGACCTTCGGACAGTTAAAACGTTTCTCCATCCACTCTTCACAACGCTTAGTGAAACCACCATCCCCGCACAGTTTGCCACTTGCCATGGCCTGCTTCATATACTCAACTTCAGTACCTACAACGGGTGGTTTATTAAATGGAATCATGTTGTCCCCTGTATAACCAATATGCTGTGCTGGCGATAGCCGCACCGCTACGTGAATAAAGATTTAACGCCGCAACATTGCTCATTTGTGTGGCAACATTTAACTGTCTTTTTTGGTGTTGCACACACCACTGATACGCTGCTGACATTAATTTCCGACCGATACCGCGTCCTGCTGCACTTGGCGTTGCCGCTAACAGCCCAATTCGCGCTGTATTTGCATCAAGGCTGCGTAGGCTAACGAAACCTAAAATATCACCTGCATTATCTCTAAGGAGTAAACAGGTGTGGTCAAAGGTGCCGAGAACGGCTTTTTCTATCCATAATGCATAAAACCGACCGCTGTCCCCTTCATGGTACCAAGGGGTTCTAAAGCGGCTGTTACTAAACACAGAGGCCGCGGTGTCGCGCAGAGAAACAATATCCCCTGTTTGTGCAACAATCACATTATCCGTCTCTGATAACGCTGTGTTTAGATAAGCATTTTCTGTGCCAATAGTTAACGCAAAATCAATTTCGCCTTCAACAAAACTGAATCCCATACTGGCAAGTTCATCGATTTTAGCTGTTTCGGATGCCGCGACTTTCGCTTGCACAATATCAAACTTATCCAATTGATAAGAAAGAATAATTTGCGCATCAGTCGCGGCGAAATCCAGTTTCGCCGTTGAACGTTTGAAAAAATCAGACTCCCAATCTAGGGGATCAATATTGGCGCGGACGGACACGAAGTAAGTCCTCTAAATATTTGCCATAGCCTGTTTTATTCAGGCGAGTTGCGGCTTCTTTAACTTGGTCGTCTGATAACCAGCCATTGCGCCATGCAATCTCTTCTAAACAAGCCACTTTAAAGCCTTGGCGTTTCTCAACGGTCTGAACAAATGTTCCAGCTTCAATTAAGCTGTCATGAGTTCCCGTATCTAACCAAGCGAATCCACGACCAAGCAGCTCAACACTAAGCTCGCCGCGCTCTAAATACATTTGGTTGATAGAGGTAATTTCTAATTCACCGCGCTCAGAAGGTTTTACTTGTTTAGCAAAATCAACCACTTGGTTATCATAGAAATATAAACCCGTTACTGCCCAGTTTGATTTTGGTTGTTTTGGTTTTTCTTCGATAGACAACGCTTTGAAATTGTCATCAAATTCCACCACACCAAAACGCTCAGGATCCATGACTTGGTAGCCGAATACTGTCGCGCCTTTTTGGCGTGCCGCGACTGACATTAATTTAGGGCTGAATGAGTGACCGAAGAAAATGTTATCGCCCAGCACTAAGCAGCAAGAGTCCCCATTAATGAACTCTTCACCAATGATAAACGCTTGAGCCAGCCCATCTGGAGAAGGCTGTTCCGCGTAGCTCAATTCGATACCAAACTCATGACCGTCGCCCAGTAAACGCTGGAACATAGGCAAATCATCCGGCGTTGAAATCACCAGAATTTCACGGATCCCTGCTAGCATTAACACTGACAGCGGATAGTAGATCATTGGCTTGTCATAAATCGGCAGCAACTGTTTTGAGATGCCGCGAGTGATCGGGTGCAAACGCGTTCCCGAGCCACCAGCCAGAATAATACCTTTCATATTGCCTCCTAGCTGCCTAAGCCCAGACGTTCACCGGCATAGGAGCCATCTTGCACACGACGCCACCAAGTTTCGTTGTTTAAATACCACAGAACCGTTTTACGGATCCCGGATTCAAACGTCTCTTCAGGTGTCCAGCCTAATTCACGCTCAATTTTATCGGCGTCAATGGCGTAGCGCATATCGTGACCAGGACGATCTTTCACATACGTGATTAAGTCGCGGTAATGAGCAACCCCTTGAGGTTTCTGCGGGTGCAGTTCTTCAAGTAATTCACAAATTGTTTCAACCACTTGAATATTACGACGCTCGTTATGGCCACCAATATTGTAGGTTGACCCCGGCTGTGCTTGAGTGGCCACTAAATGCAGCGCACGGGCATGGTCTTCCACAAACAGCCAGTCGCGAATTTGCTCACCTTTGCCATACACTGGCAGCGGCTTGCCGGAAATCGCATTCAAAATAATCAATGGGATTAACTTCTCAGGGAAGTGATAAGGGCCATAGTTATTTGAGCAGTTGGTGATCATGGTCGGTAAACCATACGTTCTCTGCCACGCACGCACTAAATGGTCGCTGGACGCTTTTGAGGCTGAATATGGGCTGCTTGGTGCATACGGTGTAGTTTCCGTAAAGAAGCCATCTGGACCTTCCAAGTCACCATACACTTCATCGGTTGAAATGTGATGGAAACGGAAAGCCGCTTTTTTACTATCTTCAAGTGCAGACCAGTAATGACGAGCCGCTTCTAACAGTGTGTAAGTACCCACTATGTTGGTTTCGATAAATGCCGCTGGGCCATCAATTGAGCGGTCAACGTGGCTTTCTGCCGCTAAATGCATCACAACATCAGGCTTGTGTTCAGCAAACACTTTATCCAATGCAGCGCGGTCACAAATGTTCACTTGTTCAAAAGCGTAGCGCTCGCTATTGGCAACTTCCGCTAATGATTCCAAATTGCCCGCGTAGGTTAAACAGTCAACCACAATCGCGTGATCTTTTGTGTTTTCAATCACATGACGAACAACAGCAGAGCCGATAAAGCCGGCTCCACCTGTAATTAAAATACGTTTCAACGCCATACTCCTTTTGTATCCACAACCCATTTTTGTGGGATAGCAGAACCTTGGATACCTTTAAACAGGTTATGGTCGACTAACATCAGGATCACATCCGCTTCGCTCACAGCAGTTTCAATAGAAACCAGCTCCGCAATACCTTTCAGTGCAGTTGGTAATTCGTGAATATGTGGTTCAACTGCAAATGTTTTACCTGGGTTCCAGTTCGCAACCATTTTGGTGATGTGCATTGCTGGGCTTTCACGCAGGTCATCGATGTTTGGTTTGAACGACAAACCGAAACATGCGATTTTGATTTCATTCGCTTTTTTGCCAGTTTCCACTAAGCAATCAGCCACTGCGGCTTTCACTTGATCAACAACCCAGATTGGCTTGCCATCGTTAACTAAACGCGCAGTGTGGATTAAACGAGATTGTTTTGGGCTTTGTGCCACGATAAACCATGGGTCTACTGCGATACAGTGACCACCAACGCCTGGGCCCGGTTGCAAAATGTTCACGCGAGGGTGACGGTTTGCAAGGCTAATCAGTTCCCAAACATTGATATCTTGGTCTGCACAAATCAGCGATAATTCGTTAGCAAATGCGATATTGACGTCACGGAAGCTGTTTTCCGTTAACTTGCACATTTCAGCTGTTCTTGAGTTAGTGATTACACACTCACCTTCTAAGAAGATGTTATACAGTTCGCTAGCACGCAGTGAAGATTTAGGTGTCATCCCGCCGACAACACGGTCGTTTTTGATCAGTTCAACCATCACTTGACCCGGCAGTACGCGCTCAGGGCAATATGCCACGTCGATATCTGCTTCTTCACCAGCTTGGTGAGGGAAGGTCAAATCAGGGCGAGCTGCTGCTAACCACTGTGCCATTTGCTCCGTCGTACCTACTGGAGACGTGGACTCCAGAATCACTAAGTCGCCTTTTTTCAGAACTGGTGCGATAGATTCAGCTGCCGCTTTCACGTACACCAAATCAGGCTCGTGTTCACCTTTGAATGGTGTCGGAACAGCAATCAGGAATGCGTCTGCGGGTTGTGGCTTGGTGAAGGCTTTTAAGTGACCTTCTTCAACTGCTTTTTTCACCACAACGTCCAGCTCAGGTTCCACAATATGGATTTTACCTTGATTGATAGTGTCAACAGCATGTTGGTTGACATCTACGCCGACAACCTGCTTCTTACGAGATGCGAAGGCTGCCGCTGTTGGTAAACCGATATAACCGAGGCCGATAACAGAAATAGTTTCAAAACTCATAATTTCACCTGATTGCTTTTTAATGCTGCAAGAATACGCTGACAAGCATGACCATCACCATACGGGTTATGTGCGCGGCTCATTTCGTGATATTCCGCTTCATCTGTCAGTAACCGATTAACTTCATTTACAATGGTTTTTGTATCTGTACCCACTAAACGGACTGTCCCTGCATCAACAGCTTCAGGGCGTTCAGTGGTATCTCTCATAACTAAAACAGGCTTGCCTAAAGATGGCGCTTCTTCTTGAATACCGCCGGAATCCGTTAAAATCAGATACGCGTGGTTCATCAAATAGACGAACGGCAAATATTCTTGAGGGCTAATTAAGATAATATTATCAATACCATGCAGAATACGTTTTACAGGCTCGCTCACATTCGGGTTTAAGTGAACAGGGTAAACCACTTGAACATCAGGGTGAGTTTGAGCGATATCCGCTAATGCATGGCAAATGCGCTCAAAACCACCACCAAAACTTTCACGGCGGTGACCCGTTACAAGTAACATTTTTTTATTTGGATCGATAAATGGGTAATTTCCGGCTAATTCAGCCATCATGTTTTGGTTACCCATTACCTTCTCTTTGACCCACAACAGCGCATCAATGACCGTATTACCAGTCACAAAAATATGGCTATCGGGAATGGATTCGTTGAGTAAGTTTTGGCGCGAATTTTCTGTAGGCGCAAAATGGTACTGAGCAAGGTGCCCCGCAATTTTACGGTTACCTTCTTCTGGCCATGGAGAGTAGAGGTTCCCTGTGCGCAGTCCAGCTTCAACATGCCCAACGGGGATGCGATGGTAGAATGCCGCAAGACTGGTTGCCATTGTTGTGGCGGTATCGCCATGAACAAGGACAACATCGGGTTGGAAATCCGCAAATACTGCCTTTAATCCTTCCAGAATACGGCAAGTAATATCGGTTAAATCCTGACCTGGTTTCATAATGTTGAGATCATAATCGGGCGTGATCTCAAATAAGTTCAGTACTTGATCTAGCATTTCACGGTGCTGAGCGGTGACACACACTTTCGCTTCAAAGTCTGCATCATCAGCAAGAGCATGAACCAATGGAGCCATTTTAATGGCTTCAGGCCGTGTGCCGAATACAGTCAATACTTTCACAGTGACTCTCTTATATTTTCTTCGCAGTTTACTGCTTTCTTTAGTTTTAATGATGCTATTTCGCCACCGACCTTGCCGCCGGTGGCGAATATGACATTACGATGGGCGACGGCGAGACAGTACCACTCCGGCACCTACTAACATACCAATTGCACCCCACAGAACAGCAATAAATGCTCTGCGCGGACTATCGCGTTTGATTGGATCTTCAGGCGTTCGCAGATAACGATACGCATGGAAATTATCTTGAAGAACAGGCTCAACATTCAGCGTCGATAACATCGCCACATTTTGATCATAATCCGTGTCAAAATCTGGACCCGTTGCTTTTAATGTCTCAATTTGAGCTTGCAGTAATGGAACTCCTAACATAAACATTTTTGAGTCGGGAATTTCATCCACTGGCGCGGTCGTTTGATTACGTAAAATGCCTTGTTTTTCCGCTACTTTTAGGGCTTGTTCAAGGCTATTTAGACGACGATCATACGATGCCGTTGCGACCATCGCTTCACGTTTAACTAACGCTTTCATTGATTGGGTTTTGGTTGCCCACGTCCCTTTCAATTCATCATTCAAATTTGTAGTTGCGCGTTGATTAGCAAACTCAATATATTCACGTAAGAGTTGGTTGCTGTCTGTTGCTGTCTCAGCCACTAACTTCACGCTATCTGTTGGGTTTTTAAGTGCATCAGCTGGCGTATATTCGATATTGTTGATTAGCTCATCCAACAATGCCGCATCCGCTTTCGGATCATTCTCCAAACGCTGTTTATAATACTCAGTACCTAACCAAAATTGGCGGCGAGTATCGTAAGAACCAAGTTGTTTGGTAAATTCTTCATAAGCTTCTTTGGCAATCGTTGGTAATTGCCCTTCTTGCCCCACCGCATTAATACGAGAATCAAGGTTGCGCAGAAACTGTTGCTGAGAATAATAACTTCCCAGATTGTTCACAGTTGGTAAATCCGTGATAGCCGTTGTGCTCCACTTCGGCTGCATAAAATAGGACGCTCCCAGTGCAATCGCAGCAAAAATCACTGCACATGCGACGATCCAAATTTTACCCTGCCACAGTGAGCGGCATAAATCACGAATATCTAACTCCGCTTCAAGCGAGGTTTGATGTTGATTAGGTTGCGTTTCTGAGTTATTCACTGCACAGAACCTCTATAGTTCGTTTGTCGTTACCGGACCGCACTCTTACGCGCACGACGTCTAATTCGTTTGATAAAACGGGCGACTTTCCATGCTCGCTTGATGCAGTAACCATACATCATAAATACAAGCAAAAATAATGCCAACATTACCCATTCAGGAACGAATGAAAGGCGCTCGCCAATAATACCAATACACGCAAGAATTGCCGCAGCCAATGTGATGATTACAAATGCCCCTTTCGGGGTAAAACCTGAGCGCATAATCAAGTGATGAATATGCTGACGATCCGGTGAAAATGGACTCATACCTTTACGAATACGGCGGTACATAATTGCCACCATATCCATAAGCGGAATAGCAATAATCCATAATGCAGTCACTGGGTTGATTGGATGAACGTCTTCTTGTGTTGATGCTACCAAGATCCAAATAATGGTAAAACCAATCAACGTACTTCCCGCATCACCCATGAACACTTTAAAGCGACGCCCTAAAACACCCATATTCATGAGGATATAAGGAAGGATAGCCGCTATAAACGCAAAACACCAAAACGCTAACGCATAGTTACCATTTTGATACAGTAAGAAACCAAGGGCACCAAAGGAAACCGAGGACAAGCCGCCTAACAGGCCATCAATACCATCAACCATGTTGAAGGCATTGATCGCAGCCCAAACGGCAAATAAGGTGACGATATAACCAAATGGCCCAAGTACCAGTTCCCAAGGACCAAATGCATGGCCTAGAGATTCCAGTGACAGCCCACCCGCAGTCATCATTATCACGGCGACAATCGCTTGAACTCCAGCACGTAACTTCACACTGATGTCAAACCTATCATCCAGTGCACCAACGAACACTAAGAGCCCCGCACAAGCAATATATAGCCACTTATGGGGAATATATTCTTCTGTGATCATAAACGCGAAGCAAACGCCAAAGAAAACAGAGATCCCCCCAACCAGCGGAACCAATCCTACGTGTTTCTTCCTGAAATTCGGTTTATCAACCAAGCCAATTTTTTTAGCTACGATACGCGCGACAAAAATAAAGGCTAAGGTAAACAAAAAGACATAGAAGAGATTACTCATAAAGTGTGTGCTATCCACTGTTCTACTCTCTTATATTTCTATCTAACTTTTAAACACTAAAACTTTTGGTTGCTGTGATAGAAGTCCATCACACAGTATTCGAACAAAAATCAATCGTACGCTAAAACACATTTTTCTTGTTTTTAACATGCACAAAACATGCCGAAAAAAACATACAGCTCAAATTCAGCATAAATAAACAGTTTTGTGTGACAAATTTAACCTAAAGATTTTATCCTTTAATAAAGCAAGATGCATGCCATAAAACACAATCTCAGATTTGTTAACCATGATTTATGATTGTTTCCATCTAAACGAGTAAACATCACCCATTGGTTCTACTTAAGTATAAAAATTAATGTAGAAAATACCATCTTCTAGTGAATAAGCTAGTATCCGTTAATTATTTTATTTTACACATAAATAAAGTAACTCATGCTCATGTTGATAAATAATAAAGACTATTGTTTTGTGAATACTCACAGTTCATTGATAAAAAAATAGGCGCTCTAATTAGAGCGCCTATTTCTATACTCATAATCCTAACGAGACTATGCTCTTTTCATAAAATCAAAGAACTCTTCGTTAGTCTTAGTCATAGCTAATTTGCTGATAAGGAATTCCATTGCATCGATTTCGCCCATTGGGTGAATAATCTTACGCAGAATCCACATTTTTTGCAGTTCATCTTGAGAGGTGAGCAGCTCTTCTTTACGTGTACCAGAGCGGTTGTAATCAATCGCAGGGAAAACACGTTTTTCAGCAATTTTACGGGACAGGTGTAATTCCATGTTACCTGTTCCTTTAAATTCTTCGTAAATTACTTCATCCATTTTCGAACCGGTATCAACCAACGCGGTTGCGATGATAGTCAAGCTTCCGCCTTCTTCGACGTTACGAGCAGCACCGAAGAAACGTTTTGGACGATGTAATGCGTTTGCATCCACACCACCAGTCAATACTTTACCTGAAGAAGGTACGACGGTGTTGTATGCACGAGCAAGACGAGTAATAGAATCCAGTAAAATGATAACGTCTTTTTTATGCTCAACCAGACGTTTCGCTTTCTCGATAACCATTTCAGCAACTTGAACGTGACGCGCAGCTGGCTCATCAAATGTCGAAGCGATCACTTCACCTTTAACTAAGCGTTGCATTTCAGTAACTTCTTCTGGACGCTCATCGATCAGCAGAACCATCAATACGCAGTCAGGATAGTTGTGGGCAATGTTAGCCGCAATATTTTGCAGTAACATGGTTTTACCCGCTTTCGGAGGTGCAACGATCAAACCACGCTGTCCACGGCCGATAGGTGCGGCTAAGTCCAATACACGCGCAGTTAAATCTTCAGTAGAACCGTTACCACGCTCCATGCGCAGACGATTATTGGCATGTAATGGGGTTAAGTTTTCAAAAAGGATTTTGCTGCGGGCGTTTTCAGGTTTGTCAAAGTTAACTTCGTTAACTTTCAAGAGGGCAAAATAACGTTCACCTTCTTTCGGGGGACGAATTTTTCCTGAAATGGTGTCGCCGGTGCGTAGGTTAAAGCGGCGAATTTGGCTAGGGGAAACATAGATATCATCAGGGCCTGCGAGGTAAGAACTGTCTGCTGAACGGAGGAAACCAAATCCATCCTGCAATATTTCCAGTACGCCATCGCCGAAAATATCTTCTCCACTTTTAGCATGCTGCTTCAAAATTGAGAAAATAATATCCTGCTTTCTCATACGGGCTAAGTTCTCTAGCCCCATGTTTTCGCCTAACGTAATCAGTTCTGATACTGGCGTATTTTTTAATTCGGTAAGATTCATAATGGTGGGTTCTTTAACTCGGGGTATTTCTCGAACTATGAACGTAAATTGGAGGCAACTTTTATAGTGAACCTATGAAGCGCCAGTTTAACTTTATAGTGCCCTGTTGATAGATATGGACTCATAACCAACAACAATGCATTAAAATTTGTGCTAGCTACAACTAATATTGCTGTGAAGGTGTTGTGACTAACGAAAGCGTTATAATCATCAAGATGACATGCCGCATATTATTAGAAACGTAATCAATATTAGCAATAGTTTTTTATACATTTTAGGACAACATCTTATCCCTAATACAGCCCATTTATTTTACTCAAGACTTAAGCCACAGTGATACAACCATGAATTATCAACTTTATATTAATAATCAGTAACTAAAATTGGCATTGAACAGAACTGCAAGCTAGACGTTTCAGAAAAGAGCAAAGGCAAACAAGGTAATTCTTACGGGTACTCTATGAGGAATGCGGATAACTTATCATGCTTAAATGGGGACGTCTAGCGACTCTCTATATAAAATAAATGCGCCGCTAAACGTTTTGGCTTATATAAAGCTATAACTTACAGATTTTCGTCTAGAAATTCTTTCAGTTGAGTTTTAGATAAAGCACCAACTTTAGTTGCAGCTACACTGCCGTTTTTGAATAATAACAGTGTAGGGATACCGCGAATACCAAATTTTGGGGCAGTCGCTGGATTATCATCAATATTCAGTTTTGCGATAGTCACTTTGCCTGTATATTCTTCAGCAACTTCATCAAGGATTGGCGCGATCATTTTACAAGGTCCACACCATGCAGCCCAGAAGTCGACTAAAACAGGTGAACTTGCATTTAGAACGTCTGACTCAAAACTTGCATCAGTAATATGTTTAATTTTGTCGCTCATGTTGTACTCCAAAGGATCATTTTTACAGACATAGTGTAACATTAATTGGCAGCAGTATGCTTTATTTCAAAAGATACGCTTTCGTAAACCAACCGATAACTGATATTCTAACATACTATGAGTAAAGCACACTTGACAGAAAAGAAGTTTTCCGACTTCGCATTGCACCCAAAAGTCATTGAAGCACTTAATAAAAAAGGCTTCAACTTTTGCACGCCTATTCAGGCGTCTACCCTGCCTTATACTGTCGAAGGCAAAGATGTTGCGGGGCAAGCACAAACAGGTACAGGTAAAACGTTAGCATTCCTAACGTCTACATTTCATTTTCTCTTAACTCACCCGGCAATTGAGGGGAAAAAAACCAATCAGCCACGTGCGCTGATTATGGCTCCGACTCGCGAATTAGCCGTACAGATCTACTCCGATGCTAAAGAGCTCGCTGAGTACACTGGTTTGAAAATGGGTCTAGCCTATGGTGGTGATGGCTATGACGAACAATTACGCGTACTACAAAACGGCGTTGATATCCTTATTGGAACAACGGGTCGCCTTATTGATTACGCAAAACAAGGTCACGTTGATTTAGCGGCTATCCAAGTTGTTGTTTTGGATGAAGCTGACCGTATGTATGACCTCGGTTTTATTAAAGATATTCGTTGGCTATTCCGCCGTATGCCTGGCGCAGCGGACAGACTCAACTTATTGTTCTCCGCAACGCTCTCTTACCGTGTTAGAGAATTAGCGTTCGAACAAATGAACAGCCCGGAATATGTGGAAGTTGAACCACTACAAAAAACCGGTCACCGTATTAAAGAAGAGTTATTTTATCCATCCAACGAAGAAAAAATGCGCCTGCTGCAAACGCTACTCGAAGAAGAGTGGCCTGAGCGTTGCATTATTTTCGCAAATACGAAACATCGTTGTGATGATATCTGGGCTCACCTTGCAGCTGATGGTCACCGTGTCGGGTTATTGACTGGCGATGTCGCTCAGAAAAAACGTCTGCGTATTTTAGATCAGTTCACTCAAGGTCAAATTGATATCTTAGTTGCGACTGACGTTGCCGCTCGTGGATTACATATACCATCAGTAACTCATGTATTTAACTATGATTTACCTGACGATTGCGAAGACTATGTACACCGTATTGGACGTACAGGTCGTGCGGGTGAAAGCGGAAATTCTATCAGCTTAGCGTGTGAAGAATACGCACTAAACTTACCTGCAATCGAAGAGTATATTCAGCACTCTATCCCTGTCAGTAAATATAACAGTGATGCACTGCTGAGCGACCTGCCGGCACCAAAACGCCGTCATCGTCCGCGCCCAAGTGGTCCACGCCGCAATTCTAATGCGCCGCGTCGCCATAATGGCCCACGTAATAACCATAAACGTGCAGGCTGAGTAAATACCCTATGCTGAAATCTTCTTCTCTGTATGCCGCTATCGATTTGGGTTCCAACAGCTTTCATATGCTGGTTGTTCGCGAGACCGCAGGTAGCATTCAGATTATTTCTCGGGTTAAACGGAAAGTTCGCCTGGCTGCGGGTTTAGATAAAGATAATGTTTTATCTGAGCAAGCCATGGAGCGAGGCTGGCAATGCCTGCGTCTCTTCTCAGAACATCTGCAAGATATTCCTAACTCGCAAATTCGAGTTGTGGCAACCGCGACATTGCGCCTTGCCAAAAATGCCGATGTTTTTATTGAGAAAGCCAGCCAGATCCTCGGAAATCCCGTGAAAGTGATCCAAGGAGAAGAAGAAGCTCGCTTGATTTATCAAGGCGTCGCCCATACAACCGGCGGTCCAGAGCAACGCTTAGTGGTTGACATCGGGGGCGGCAGCACCGAACTTGTCACCGGTACAGGCGCTAAAGCTCAGTTACTTTATAGCCTCGAAATGGGTTGTGTAACTTGGCTTGAACGCTACTTTAGCGACAGAACGCTAACAGAAGAAAACTTTGCTCAAGCCGAAGCAGCAGCTCAACACGTCATTGCACCTATCGCAGATGCCCTTAAAAATCACGGGTGGAAAATTTGTGTCGGCGCATCAGGCACTGTACAGGCGATTCAGGAAATTATGATTGCTCAAGGGATGGATGAACTCATCACCCTGAGTAAATTACAGCAACTGAAGCACAAAGCTATCCAGTGCCATAAATTGGAAGAGCTTGAAATCGAGGGTCTCACGTTTGAACGTGCCCTCGTTTTCCCGAGTGGCTTATCGATTCTGATCGCGATTTTCAAAGCACTGAATATCGAAAATATGACATTAGCCGGTGGCGCTCTTCGCGAAGGCTTAGTGTATGGCATGCTTGAACTGCCTATTGAGCAAGATATTCGCGCACGCACGCTACGCAATATTCAGCGACGCTTCCTTGTGGATATTGAGCAAGCTACCCGCGTGCGTCAGCTTGCTGAACATTTCTACCTGCAAGTAGTCAAAGAGTGGGAATTAGATAGCCGTTGCCGTGATTTGTTATCCAGCGCTTGTGCATTACATGAAATTGGGCTGAGTGTTGATTTTCGCAAAGGTTCAGAGCACGCAAGCTATTTAATCACTCACCTTGATTTACCAGGCTTCACTCCCGCGCAAAAACGTTTTCTCGCTGTTCTTCTCAAGAACCAGCAAGGTCAAATCGATCTCGCTTCCCTGAGCCAACAAAATGCACTACCCATTCAGCAAACTTACGCATTATGCCGTTTATTACGACTAGCCATTATTTTCGCCAGCCGTAGACGTGATGATACATTACCAGCATTGCGCCTTAATGCTAATGGACAGGATTTAACCATCGCATTGCCGTACCGCTGGCTTGAGGAGCACCCTTTACGAGCTGAGAATTTACAGCAAGAGGTTCAGTGGCAAGGGTATGTGAATTGGCAATTGGCCTTAGAAGAGCGTAATAGCTCCAATTGATATCGTTCTAAATTGGTGATGATAGGTTCCCACCTTGTAGTGGGAACTCTCTTAAACTCTTTCGCTACTGATCGGTTTTCTTATTTAACCCTAAGCGTGCCTTGATATCCGCTAAAGCAGACTGCCCTTTTTGCATTCGCTCTTCAGCAGTAACTACTTTTCGTTGCTGCTCCCACACCAAATCATCTTGCGGTAATTCCATCAAAAAGCGGCTCAGTTCAGGGCGGATCAGTTCACCGTATTGGCGACGCTCACGGCTATGAGTAAAGAATAACTCTCGCTGTGCTCGCGTAATACCCACGTAAGCCAGTCGGCGCTCTTCATCAATATTATTTTCATCGATACTACTTTGATGAGGTAATAATCCCTCTTCCATTCCAACTAAAAAAACATAAGGAAATTCAAGACCTTTAGATGCATGCAATGTCATCAACTGAACCTGATCTGAATCTTCATCATCTTCCCCACGTTCCATCATATCGCGCAATGTAAAACGAGTGACAACCTGATTGAGCGTCATTGGGTCATTCAGCTCATCCCCTTCAATCATTTCGCTCATCCATGTAAACAATTGATTGACGTTTTTCATTCGCATTTCGGCGGCTTTGGTACTGGCAGAGGTTTCGTACAACCAGCTTTCGTAATCCATCTCCCGTAAAAGATCCCGTACCGCTATCAACGGTTCACGCTCCGAAATCCGGACTATCCCTTCCATCCAATGAGTGAAACGTTGCAACGCTTCCAACCCTTTCCCTGTTAAAGTCTGTTCCAGACCTAAATCAAAGCTGGCGTGATATAAGCTTTTGCCTCGTTGATTCGCCCATTCTCCCAATTTTTGGATAGTTTTAGGGCCAATTTCTCGGCGTGGCGTATTCACAATGCGCAAAAAAGCGCTGTCATCTTCAGGGTTAGTCAGCACCCGCAAATAAGCTAAAAGATCTTTAATTTCAGGACGCGAGAAAAATGATGTTCCACCTGAAATTCGGTAAGGAATGCGGTTTTGCATCAGCATTTTTTCAAAAATACGCGACTGATGATTACCGCGATACAAAATTGCATAGTCTTTATATTGGGTTTTATTAATAAAGTGGTGAGCAATTAATTCACCAATCACGCGTTCCGCTTCATGGTCTTCATTATTTGCTGTCAGCACCTTTAATGGCGCCCCGAAGCCCAATTCAGAAAATAATTTTTTCTCGAAGACATGGGGGTTATTGGCAATCAAAATATTAGCGGCTTTTAAAATACGACCTGATGAGCGGTAATTTTGCTCCAATTTAATCACATTCAGCTTTGGAAAATCTTGGCTGAGTAATACTAAGTTTTGCGGTCTTGCGCCACGCCAAGAGTAAATAGACTGATCATCATCGCCAACGACGGTAAAGCGGGCACGGCTACCCACCAGCAATTTCACTAACTGATACTGGCTGGTGTTCGTATCTTGGTATTCATCCACCAGCAAATAACGGATTTTTTGCTGCCAGCGCTCCCTAACTTCTTCATTATGATACAGCAGCAATGTTGGTTTACTGATTAAGTCATCAAAATCCAAGACATTACAACTTTTTAAATGCAGCTCATAGCGGCGATAGCACTCAGCAAAATGATGCTCTTTTTCCGTTCTCGCTTGCCCAACCACTTGCTGAGGAGAAATAAGATCGTTTTTCCAATTTGAGATCGCAGAGATCAATTGTTGGAGAAGATCTTTATCTTCTTCAAGCAAATCAAACGTGAGTTCTTTCAGTAATGCCATTTGGTCTTGGTCATCAAACAAAGAAAAATTGGCTTTGATCCCTAGCGCCTTATATTCACGTTTGATAATTTCCAGTCCCAAAGTATGGAATGTGGAAATAATTAACCCACGGGCTTCTTTTTTACCTAATGTTTGCCCCACACGCTCTTTCATTTCGCGCGCGGCTTTATTGGTAAATGTCACCGCCGCAATTTGCCGAGGTTGATAGCCACAATGGCGGATCAAATGCGCAATTTTATTGGTAATAACCCGTGTTTTGCCCGAGCCTGCCCCGGCCAAAACAAGGCACGGACCATCTACATATTCAACTGCCTGTTGCTGGCTAGGATTTAATCGCATGGTTTTTTACGTCACTCTCTAATGCTAAAAGATGCAGCCCGAATTGTAGCAGAAACCAAACCTCACAGAAAAATAACTGAGCTAATAGTCGACAATCTAAAGTAATTAAGATTATAGAAGCAAAAAAGCCGCACCATAAAATGGCACGACTTCAATTTTATACTTAAAATAATCACAGTTGGCTTCCTCTAAATCATTTGTACTAGAGGAAGGCGGCAAACAAAACTATCCCTAGGAGCATACAAAAGTATGTGACTAGGGTAGTTTAGTGAAGCCAACGCACCTATAGTACGAAGGATGACGAGGAATTATTGTGCGCTAGAAATCTTCTTCATATCCGTCATATACCCCCGTAAAGTCTTACCGATCTTCTCGATAGGATGATTACGAATAGCTTCGTTAATATCACGTAATTGCGCGTTATCTGTTCCATTATCTGCAACTGGTTTCGCTAAATCACCGGCTTGTAACTTGGTCATAAACTCTTTCAGCATTGGAACTGCTGCAAATGAGAACAGATAGTTACCGTACTCTGCAGTATCAGAGATAACGACGTTCATTTCATATAAACGCTTACGTGCGATTGTGTTAGCAATCAGTGGCAGCTCATGCAGTGATTCATAGTATGCTGACTCTTCTAAGATACCCGCTTCTAACATGGTATCGAACGCTAACTCAACACCCGCTTTAACCATCGCAACTAACAGAACACCGTGGTCGAAATATTCTTGTTCCGCAATTTTACCCGCAAACTCTGGGTAATTTTCAAAAGACGATTTACCGGTCTCTTCACGCCATGTCAGCAAGTTTTTATCATTGTTCGCCCAGTCAGCCATCATTGTTGATGAAAACTCACCTGAGATAATATCATCCATATGTTTTTGGAACAGTGGTGCTAAGATGGTTTTCAGTTGCTCTGATAATGCATAAGCACGGATTTTCGCTGGGTTAGATAAGCGATCCATCATCAGGGTGATGCCGCCCTGCTTCAGTGCCTCAGTGATTGTTTCCCAACCAAACTGAATTAATTTCCCTGCATAGCCTGGCTCTACGCCATCAGCAACCATTTTGTCATAGCTCAGTAACGCACCAGCTTGCAACATACCGCACAGAATAGTTTGCTCGCCCATTAAGTCAGACTTAACTTCAGCAACGAAAGAGGACTCCAAAACGCCCGCACGATGGCCGCCAGTCGCTGCAGCCCATGCTTTCGCAATTGCCATCCCCTCGCCTTTCGGGTCATTTTCAGGGTGAACTGCGATCAAGGTTGGAACACCGAAACCACGCTTATATTCTTCACGAACTTCGGTACCTGGGCATTTTGGTGCAACCATCACAACCGTGATGTCTTTACGGATTTCTTCACCCACTTCAACGATGTTAAAACCATGAGAATAACCCAGCGCAGCGCCTTGTTTCATCATTGGCTGAACAGCACGAACAACAGTGGAGTGTTGTTTGTCTGGCGTTAAGTTAACAACTAAATCTGCTTCAGGGATCAGTTCTTCATAAGTCCCAACTTTGAAACCGTTTTCTGTCGCCTTACGCCATGATGCACGTTTCTCGTTGATTGCTTCTGGACGCAGCGCATAAGCGATATCTAAGCCAGAATCGCGCATGTTCAAACCTTGGTTCAGACCTTGAGCACCACAACCGACGATGACGATTTTTTTACCTTTCAGATAGCCAGCTTCATCCGCAAATTCTTCGCGTTTCATGAAACGACATTTGCCTAATTGCGCTAACTGCTCACGTAAATTCAATGTATTAAAATAATTCGCCATGGTCTTACTCCATTATTCGGTCAGTGTTCTGTTGTGTTCGTATTATCAGGCAACTTCGTTACCTGTTGCTCATTATTGAGCAGTTATGGATTTACTATATGCGATGATGAGCATTGCTTAAATTGATATATTAACAATATAATGTTGCAATATTTGCAACGATAATCAAGGTATCATCAGAGGGCAAAATGGATATTCGTGAACTACAACTGTTTTTGCACTTAGCAGAAAGCTGCCACTTTGGTCGAACGTCAAAGGCCATGCATGTCAGCCCATCCACACTATCAAGACAAATTCAGCGTTTAGAAGATCAATTGGGTCATCCTCTGTTCATCCGTGATAACCGTTCGGTAAAACTGACCCAAGCGGGTGAGCATCTCAAGCAATTTGCCCAGCAAACGCTGTTGCAATATCAGCAACTAAAACATGCTCTCAACCAGCAAAGTCCATCATTAAGCGGTGAATTACGCCTATTTTGCTCAGTCACCGCCGCGTATAGTCATTTACCTCAAGTACTTGATAAATTTCGTGCTTTACATCCACTCGTTGAAATAAAACTCACTACGGGTGATGCCGCAGATGCCGTTGAAAAAGTCGAAACCAAAGAAGCAGATTTAGGCATCGCAGGTAAACCTGAAAAATTGCCCGATAACGTGAGATTCGCCAAAATTGGGGAAATTCCCCTAGTGCTTATTGCCCCATCACTGCCTTGTGCGGTACGGAGTATGGTGACTGAAGCCGAGCCTGATTGGTCTACAGTGCCATTTATTCTTCCTGAACATGGGCCCTCTCGTAAACGTATTGAATTATGGTTTAAGCGCCATCGAATCCATAACCCTTTGATTTACGCGACTGTTTCGGGTCATGAAGCCATTGTTTCTATGGTGGCATTGGGCTGCGGTATTGCATTGATACCGAGTGTCGTCGTCGATAATAGCCCCGAGCCTGTTCGTAGCCGTGTCTCTCAACTCGATAATATTTCGATGGTAGAACCATTTGAACTTGGCGTTTGCCTTCTCAGCAAACGCCTAAGTGAACCATTAATTAAGGCATTCTGGGAATTGCTCCCAGAACACTCAATCTAATGTTTTTCTGCTATCTTGAGGCGCTAAGAAGAAACGGAAGGATGGATTCCCTGTTTCATCATGATATTCATACCCTAGCGCATCAAGGTGGCGATCAAAGCGTACTTCTGGACCCGAAAGCTCAAAGGCCGCCAGCACTCGCCCATAGTCCGTTCCATGACTACGATAATGAAATAGCGTGATATTCCAGTGAGTTCCTAGTGTTTCTAAGAACTTCAATAACGCCCCTGGAGATTCAGGAAACTCAAAACTATACAGCTTTTCATCCAATGGCTTCGATGGGCGCCCACCAATCATATAGCGCACATGCAACTTCGCCATTTCATCATCCGATAAATCAGCGACTTCATAACCATTATTTTGCAGCCCTTGAATAATGTCGTGCCGCTCTTGCTCACCACCATTTAAGCGAACACCCACAAAAATGCAGGCACGCTCTGGGTCAGCATCTGTATAGCGATAATTAAACTCAGTGATTGAGCGGTTACCAAGCAATTGGCAGAATCGCAAAAAACTACCTTTCTGTTCAGGAATAGTCACCGCAAGCAGCGCTTCTCGTTGTTCACCTAACTCGCAACGCTCGGAGACATAACGTAAACCATGGAAGTTCATGTTTGCACCTGACAAAATATGCGCCAGCCTTTCACCTTTAATGTTATGTTGCTGAACATATTTTTTTAGTCCCGCCAACGCTAACGCCCCCGACGGTTCTGCAATCGCTCTCACATCTTCAAAAATATCCTTCAGTGCTGCACAAATAGCATCACTATCTACGGTGATCACATCATCGACATACTGCTGGCATAGGCGAAAGGTTTCGTCACCAATGCGTTTCACAGCAACGCCTTCCGCAAATAAACCAACACGAGGGAGATCAACAGGATGACCAGCCTCTAATGCCGCTTTTAAACAGGCTGCATCTTCAGCTTCTACACCGATAATCTTAATTTCAGGCATCAACTGTTTGATTAATACAGCGACACCGGCAATCAATCCACCGCCCCCAACAGGCACAAAAATACGGTCGAGGTGCGCATCCTGCTGAAGGAGTTCTAGTGCAATAGTTGCTTGACCGGCTATCACTGACGGATGATCAAATGGCGGCACAAAGGTATATCCTTCACGTTTTGCCATCTCAATTGCGTGAGCTTTTGCTTCATCAAAATTTGCGCCGTATAAAATGGCCTCTCCACCAAAGCTGCGAACAGCATCCACTTTGATATCTGCGGTTGCCACTGGCATAACAATTTTGGCCTTAATTCCGACACGATTAGCCGACAACGCTACGCCCTGCGCATGATTCCCCGCGGATGCAGTGACAACACCTTTGGCTTTTTGCTCTTCGGTCAAGCCCGCAATCATGGCGTAAGCGCCACGTAATTTAAAACTGTGTACTGGCTGCCTATCTTCACGTTTGACTAAAATCGTATTACCCAGACGTAAAGAGAGCTTGCTCATTTCTTGTAGCGGCGTCACTTGTGCTGCTTCATAAACAGGCGCACTAAGCGCCGCTTTGAGATAATCGGCACCTGTCGGTGCCGCAGGTAATGGTTTTGCGGCTGCCACAATTAGCCTCCTAATTTAGACTTATCGCGTACAGCACCTTTATCCGCACTCGTCGCCAAAGAAGCATAAGCACGCAAAGCGAAAGAAACCTCACGCTGACGATTACGCGGAGTATAGGCTTTATCTCCGCGCGCTAATTCCGCTTCGCGACGTTTTGCTAACTCACTGTCGTTAACATCTAGGGACATGGTACGCTTTGGAATATTGATATCGATAATATCCCCATCTTGTACCAACGCCAGTAACCCGCCACTTGCTGCTTCAGGAGAGATATGCCCGATTGATAAACCTGAACTTCCTCCTGAGAAACGCCCATCAGTGATCAGTGCACAATCTTTACCTAATCCCATCGATTTCAGATAAGAAGTTGGGTACAACATTTCTTGCATACCTGGTCCGCCTTTAGGACCTTCATAACGGATAACAACAACATCGCCGGCAACAACTTTTCCACCTAAGATAGCCTCTACCGCATCATCTTGGCTTTCAAACACTTTTGCAGGTCCACGGAAAGTTAAGCTACCTTCATCAACCCCTGCCGTTTTCACGATACAGCCATCTTCGGCGATATTGCCAGCAAGTACCGCCAAACCACCATCCAAGCTATAAGCATGCTCAAGATTGCGGATACAACCATTTTCACGGTCAGTATCTAGCGATGACCAACGGCAATTTTGAGAAAATGCTTGAGTGGTACGAATACCCGCAGGTCCCGCTGAAAACATAGATCTTACAGATTCATCCTTCGTCAACATAACATCGTACTGAGCTAATGTTTCTGGTAATGAAAGACCTAGAATATTCTTCACATCTTCCTGCAATAAACCTGCACGGCTCAGCTCCCCAAGAATACCAATCACACCACCAGCACGGTGTACATCTTCCATATGATATTTTTGTGTGCTTGGTGCAACTTTACATAAATGAGGGACTTGACGAGATAAGCGGTCAATATCATCCATGGTGAAATCTACTTCTGCTTCTTGTGCAGCTGCCAGTAAATGCAGAACAGTATTTGTAGAGCCTCCCATCGCAATATCTAATGTCATCGCATTTTCAAATGCAGCCTTTGTCGCGATATTACGCGGTAATGCGCTTTCATCATTCTGTTCGTAATAACGTTTAGTCAGCTCAACAATTCGCTTACCTGCATTGATAAATAACGTTTTACGATCAGCGTGAGTCGCAAGTAATGAACCATTTCCTGGCTGAGAAAGACCCAATGCTTCGGTTAAACAGTTCATTGAATTCGCAGTGAACATCCCTGAGCATGACCCACATGTTGGACATGCTGAACGTTCAATTTTTTCACTATCTTCATCACTGACATTTGGATTCGCGCCTTGGATCATCGCATCCACAAGGTCAAGTTTGATGATTTGATCTGAAAGCTTGGTTTTTCCTGCTTCCATTGGTCCACCGGAAACAAAAATCACGGGAATATTCAGGCGCAAGGATGCCATTAACATACCTGGGGTGATTTTGTCACAGTTGGAAATACATACCATGGCATCTGCGCAGTGCGCATTCACCATATATTCTACTGAGTCTGCTATCAGTTCACGGGAAGGTAAGGAATACAGCATACCACCATGTCCCATTGCAATCCCATCATCCACTGCAATAGTGTTAAACTCTTTCGCGACGCCGCCCGCTTGTTCGATTTGTTCTGCGACGAGCTTGCCTAAATCACGTAAGTGCACATGACCTGGAACAAACTGAGTAAATGAGTTTACAACGGCAATAATTGGCTTTCCAAAATCATCATCGGTCATACCTGTCGCGCGCCATAATGCTCGCGCTCCTGCCATATTACGGCCATGAGTGGTTGTTGCTGAACGGTACTTAGGCATATCTTAACTCCCGAGTTTTAAAACAGGCGGGGAACGACCGCCTGTAATTTTTAATATTTAATTATTGAGGGTTTACTGGATCTAACCAGCCCCATTTGTCTTCTGTTGTACCGTTAAATAAGCCAAAGAATGCTTGCTGAATTTTCTTCGTCACAGGACCACAACGACCGATACCAACTTGGATACCATCAACACTGCGAACTGGCGTGATTTCAGCTGCGGTTCCTGTCATAAAGACTTCATCGGCTAAATACAGAGATTCACGAGACAACGTTTGTTCACGCACTTCAATTCCCATATCTTTCGCTAATGTCAAAATGGCATCACGGGTGATCCCTGGTAACGCCGATGACGTAAATGGCGGGGTATACAAAATGCCATCTTTCACTTCAAAGATATTCTCGCCTGCCCCCTCAGAAAGATAACCATGAACATCCAGAGCGATACCTTCTTGGTAGCCATGGCGGCGCGCTTCGCTACCAACCAGTAATGAAGACAGGTAGTTACCACCTGCTTTTGCACCAGTAGGGATAGTATTCGGTGCAACACGATTCCATGAAGAGACCATTGCATCAATTCCTTGGTCTAATGCCTCTTCACCTAAATATGCTCCCCATGGGAATGCCGCTAAAATAACATCAGTACTGTAGCCATCTGGTGGATTCACCCCCATGCCCACATCACCAATGAAAACTAATGGACGAATATAGGCGCTGACTAAGTTATTTTTACGTAGAGTTGCACGACAAGCTTCCATTAACTCATCAACGCTGTAGCTGACAGGCATACGGTAAATTTTCGCAGAATCATGTAAACGCTGCATGTGTTCACGATGACGGAAAACCACAGGTCCCTTGTGTGAATCATAGCAACGGACGCCTTCAAATACGGAAGTTCCGTAATGCAGAGCGTGAGACATTACATGAACTTTAGCATCTGCCCATGGCGTCATTTCACCGTTAAACCAAATAAAGTCAGCTTTCTTAGTCATTTTATCTATTCCTTACATTGCACTTTGTGTGCGTAATAGTCGCGATTCTTGTTGTTTTATTTCAACTTCAGTGATGTCAGCCAACTTCGTTAACTGTGCACATAACTGTGCCAACGGTCTCTGGCTGCTGACAGTTAGTTCGATACTTACATTATCACTATCTGATAATTGATCCACATTCATAGAACTAATCCGAAATCCACGATGGCGAGTTACTCGCAAAATACGCTCTAAAACCTCGGGGCGGAAACGGGCTAATATCGAGAGTTGATGTTGCATCATAACGGTTTCTCCATCATTTTTTCGTTACTAGCCCCTGGTGGAACCAATGGCCAGACATTTTCTAATTCATTAATTGATACCTGTAATAAAAACGCGCCCTCACTTGTCAGTAGCTCATCGAGTGCTGCGTCCACTTCTGATTTACATGTAATACGGCGACCTTGAATGCCAAAAGCGCTAGCTAATGCAACAAAATCTGGATTGTCAGTCAAAATGGTTTCACTGTAGCGTTGCTCAAAAAACAGCTCTTGCCATTGACGAACCATTCCTAATCGTTGGTTATCTAACAATAAAATCTTAACGGGTAATTGCTTACGTTTGATAGTTCCCAGCTCTTGCACGTTCATCATGAAAGATCCATCGCCAGATACACAAACAACGGTATCTTCAGGGCGAGCAACTTGAGCTCCCACCGCTGCGGGGATCCCAAAACCCATCGTTCCTAACCCGCTTGACGTTAAAAAATTCTCTGGTCCATCAACAACAATATGCTGAGCAGACCACATTTGGTGCTGACCAACATCTGTTGTAACAACAGTATTGGGTTTCATTTTGTCTGACAGCTGTTTCAGCAATAATGGGGCATAGATTGGTTCGCCGGGGTGGTCATAGCGCCAGCCAAACTCGTGCTTGAGTTGTTGAACCTCTTCCTGCCAACTTGTGATATTTTTTGTCACCATCAATTGAGGCAATAGCGCTTTCGCATCCCCCAATAGTGCTACATGGGTTTGACGTAATTTATCCAACTCAACGTGATCAATGTCGATATGAATAACTTTCGCATTAGGAGCAAAAGTGTTTAATTTACCTGTAACTCTATCGTCAAAACGCGCACCAACCGCGATGAGTAAATCACAACGTTGCACTGAAATATTGGCAGCTTTTGTACCGTGCATCCCCAACATGCCTAGATAGTTTTTATCTGCTGGATGTACTGCACCTAAACCTTTCAAGGTGACAACTGACGGAATCTTTGTGTGTTCTATAAAGGCTCTTAATTCAGTTACAGCCCCTGACATTCCGACTCCACCACCAATGTATAACATCGGTTTTTCTGACTGTTCCAACAGCGTTCTTGCTTGTTGGATTGCATCCTCAGAAGTCGAATCTTGTTGCTCTACAGGCATTAAATAGGGCGATAAATCTGCACGTTGCAGCTGAATATCTTTCGGAATATCAATCAGTACTGGTCCGGGACGCCCACTATTTGCGATTGCGAAAGCTTCAGCAAGAATACGAGGTAAGTCCTCTATGGATTCCACCAAAAAACTATGTTTTGTACAGGCCAAAGATAATCCTAAAACATCAATTTCCTGAAAGGCATCTGTACCAATAAACTCTGAAGCTACCTGCCCGGTGATAGCAACAACAGGGACGGAGTCAAGCAATGCATCAGCCAATCCTGTAATCACGTTTGTTGCTCCAGGACCTGAAGTCGCAATACAAACACCTGTTTTTCCTGTCGAACGAGCATAGCCGATGGCAGCGATAACTGCGCCTTGCTCATGGCGACACAGCAAATGCTCCACACCACCATCGTACAACGCGTCATAAACAGGCATGATAGCGCCACCTGGATATCCAAAAACAGTATCAACGCCTTGTGTCCTTAATGCTTGAACTAACCACTGTGCTCCGTTCATGTTTATCACCTATCTGCCTTTTTATTTACTTGTATTTATTATGTTTTTATTATCTTTGTTGGTTTGCATAAATTTTATGTCAAAAAAAAACCCCGCGCCTTTCGGTGCGGGGTTCTCGTAAGATTTAGCTATTATTTCAGCTTTCGTCGTCCAAGTGCAGCCCCGCACGGTGGGATAATAATCACCACCACGCTAATAATTAGGCTAATCACTTGGATGAATTTGTTCATGTGTTTAATCTTTTCAACTTTAATCGTTATCTTTATTAAAGAACTATCATTTTAAAATTACTTTGACAACTCTTATTTATTTTTTTAATGATTAAGTTTTTTATTTCATTTAAATTCAATGAATTACAATTAAATCAGACTAAACAACTATTAATAAAGCAAAAAACTAGCGATTAGCAATAATATTTGCCCATGATTTAGCTCAATTCTCTATCTCTGATTTAGCGAAATGTACGCCATCAAGCCTATCCAAAAAATTAACCTCAATTAACCAATTTGCTGTTGAAACTATTGTTATTCAAAAAACAAAATGAATGTAACTAGCTAAGTTAAAGGCTTCAAAGCGCATCGAGAAAAAATGAAACACCCATGCAATTAAACAATTTAATTATCGAGTCGCTTCGCAAATATGAAAATCACAATAGAAAAACACGCCTGATTCACAACAGAATATTATGCTAGTCAATCAAAGAGGTGATTTATGGCGTTAGCTATTGTTTACACGCGAGCATCTATTGGATTAGACGCTCCTCTTGTGACCGTTGAAGCTCATATTAGTAATGGACTACCGGGGTTAACTCTAGTTGGATTACCAGAAACTGCAGTTAAAGAAGCGCGAGATAGGGTACGGAGTGCTATGGTCAATAGTGGCTTTGAATATCCAGTAAAAAAGATGACGGTAAACTTAGCGCCAGCAGATTTGCCTAAAGAAAGTGGTCGTTATGATTTAGCTATTGCGATTGCAATACTGGCGGCATCTGGACAAATTCCTGATCAGTTATTGGAGCACCATGAGTTTCTTGGTGAATTAGCGCTCTCTGGAGATATACGTTATGTCAACGGCGGGATCCCTGCCGCTCAAGCAGCAATAAACCAAAACAGACAATTAATTCTATCGAAAGATAATCAATATCAACTCAGTTTATTAGCAGATAGTAGCGTCTGTTTTGCCGCATCTTTACTGGAACTTTGTCATTACTTGCATCAAAAAAGTACACTATCGAGGAATCAACAAGTTATTCAACATGCTTATCCCTCTGACCATGAAAATGATATTCGCGATATCATAGGTCAAGAGCAAGGAAAGCGAGCATTAGAAATCAGCGCAGCAGGTGGACACAATTTATTACTGCTAGGTCCTCCTGGTACAGGTAAAACTATGTTAGCTCACAGGTTGATAACTTTACTCCCGCCCTTAACGCCTCAAGAAGCACTGGAAGTCACAGCATTACATAGCCTTAGCCAAACCATGGAAACCATAAATAAGTGGCCTACACGACCATTTAGATGCCCTCACCACAATACATCAATGACCGCTTTGATTGGTGGTGGCTCCTTACCTAAGCCAGGAGAGATATCCCTCGCCCATCACGGCATATTGTTTCTAGATGAATTACCTGAATTCACACGCTCCGTATTAGACTCTTTACGAGAACCGCTAGAATCTCATCAAATTGTCATTTCAAGAGCAAAAGCTAAGGTGTGTTTCCCTGCTAACTTCCAATTAATCGCAGCCCTTAACCCTAGCCCCACTGGGCATTACCAAGGAGAAATGAGTCGTACCTCTCCAGCGAAAGTACTACGATACTTATCACGCATTTCAGGGCCATTCTTAGACAGGTTTGATCTCTCTATTGAGATCCCTCTACTCCCTCTAGGTACTTTAAGTCAACAAACGCACCAAGGCGAAGCTAGCAAACAAATTCGCTTACGAGTTATTGAAGCAAGAAACCAACAAATCAATCGAGCGGGTAAAATTAATAGTCAGCTAACAGCAAGTGAAACAACAAAAACCTGCCTACTGGCTGCTGAAGATGCACTATTCTTAGAGAATGCACTTATTAAACTAGGGCTATCTATCCGCGCTTGGCACAGGATTCTTAGAGTTTCGCGAACAATTGCAGATCTTAGCTATTCACCGAATATACAACGTGAACATTTACTAGAGGCGCTAGGGTATCGGGCAATGGATAAGTTATTGCTTCATTTGCAAAAACAAGTAAGCTGAAGGAATTAAGACAAAAGTTAATGCTTAGACATAAACAACAAAAGGGACCTAAGTCCCTATTTGTTTTAATGCTTATACTGTTTTAATACTAATGAAATTAATCATCCGTATCAGTATAGTCTTCTGATGGATCTATCTGTGGCTTACCACCCGATAGTGTGTGGAAGCGCTTTGGACGGTTAATTCTGCTAGAATATTTCACCCATACTTTTTCTTCAAGGGTTGTAGGTTCGCGCTCTCCACGGCAAACAGCGACGAATAATTTTTCTTCTTCTGTTTGCGCTGCGCGTTTTCCTGTATCAAGCTCATTGAAAGCTTGACCATGACGTTCTAGCAACTGAGCTTCTTTGATGGTGAAATCACCATGACGAGAAAAGCCACGTGGGTAATGTTTATTATCAAAAAAACGATTAGTCGTGATGAAGCTATCTGCCATCTGACACACTCCTAACTGATTACGGTCAACTCTATATGGCGCGGAGTATTAGACAGCATTGACAATCTGTAAAACAAAACATTTGAATCATCACGACAAAAATTATTGGAGATGCGTGTGGACAGCGAGTTATTAAGAACTTTTTTAGAAGTTAGTAGAACCAGACACTTCGGCAGAGCCGCAGAATCTCTCTACTTAACGCAGTCTGCCGTTAGCTTTCGTATCAGACAGTTAGAAACTCAATTAGGTACAAGTCTATTCACACGACACCGAAATAATATTCGTTTAACTGCTGCTGGAGAACGTTTAGTTCCTTATGCTGAATCTCTAATGAATACATGGCTTCAAGCCAAAAAAGAGATATCACACGCATCCCAGCATACCGAGCTATCTATCGGCGCTACTTCATCATTATGGGAAAGTTATCTCACTGGCTGGTTGGAAGTTTTATATAACCAACATGATGAGCTACGATTAGAAGCTCGCGTATCTACACGCCAATCACTCGTCAAACAGTTACACTCTAGAGAATTAGACTTACTGATAGCGATCGAGCCACCAAAAATGGATGAATTTGAAAGTACCATCATTGGTTCTATTCAACTTCAATTAATGGCATCCCAAAAGAATATAGCCCTTACTCAGTATAATTTTATCAAGCTAGAATGGGGGGCTGATTTTCATCCCAAGAATGAACCAACGCTACTTCAAGATGATTCCCCTGTAATGATTACGACGTCCGCAGAAATTACGCGTCAATTGTTGCCTGTATCGCTTTCAGCGGCATTTTTACCAACACATTGGCTCCAACATTATCCAACGTTAAAAACACTCTCAAATAACGTTATTACTAAGCCTTTATATGCAATTTGGCTGAAAAAAAATGATCAGCAAGTTCTAATTAATCAACTTATTAAAACACCAATACCAAACACCCAATAGACATTAGAGAATTCAAAACAGGGCGAACTGTCGCCCTTTTTTATTGCTATGTTTTATCACTTAAATGGAATATTTAAAGGTAGATAGGTAGGATAAGTGCTAGGAAATTTTATAGTTAGGAAGAAATGAAGGGGTACAAAAAGAAAAACCCGATTAATATAATCGGGTTATCAATAGATACTTCTTTTATTATTACTTAATTGGTAACTGGCAGGGGCGGAGAGACTCGAACTCCCAACACCCGGTTTTGGAGACCGGTGCTCTACCAATTGAACTACGCCCCTAAATTAAGTGGCGGAACGGACGGGACTCGAACCCGCGACCCCCTGCGTGACAGGCAGGTATTCTAACCAACTGAACTACCGCTCCACTTATTCTTTTTGCCTTTCAGCAACTTATTGCTTCGCAATAAGCTTTAATTTAATGTCTGGCAGTTCCCTACTCTCACATGGGGAGACCCCACACTACCATCGGCGCTACGGCGTTTCACCACTGAGTTCGGCATGGGGTCAGGTGGGACCACCGCGCTATTGCCGCCAGACAAATTCTGTTTATTCCCGTCTAAGTTTTCTCTTAAACCAGAATATCAATCCTGAACAAGCTGTGTGTCTACCTTCCGGCTTCTCACTTTCTTTGAAAATCAACTCAATCTCTCATCTCGAAAACACCTTCGGTGTTGTCAGGTTAAGCCTCACGGTTCATTAGTATTG